>NZ_JACSWA010000592.1 GCF_016888125.1 Spirulina sp. CCY15215
AAGTGCAATACAAAAGCACCCTAATTAAACAATTCCAAGGCGGTAGCGAAACTAATATAAAGCCGTCCTATAAGGACGGGGTTTCTACCCAATTTTTCTGATGAAAGTCGGTTTGCACCCCATTCTCAATGATTCCCACATTGATGCCAATCAAGCCAGCAGTCAACGTCAACTCTCTATTTCCCTTGCTGCTTTAGCAGGCGAACAAGATAGTACATTACCGCTTAATTTGTGTCTCGTGTTGGATCATAGCGGTTCGATGAACGGAAAACCCCTCAAAACTGTGAAAGAAGCTGCGATTAATTTAGTGGATAAACTAAAACCCAGCGATCGCATTTCCATCATTACTTTCGATCATCGCGCTAAAGTCCTCATTCCCAATCAAACAGTAGAGAATATTGATGAGGTGAAACGACGCATCGCAAAACTTCAACCCGATGGAGGGACGGCGATCGATGAAGGACTGAAATTAGGCATGGAAGAAGTCGCCAAAGGCAAAGAGGATAAGACTTCCCAGATTTTTCTCCTTACCGATGGAGAAAACGAACACGGGGATAACGATCGCTGCTTGAAACTGGCTAAATTGGCTTCAGAATACAATATTACCCTCAATACTTTGGGCTTTGGCTCCCATTGGAATCAAGATATTCTCGAAAAAATTGCCGATACCGCAGGAGGAGCGCTATCCTATATCGAACAACCCGAACAAGCCTTAGAGGAGTTTGGTAAACTTTTTACCCGCATTCAATCTGTGGGTTTAACCAATGCTTACTTATTGTTCGATCTGGCTATGGGGACGAGGCTGGCCGAACTTAAACCCGTCGCTCAAGTTGCACCGGACACCATCGAACTCCCCGTACAACCCGAAGGCGATCGCCATAGCGTGCGTTTGGGGGATTTAATGAAGGAAGAGCGGGTAGTGCTGGCTAACCTCTATATCGATCGACTCCCTGCGGGAGAGCATCTTATTGCCAATATACAGGTGCGCTATGACGATCCTGGCTTGGGACAAGAAGGGCTATTCTCAGAGAATATTCCCGTGTCGGTGCAGGCACAGCAACTTTATCAACCCGCACCCAATAATACCGTGCAGCAGTCTATCCTTGCATTGGCTAAATATCGTCAAACTCAAATCGCGGAAACGAAACTCCAGCAAGGAGATAAAACAGGAGCCGCAACTATGTTGCAAACGGCGGCCAAAACGGCTTTACAAATGGGCGATCGCGGTGCCGCAACTGTCTTGCAAAGAAGTGCAACGCAATTACAAGAAGGAGGGGAATTATCCGAGAGCGATCGCAAGAAAACTCGCATTGTTTCTAAAACTATCTTGCAAGATAGTTAGAAATGTGAATAAAAAGCCCAACTCAGAGGTTGCGCGATCGCACAACCTCCCCTAAGTCCCTTATTCTTTCCCATTCAGATCGCGGCTTCCGGCATCAGGCATAATTGCTCCTCGCAAGTCTGCATTCTTAAAATTGACCTCATTAATATTGGCATCAATTAATTGTGCTTCCACCAAAATTGCCCCTGTCATATTCGACCAACACAATTGAGCGCGATAGAGATTAGCTCGAGTAAAATCAGTGTTTCGCAGTGTCGTCCAAATAATATGAGCGGCTCTAAAATTAGCTTCTGTAAAATTAGTGCTGCCTAAATTGGCACTGCTAATACGAGCGTGACTAAAATCGGCTCTTGCTGCATTCGCGTAACTGAGATTCGCTCCATCTAATATGGCCTTAGATAAATTGGCCTCCTCCAAATTAGCCTTCATTAAAACTGCATTAGTTAAATTTGCTCCCTCTAAATTAGCCCCTTCGAGGGAAGCATTCATTAATTTGGCCCGCCCTAAATTGCAGCCAATCATTTTGGCCCGACTCAAATCGCTATCGCGCAAATCAGCTTCACTCATGACAGCATAACTCAAGTCTGCCCCCGTCAAAATGGCACCTTGGAGATTAGCGGATCTGAGGGAAGCATTCATTAACCTTGCCCCTTTTAAAGTCGCTCTAGTTAAATTAGCACCAATCAAATTTGCTTCATTTAATAGAGCATCAAGATGAGAATCACTTAAATTTGATTCTCGTAAATTTGCTCTTTCTAAATTTGCTCCAATTAAGTTGGCTCCACTGAGATCGCACTCGCGTAAATTCGCCCCACTTAAATCTGCCCCCCCCAGAAATGCGCTTTCTAGTTTTGCGCCCTGAAAATCTCGTTCCCCTTTAGCATAGCGCCGCAAGAGTTCTCTGGCATCCATCATCAATAACTCTTTGCTCATATCCTCAATAATTTTGCGAGATAATACCGATATAAAGACTAGAGGGAATCGCCCTCTTGCCTAATTTCCTGATTTTCAATGTTGCACCCCTGAGATCTACTTAATTGCGGCCCTGTTCGAGGGCTACTTCCTATTTAGTTATAATTCTTCATCCGTAGGAATAACCTCATTTTCCGTGATCATTTTCGAGGCGATCGCCAATAATAGATTGACTCTCCCTCTGTAAAAACAAGATAGGCCAAGGCTTTCGGGTTTTCTTAAACAATTGTTAAGGATTCAGACATTTTTTGAAAAATTGGCGTTTTCCCTCATCGGGCAAAAATTCCCAAGAAATTCCCCAAAATTGTCAAGAGGAGGGAGTGAAGGTAGGACAATAGAAAAATAGCTTCATTAAAATGGTCTTTTTAGGTTAACAGGAGAACCCAACAATTATGTCAAGCAATGTATCGGACAATCGGAGAAGTCAGACCATTACCCAAGGATTTCGACGCTCGCCTAACCGTGCCATGTTAAGGGCAGTGGGATTTGGGGACGACGATTTTAACAAACCTATTGTCGGGCTTGCTAATGGTTATAGCACGATTACCCCCTGCAATATGGGCATTAATCTGCTGGCTGGACGGGCGGAAACCGCGCTGCGAGAGGCGGGAGCAATGCCGCAGATGTTTGGCACAATTACGGTATCCGATGGCATCGCGATGGGGACGGAGGGGATGAAATATTCTCTTGTTTCGCGGGAAGTCATTGCTGATTCGATCGAAACTGCCTGTAATGCTCAAAGTATGGATGGGGTGCTGGCGATCGGGGGTTGTGATAAAAATATGCCTGGGGCGATGATCGCTATGGCACGCATGAATATTCCTGCTATTTTTGTCTATGGCGGCACGATTAAGCCAGGACATTACGACGGGCAGGATTTAACGGTGGTCAGTGCTTTTGAGGCCGTGGGACAGCACGGAGCCGGGAAAATGACAGAGGAGACTCTGATGGCGATCGAGCGCAATGCTTGCCCAGGGGCGGGGTCTTGTGGGGGAATGTTTACAGCCAATACTATGTCCTCGGCGTTTGAGGTGATGGGGATGAGTCTGCCTTATTCTTCTACTATGGCCGCGGTTGATGGGGAAAAGGCGGAGAGTGCGGCAAAATCGGCGGCGGTTTTGGTGGAAGCTATTCGCAAGCAAATTCTCCCTAGTCAGATTTTGACTCGCAAGGCCTTTGAAAATGGAATTTCTGTGGTGATGGCGATCGGTGGATCTACCAATGCAGTGTTACATTTACTGGCGATCGCTCGTACCATTGGCGTTGATTTAACCTTGGACGATTTTGAAACTATTCGCAACCGAGTTCCGGTATTGTGCGATCTGAAACCAAGCGGGCGTTATGTGGCGACGGATTTACACGCTGCGGGAGGTATTCCCCAAGTGATGAAAATGCTGCTCAAACATGACCTTTTGCATGGGGATGCTTTAACCATAAGCGGACAGACGGTTGCGGAGGTTTTGGCGGATGTTTCCGATACGCCTTCCCCGGATCAAGATGTGATTCGTCCCTGGGACAATCCTTTGTATAAAACGGGACATTTAGCCATTTTGAAGGGGAATTTAGCGGAATTTGGTGGCGTTGCTAAAATTAGCGGTGTGAAAAATCCTCAAATGACAGGACCGGCGAAGGTGTTTGAGTCGGAGGAGGAATGTTTGAGCGCTATCCTCGATGGCAAGATTGTGGCAGGAGATGTCATTGTCGTGCGCTATGAGGGTCCGAAAGGGGGTCCGGGGATGCGGGAGATGTTAGCGCCGACTTCTGCCATTATCGGGGCAGGTTTGGGGGACTCTGTGGGTTTGATTACTGACGGGCGTTTTTCTGGGGGAACCTATGGCTTAGTTGTGGGTCACGTGGCTCCGGAAGCGGCGGTGGGTGGGGCGATCGCCTTGGTTCAAGAGGGCGATCGCATTACAATTGATGCGAAAGCGCGATCGCTTCACCTCCACGTTTCTGATGAGGATTTAGCGCAGCGTCTCGCCAACTGGAAAGCGCCGGAACCTGTCTATACGAAAGGGGTTTTAGCTAAATATGCTAAGTTGGTTTCTTCCAGTCATCTTGGAGCCGTAACGGATTTATAAGAGGATAGGACTTACGCATTAGCTACTACAACAGTAGATTACAGTAGTGGGAGCGTCTCGCTCCCTAGCTGCGTACCCCTAGCTGCGTACCCCTAGCTGCGTACCCCTAGCTGCGTACCCCTAGCTGCGTACTAAGATTCCAAGCCGAAAAGAAGAGGAAAATCGCGAGAAAAAATGCCGAATTTGTTGATTGTGGGAACCGATACAGATGTGGGGAAAACCGTTGTGACGACGGCTTTAGTGGCTTATTGGCAAACTTATCGATCGCCCAATACTCTCGCTTTAATGAAACTCCTGCAAACTGGAACAGGAGATGGGGAGTTATACCGAGAACTATTCGAGTTATCGCAACCGCCAGAAACCCTTGTTCCGCTTCAGTTTAAAACACCTGTGGCCCCCCCTATCGCCGCCGACAGAGAAGGGAGGGCGATCGACTTGGGAAAAGTTTGGCAAACCTATCAAATTTTAGTGCAGAATTATCCTTTTGTTTTGATAGAAGCCTTGGGGGGATTGGGTTCTCCCGTGACTCACGAGTTAACGGTTGCTGATATTGCTTCCCAATGGCACTTAAATGCGGTGTTAGTTGTTCCTGTCAAGTTAGGGGCGATCGCGCAAACTGTGGCCAATGTCGCCCTCGCCCGTCAGGTAAAATTAAATCTCAAAGGCATTATTCTCAATTGTTCTCAACCCATAACCGAAGAACAATTAAGCGATTGGACTCCCATCGATCTGATCCAATCCCTAACCCATCTTCCCATTCTAGGAACAGTTCCCTATCTCCCCAATCCTAAAGATAAAAACAAACTCGTTCAAATTGCTTCCAATTTAAACATCGAGAAAATCTTCTCTCTTTAACCTACGCATCCGCATACCGGGCAGAAAGTCAGTATTGAAGTACCGGAAATGGGCATAAGCAATATGCCCCTACCCCAACATCAATTTTCTACCTCTACAAAACCTCTCAATTCTGTCATTTTACCGTAGGGGTGCAATGCTTGCACCCTTTTTCGATAACGGCGATCGCGCTTTCAATAAACCAATTCATGAGCAATGCGATCGCGTCTCTTGATCGGATTTCTCTTGGGGAAGAAATGCGATCGCGCTTGGTGATTTTTGGGGGGAATATCAAATACTTGGGGTCGATAAATTTGGGGTGTGTACCGGAAATGGGCATAAGCAATATGCCCCTACCCCAACATCAATTTTCTACCTCTACAAAACCTCCCAATTCTATCATTTTACCGTAGGGGTGCAATGCTTGCACCCTGTTCCGATAACGGCGATCGCGCTTTCAATAAACCAATTCATGAGCAATGCGATCGCGTCTCTTGATCGGAATTCTCTTGGGGAGGAAATGCGATCGCGCTTGGTGATTTTTGGGGGGAATATCAAATATTTGAGGTCGATAAATTTGGGGTGTGTACCGGAAATGGGCATAAGCAATACGCCCCTACCCCAACATTTATTTTTTACCCCTACAAAACCTCCCAATTCTATCATTTTTTAATGCTGATTCTCTAACTTCCCCCTACTCCCTCATCACTCATCTTTCCCGATCCACCTTTAAACTTTCCCCGCTAAATGGGTTAATTGTCTGAGATTGACTAACGATAAACTATGACGAGCTTTATTAATATTAATCCAGCCCTTATCTGCCAATTTTTCGATAATTTTCTGGGTTTCCTCAATCCTAATATCAGAAATTTGAGCCAGATCGTCATAGGAAATCAAGAGAATTTCTTTTCCTTGGTCGGTAATTTGTCCGTATTGATCGGCAATGAGAATAAGAGTTTTTGCTAACTTGACCGCAGGAGGGCGATCGCGCAATTGAAAGCGGAGATTAGAATAACGCAATCGCTGTACCATTAACTGCAACATTCGATGGTGCAATTGAGGATCTTTGAAGAGGGTTTGAATGAAGCGTTGAGCCGAAATACTCAGGAGTTCAACCTTGCACAACGCTACCACATCCGTCGAGCGCGGGGATTCGTCTAAAATTGCCATTTCGCCAAAAAAGTCACCGCGTCCCATCACAGCAAGGGTAACGGCATTTTCTCCCGCCAAACGACGGACTTTCACCCATCCGGAAACAATAAAATAAACAGCATTACCCCAAGCATCTTCCATTAAAACCGCTCGTTCTTGAGGGTAGGAATGTTCGACAGCAACAGAAAGCAGCCATTGCAGCGTTTCGGGACTGGCTGTATTGAAGAGAGGGAAAAGCTCGCTAAACGCTTCAATTTCCATAAACGGGTATCGCTTTGAGAATTGAGTTAAGGGAATGCGGAGGGTGTTCCTTTATCTTAACACTACGGCGATCGCATATTGGACTAATTAAGAGGAATAATACCGCGATCGAATACTGTTCCATCGGTGCCGATCGCTTGGACAAGAATCCGATCGCCATAGACTTCATAAGCGGCAAAACCTAAGCGAGAAGCAGATAGCGCCGTCCATTGCGATCGCCCCACGGGACGCAAACCTGCCGCACAGCCACAGGTTACATAAGTGGTACCGCGAATGGGATAGGTGCGTTCGTAATGGTGTTCGTGACCATTAATATAAAGTTGAACCCCATATTGTGCAAATAAAGGGGTTAATTTAGGGGCGAGAAATTCGTTATAGCCATAATGTCCCGAGGCATAAATTTGATGATGACCAAAAACAACTTTCCAAGCTGCTTGGGAGTGACTTAATTCATTTTTCAGCCAAGTTAATTGAGATTCCCAATTGGCTTCATAGTTCGTATCGAGGGCAAAAAACTGAATATCTCCCTCCTGAAAACTATAGTAACGTCCCTTCATATTAAAACCGGGATAGGCAACTTGAGGATCGCCGTTATCCGTGCGAATATCGTGATTTCCCAAACAGGCTTGAAAACGAACACCGCGATCGAGTAAAGGTTTATAAGGACGCTCGAAAACTGCCTCAACTTTCTCGATTTCTCCATTATTGTAAATATTATCCCCCGCCATCACCACGAGAGGATAAGGATTTTGGTCGTAATAGCCCTTCATTGCCCCGGCAACATCATATTGTGACTTTGACCCGGTTCCACTGTCAGCGATGGATACAAAGCGAAAATTCGGGGGTTCTAGCAGGCGATCGGCATTGGTGTTGGGAGAGTGGGTTTGGGTCTTGACGTTTTTGGCCAGATAACCGAGTCCGGCGATCGCCAGACCTCCAGAAAAGAAGAAAAAATGACGGCGTTTCATAAAATTAGGACTGAAATTGTTGATTCTCGTTAAGGAACTAGACTATAGGACCAGAGATGGTGATAAATTTAGCCTGTTGAGATTGTTCATTTGTTAGGAATTATCTCAGATTTTCCGAGTTGCTGGGGTCTGGAGGAAAAATTTATGTCTGAAGAACAACAAGAACCCGTAACAGGGGAAAACGAAACAGAAGCATCCGCTTTAACGGATGATATCAAACAGGTGCGGGGGGCGATCGCGCGTTTGGAGCAAATCGCTAGTCAACTTGAGGAGGAGTCAGATCTATCTCTACCTCCTTCGGTTTTTCGGGTCTTGGCTATGGGTGTGGAAGGGTTATCTACGGCTTTGGAAGCGCCGGAAAGTTACCGAGAAATGGAGGTTCGGGAGGTTTCAGAATTTGAGGCGGAACCTGTGGCTGTGGCCGCGGTAATCTCCCCAGAAGGACTTCCGAAAGAGCCTGTTCCCGATTCGGATGAAGATTTGTTAAGCCTGCAAACCCTGCAAAATGCGTGGGAGTGGGTGTTGGATAAGGTGCGGGAGTTGTTACCTGAGTCGATGGAGGAAAATCTCTCTGATGGTTTGCTGACGGGGATTTTAGGGGGATTAATTGCGGTAATTTTTGTGACGGCGATCGCTTTTTCGGGGGGAGATAAACCCGAACCAATTGCCCGAGTTCCAGAGGTGGTTAAACCTGCGATCGAGGAACCGCAACAACCTCAAAAACCAACTAACACACTTCCTCCTGAAATTACAGCACCAACTCCTTTTAAACCTGTTGTTACTCCCAAATCTAAACCATTTTCTCTGCCATTTTCTCGTCCCAAGTTGACTCCAGAACAAAGTTTAATTGCTGCTATTCAAGAACAAGTTTTGGAGATTACCAATCAATATGCAGATGGGTTAATTAGTTCTATTCAAGCGAATTTCTTTAGCGGCGATCTAACGGTTACGGTGGGAATAGAATGGTACGATTTACCTCAACCTCAACAAAATGAACTGGCAAATGAAGTTTTAAGGCGATCGAAACAATTGGACTTTACTAAAATTGATATTTTAGATGAACAAGGAGAAATGGTAGCCAGAAGTCCAGTTGTGGGCAATGAAATGGTGATTTTTAAAAGAATGAATGATGAGATTTAAGAGAAGGTGGTTTTTGGGTGCGATCGCGATCGCTTTTTTGGTTGCTTGTAATAATACAGAAATGAGTCGTCAAAGGGAAGAGGTTAACTTGACGATATCGGCTGCAGCGAGTTTACAAGATGCGATCGCCACGGTTGGGAGAGAATATGAGAACCGATTTCCCAAGGTTAAATTAGTGTTTAATTTTGGGTCTTCTGGTTCTTTACAACACCAAATAGAACAAGGTGCGCCAGTAGATGTTTTTATTTCAGCAGCAACAAAACAAATGAATGCTCTTCGAGATAAGAATCTTATATTAGAAGAAACTCATCGGAATTTGCTCCAAAATCAAATTGTTGTTATTGCAGGAAAGGAAAAGAACAAAATTGCAGAACTTCAGGAATTAACAACAGATAAAATCGATAAAATTGCTCTAGGCGATCCAGAAAGTGTTCCGGTTGGTTTTTATAGTAAAGAAATTTTAGATTATTTTAATCTTTATCAAAAACTGGAAAGCAAGTTTGTTTTTGGAAAAGATGTAAGGCAAGTTTTATCTTATGTTGAAACTGGCAATGTTGATGCCGGATTTGTTTATGGAACAGATGCGAAGTTATGTAAAAATTGCCGCATAATTTTCGTTGCACCGGAAGATTCTCACTCGCCAATTGCTTATCCTATTGCTGTTTTAAATAGTAGCAAAAATATTGAATTTGCTCGTAAATTTGTTGAGTTTTTATCGACAGATACAGCAAAAAGTGTGTTTGAAAAATATGGATTTATCGTTAATGAAAAATAGCGATCGCTTAAACTGAATTAAATTGATTCTTTTCGAGTGAATTAGCCCAAGAAATGAGATTTTTCCCTGCTTTTTTGGAATAGTATAAAGCCTTGTCTGCTTCTTCATAGACTGTTTCTAGACTTTTCTGGGAATCAAAAATAGACAATCCTGCACTCACTCCCAAGTTTAAATTATTTTTCGTGAGAGAAAATTCCGCAATCAGACAACGCAATCTTATCGCAACGTTACTCGCCTCGATAATCCCACAATTTTCCAGCAGAATAGCAAATTCATCTCCCCCAATTCTAGCAACGAAAGATTCTGGGGAACGAATATTCATTTTCAGGAGTTCTCCAATTTGGCACAAAAGTCGATCGCCAAAAGGATGTCCATAAGTATCATTGACGGTTTTAAATCCATCTAAATCTAGTAAGATTAAGGTATGAAGTGTCTTGCGATCGCGATCGTTTTTGTACAATTGATTAACAGCTTCTTGGAATCCTCGACGATTGACTAATCCCGTTAGGGGATCGGTTTTCATTAACTCTTCAGATCGTTCTAGATTTTGTTGCGTTTTTAATAAATTAGGCAGACAGCGTTTTAATTCAATTGCAGTATAACCACTTACTAATGCTGTGATTAATTTTGTGCCTCCTTCTAACCAATAATCTGTGTGCCAAATATTCCATGCTGTCGCTAAATGACCGAGGCCGCAGCTAAAAATAAAGGCAGCAAATAGTACGAGAAGCGATCGTGCTTTTTCGGTTGCATACTTGCGATTGATAAACATAATAGCCGGAATGGAAAAATAAGCTAAAAAAATGAGACAATCGGCAGTAACGTGAAGTGTTGTTAAGGGAACATTCCAAAAAAAACAAGAACCATGAGGCATTAAAGCAGGAAGTGTCAACATCGATAATCTCCGACCCAGCTAGAGAACTTATTCTTATTATAAGCTGCGACATTTGTAGAATTATTTTTGTCAATCTGAGAAGATATAATTATAACTTAAATTTTCAGTATTTTCCACAAGATCTATTAAATATCTGTAAGGATTCAGGTCTTGGGGTTGACAAAAGACACAGATTTAGTAGGGTTGTGGAATCAAAGATAAAGAAGTAGAATCGTTAGCCCTCGTCAAAGAAAGAGCCTGTTGAAAAAAATCAACAACAGAACGACCTTGAGCACGACAAGATTGAATGACGCTCAATAGAAGAGCGCTACGCTCCATGCCCTCAAAAGAACGAGAGCCGCCAGAAACTTTACGCTTGGTCACAGCCAAACGCAGAGAACGTTCCGCTCGGTTGTTGTCAGGAGAGACTTCTGGATGGTCAAGAAAATACCACCATTGGTGTGATTTATGGAGCAAAGAGCGCAACAATAAACGTGCTCCATGACCGGCTTTCTCCCACCAAGCATCAATAGTCTGTTGGATGCGCTCTTTAAATGATTCTGCCCAACTCGCATAAGCACTCGCTTCTTGGGTTTCTCGCCATTGGCGATGTTGAGTAAAGGCTTCCGAGATTAAGTCAAGAAAGGCTTGTGCCAGCTTCGCCTGATGAGGGGATTTGAGTTGGCTGATTTGTCGAAAATGTCTCTGCAGGTGAGCAAGGCACTTCTGTTGAGCCGTAACTCGGTAGCCATTGTAAACACTGAAATCATCCGAACACAACACTCCGTTAAAACTCTTTCCCAACAAATATTCCAGTTCGGCTCTCGAGCGGGTGTCTCCAGCATGAAAGAGGCTATATCCTTCTCCACAGATGACCCACATCCATTCTTTGACTCCTTTGACTAGCCACGGGGATTCATCCACATTAACTTGCTCTTGAGTCTTGACCCATTCTCGTAATTGCTCCACTTGAGGCTTTACCGCTTCGGCAACTCGTTGACTGGTTGCTGCTAGGGTGCCTATTCCCACTTCGATTTTTCCGAATTCTCGCAACCATTCTTGTTGCTTTTCGTAGGATAGATGTCCATAATGTCCTAACCACACTAGCATCCCTTGTAATCTCACTCCCAAATCCTGTCCTGCTCTTACTGTTTCTGGTAATTCTCCGGACACTTGGCTTCCGCAATCTCTTTTCCTCTTTTTTTCCTCTTTCTCTTCTTCGGGGATGGCTTCTACTTTTTTTTCTGAACGCTTGATTAGGTCGCTTGATGGCGGTTTTGATGATGTTTTACTATCTCTCTCTAGTATCCCTTTTAGCCTTTCTACTTCTTTTGCCAGTTTTTCTATCATTTTTTGCTGTTCTACAACCCTCTTTTCTTGCTCCAGCACCAGTTCCACTAAAACAGCTTTTGACATCTGCTTTAGCTCTTCTCTGTTCTTTGGGCTGCTGGGTTGCTTGTTTTTCATTCTCTTACCCTACTCATTTTTTCCTTTTTGTCAATCCCAACACCTGAATGCTTACAAATATCTATTAACTCAGTTATCCGAAAAAACACTTTGAAAAGATTGCACTTTTAAATCTATCCCCGTAATTGCCGTACCAACAACAACGGCATAAGCGCCTAAATCGAGGGCTTTTTTTGCCATTTCTGGTGCAGCAATTCCCCCTTCACAAATTGCAGGAATGTCCAATTTTTCGACAATTTGGCGTAATAATTCCCACCCTGGAGGGTGACTTTCAGATGTTTGCTTTGTGTACCCATAAAGTGTTGTCCCGACAATATCTGCACCTGCTTCAATAGCTTGGGTTGCACTTTCGAGATCGTCGATATCTGCCATGACTAATTTACCGAGTTCATTGTGAATTTTAGTAATTAGATTAGAGACAGTTTCTCCTTCGGGGCGATCGCGTAGAGTCCCATCAATAGCAATAATATCTGCACCAGCTTCGGCGATCGCGATCGCGTCTTGAAAGCGAGGAGTAATATAAACCTCGTAACCAGGTATTTGTTGCTTCCAGAGTCCAATTATTGGGGTATGGGGTAACTTTTGGCGCGTTGCTTTGACGTGGGAGGGAGTATCAATTCTCACTCCTGCGGCACCTTGCAGAATCGATGCTTGCGCGATCGCCGCAATAATATTGGCATCGTGGAGGGGAGAATCAATCGGTGCTTGACAAGAAACAATTAAGCGTTTTTCTAAAGTTTTCAAGATCATCAGAAAATTATCTTTATCTAATTTTAACCGGACAGGATAATGAAAATACGGTAGAATAATTATATCATAGAACAGGGTTGCATCTTTTCAAAACAAAAAATTTAGCATAAAAATTTAGCATAAAAATTCCCGCATTATGAATCAATCTACTAATTCCTCTCAAATGAAAGTCCTTGCAGATTATCGCAAATCCGAACCTCGCTTACTCAAACCCTAATTTTAATCTTTGTCGTGTTGGCATGACCGATCAAAAGGAGAGTTTTAAATTCGATCGCAATTTGCTAAGATAGAACTTACTCTTAATTTTAAAGAAAATTCATGCACCGAATTGCGGCAACTCCTGGAGGGTGGAATCCAGACTCAGAAGGCGTTATTTTTATCGAACAAACTCCGGCACCGATCGCCATTTTAACGGCTGCGGATACAGATATTCAAACGCTAGCGGCAGCTATTCCTCATCTTCCTGAAAATTTCCCCCAAATTCGTGCGGTTAATCTCTTACAATTACAGCAGCAACTCAGTATTGATGCTTATGGAGATAGTGTCTTAGGAGCAGCGAAAATAATCATTTTGCGTTTATTGGGAGGGCGATCTTATTGGTCTTATGGGTTAGAAGTTGTTGCAGAAATTGCGAAGAATACGGGTGCATCTTTATTTATTTTACCTGGAGACGATCGCCCAGATTTGAGTTTAATGAGTCATTCTACTGTACCTTTAACGGCTGTCGATCGCCTTTGGCATTATTTTAGAGAAGGAGGTGTGGAGAATTATATCAATGCGTTTAAGTTTGTGGGCAGTTTTTGTTTAAATTTGGATTATCACTATCTAGAAGCTGTGAATGTGCCTCGGGTGGGGTTATATGAGGGTAGTAAGAAGCCGCGATCGCCTTCTTTTCAAAAAGTTGGCATTTTGTTCTATCGCGCTCACTATTTAGCAGGAAATGTTCTCCCAATTGAGTCACTTTGTCAAGCCTTAAGGGAGAGAAATATCGAACCTATTTCTGTATTTGTTTCTTCTTTGCGCGATCGTGAGGTACAAAGTGAGTTAATCTCCTATTTTCAACCCGAAAACGAGTCCCCTATTCAAGTATTACTAAATACTACCAGTTTTTCTCTGGCCAAAATAGGCAGCGAAGAACAACCGGATTTATGGAAAACTTTAGATATTCCTGTCTTACAAGTAATTCTTAGTGGTGGGACAGAGGAACAATGGGAAACCAGTTTTCAAGGATTATCCCCTCGAGATGTGGCCATGAATGTTGCACTTCCTGAAGTCGATGGAAGAGTCATTACTCGCGCAATTTCGTTTAAATCTGTGCAGATATGGAATGAAGATTTAGAAACCGATGTTGTGGTGTATCAACCCAGACGCGATCGCCTTGATTTTGTCGCAGATTTAGCTAAAAATTGGGTCAATTTAACACAAACTCCAGTAGCCGAGAGAAAAATTGCTTTAGTGTTAGCCAATTATCCCAATAAAGACGGTAGAATCGCCAACGGAGTTGGCTTAGATACTCCTGAAAGTTGTATCGAAATCCTGAAAGCCTTGCAACAAGAAGGGTATTTTTTAGAAAATATTCCCGAGACGGGAGATGAACTGATTTCTCGTCTAACTTCCGGTATAACTAACGATTTGGAAGCGAATGAATTGCGAGCAAACCACTCCCATTTTAGCGCACAATCACTATCGAGTCAAGCATATAAACAATATTTCTCTACTTTACCTCAAAATACTCAACAAGCTATTACCAATCGCTGGGACAATATCAACCCATCCTCAAATTCCCGATTCCCAATTTCTGGCATTCAATTCGGCAATATTTTTGTAGGGATTCAACCTTCGAGAGGATACGATCGCGATCCGAGTTTAAATTATCATGCACCAGATTTAGAACCCACCCACGACTATTTAGCCTTTTATTGTTGGTTGCGAGAACAATTTCAAGCACAGGCGATCGCGCATATTGGCAAACACGGTAATTTAGAATGGTTGCCAGGAAAAAGCCTCGCTTTATCCTCAGAATGTTACCCAGAAATAGCCCTCGGTGCAATTCCTCATTTTTATCCCTTTATTGTCAACGATCCAGGAGAAGGTTCCCAAGCAAAACGACGAGGACACGCTATCATTTTAGACCATTTAACACCCCCTTTAACCCGTGCCGAACTTTATGGTGCTTTGCAACAATTAGAGGCATTAATTGATGAGTATTACGAAGCACAAACTTTAAATCCCAGTCGCTTACCCTTACTCAGTGAGAAAATTACCCAACTGGTAACAAGAGAAAACTTAGATCGAGATTTAGGCATTAAAAGCATCGAAGCAGAGGCGATCGCGGAATTTCTTACCCTTGCTGATGGCTATCTCTGCGAACTCAAAGAAGCACAAATTCGCGATGGATTGCATATTTTTGGCCAATGTCCCCAAGGAAGACAATTAAGAGATTTAATTGTGGCGATCGCCCGTTCTCCTAGCCCAAATCGCATGGGATTAACTCGCGCGATCGCCGCAGATTTAGACTTAGATTTCGATCCCTTAACTGCCGATTTTAGCCAGTACCTTGCAGGTAAACTGATTGGCGATATTGTTGAAGAGTTGGAAGAAAAAGCAAGCTATCTCATTGATAATCTCCTCACTCATCAAATCCATAACTTAGAAATAGGTCAAAACACCAAAAAAGAATTAACTTGGATTCAAACAACTCTCCTACCCAACTTATCCAAAACCAAACAAGAAATCAGCAATTTATTAAGAGGATTCAATGGGCAGTATATCCCCAGTGGTGCATCTGGCGCACCCACCCGAGGGCGACCGGAAGTATTACCCACAGGACGCAATTTCTACTCCGTTGATATTCGTGCAATTCCCACAGAAACAGCTTGGGATGTAGGACGAAAAGCCGCCGAAATAGTCATCGAAAGATATACTCAAGAAAATGGAGAATATCCGCAAACTTTAGCAATCTCTGTCTGGGGAACATCTACCATGAGAACTGGAGGAGATGACATTGCCGAAGTGTTAGCATTATTAGGAGTAAAACCCGTTTGGGATGGATTATCGCGGCGAGTTGTTGACTTTGAAATTCTTCCTTTATCTATTTTAGGACGACCTCGGGTAGACGTAACTTTACGCATTTCTGGCTTTTTTCGGGATGGCTTTCCCAACTTAATTCGCCTAGTTCATGATGCGATCGCCGCCATTTCTCAACTCGACGAACCCCCCGCACAAAATCCCCTCGCTGCCAAAGTAAAGCAGGAAACTACCTTTTGGCAACAGCAGGGTTTAATTACAGAAAAAGCAGAATTACGCGCCCTACAACGCATTTTTGGCTCAAAACCGGGAGCTTATGGAGCGGGGTTACAAGGGTTAATTGAAAGCCAAAATTGGCACGACGATGAAGACTTAGCACGCGCTTATTTAAACTGGAGTAGTTACGCTTATTCTCCCTCAGAAAATGGCAACATTCAAGGTATTTCTTCCCCAGAAGCCTTTGAACGCTGTTTGCAGGATCTGCAAATTGTTCTTCACAATCAAGATAACCGAGAACACGACATCTTAGACTCCGATGATTACTATCAATTTCAAGGGGGATTAACTGCAGCCGTTCGTAGTTTAAAAGGAGAAAATCCTACCACTTATTTTGGCGATAACTCTATTCCTGCTAACCCCAGAGTACGTCAATTAAAAGAGGAAATTGCTCGAGTTTATCGTTCTCGTGTCGTCAACCCAAAATGGATTGCTGGAGTGATGCGACATGGCTATAAAGGAGCATTTGAAATGGCTGCAACAGTTGATTATTTGTTTGCTTATGATGCAACTGCAAACTGTGTGGAAGATTTTATGTATCAAGGGGTTGCAGAAGCCTATTTATTGGCTGAAAATGTGCAGGAATTTATCCAAGAAAAGAATCCTTGGGCATTAAGAGATATGGCAGAAAGGCTACTAGAAGCACATCAGCGCGAGTTGTGGCGATCGCCAAGTCAGGAGACTCTAGATGCGCTGAAAATGCTGGCTAATCAAGCAGAAGGTGCGATCGAAGAAACAATCTAATCTTAAACCAGTTACGTGCTGTCGTGGAACAAATCAGAGTATAGCAAACCTTGCTACATTTCGATTTCTTTCTCAATCTGGAGAGTTGTACCCTTTTTCAGGTAAGAGATATTATGATAAATACAGAATACAGTTACAATTTTACTTAGGGAACTCAAAAGAAGTACAAATATGCTAAATCCTGCTCAGGTAGAAAACGCCAAAACTCGTTTACTCTTATTTCTCTGGGACTTAGACGGTTTAACAACCGAGGTCAAAAGAGGCGAACTCAACAAAAAATTAGTGAGAACTCGGGAAAAATCTAAGGATTATCAACCGATTTTTGAGGAATTGCAAGAAATGGAGGCGATCGCAATGACCAAAAAAGGGCGATCGGAAAAAGTTTCTCTGACTGAAAAAGGATTACAAGTATTAAAAGGAGGACTAAAAAGCCCTGACTTTATATTCAAAGGTAATCAAGTCGGCACAAAAGTTCCTAATGCTTTACTGAAATGGATTCGGAATATTGATGAGTCTACACCAACAATTGCACCTACCATTAACATTGAACCACCTCCTTCTCCTCGCCTTGAGTCCTACGAAGGCTTTAAAGAAATGCTGTTAGAAGTGTATCATCGTTTAAACAAGGATTACAACCTGGGACATTTAGTACCGATTTACCAGCTTCGTCGGGAAATTGGAGAAAAAGTAACGCGATCGCACTTCAACAATTGGCTAGTAGAGATGCAGGCTGAGGATATTGTACAGCTTATGGCGGGAGAAATGCCGGATATGACCCCAGATAAGCGAGAGGATTCTTTAACCCTTCCTAGTGGTGCATTCCGCTATTACGTCAAACATCTCAATCCTTAAATTTTTCTTAATTTCCCTTCTCTCTGTCCTAATTATTCCGCGAAGTCACTCACGATGGAAAACACAACACCTTCTCCTTTAGAAGCAGTCCACATTGTTATTAAAAATCAAAACATTTTCAGCAAAGTGGGAATTGTTCGAGAGCAAAATGTTTGGGGAAAAGTTCCCGATGTCACCACCCTGAATGCTCATGCGTCGGATACTGTTTTACAAGCATTAGAACAAGTCAAAACTAATGAATCTCCTAAAGTAACCTCGTTAGTTTTGACCGCACAACAAGGACAGGGAAAAACTCATCTTGTTAACCGCGTGCGTTATCAATTAGGACAGAAGGGAAATACAACATTTGTTTATGCTAATGTCCTAAATTATACTGATTTAAACTTGATCAATTATCAGTTTCAGCAAACTGTTGCTGATAGTTTGGCTCGTGTGGGGAGTCAAGATGTCATGCAATGGCAAGAAATTGCAACAGCAATGGTGAATGAAGTTGTTTCAACTTCCAAAACAGCAAAAATCCTTAGCAAAAAATTCGACCATGCTTATAAAGCTAGTTTAGCCAAAGGCAAAAATCTGATTGAGCTTCTTAGTCAAAAAATTGGTCAAAAGAAACCCCATATCGATCCTTATATTATTCGCGGTATCCTCTGGACACTTTCAGAACGTGCTTCAAGCTATGCTATAAAATGGTTAGCTGGGAACGAGTTAGAACCCTCTCATGCTCAAACACTTGGACTCCCATATAATCCAGAAAAAAGCAATCAAGATCGAGAAGCTGAAGCACTGGGAAATATTCGGAAGATCCTCAATTTAGTCGGTTATTATAGTTCAATTGTTATCTGTTTTGATGAACTTGAAACCGATCCAGACAAAGTTAATAAATCGGGTTTAACCAGTCCGCAAGTTATCTCTTTATTGATTAAATCGCTTTACGATACTTTAAGCCAAGCTAAAGTTGGAAAAGGAGTTGTAATTTTAACAGTAATGCTGCCTGATACTTGGCGAAACTTAAACGAAGGCTTTCTGGGAGGAACTCCCGATCGCCTTTCAACTTATACTCAAGGGAAACAGATTGAATTACAATTTGTTAATCCTAATTCAATAGTTGAGTTAGTTAAACTCTGGCTCGATATCTTATATACAAACAAAAATTTAGTTCCACCTCATCCACTTTATCCATTTGATGAACAACAACTCAGAAATCACGCGAAACGAGAAAAACCAACAGTTCGTGAAGCCTTGCGCTGGTGTGCAGATAATTTTAAAGTGGAAGAAGATATTCTCCCAGAAAATCCTCTAGAACGATTTAATTTAGCTCTCAGTCGAGAACAAGAAGAAAGCATTAGTGAAGAGTTTTTAGAGGATCGCGATCGCGTTGCAGAAATTTTGAGATTTGGGTTTAATACGTTGATCGATCAGAAAATTTCAGGAGAAACAGCAAGTGGAGAAAAAATCGAAAGTTTGGTTATTCAAGAAATTGTCGATATTACCCCCAAAAGTAGAAATAATGGCTGGATTAACTTCAAAATCATTGGGATCGAAAAAGAGCAAGAATTCAAAATAGGAGTTGCTGTTATACAGCAATCTCATGGAGTTACTGTTAATGCTGGAATCAATCGATTGACTGACTATAAATCTTTCGATTTAACTCGTGGTTGTCTTGTGCGATCGAAAAGTAAAAAAATCAAAAAAACTTGGGAAGCAAAGAAAACTCTCAATCATCTAGTTAAAAAAATTGGTGGTGAATGGGTCGATTTAAAGTTAGAAGAAATTACATCTCTGATTTATCTCTATGGTGTTTATCAACAGCGTGAACGCTATCAATTGAGTGACGAACAAATTTCACTGTTTTCTTTGAAAGATACACTCAAAAATCCTCTATTGCTGGAAATTTTAAGCAATCCTATTCCTATCATAGAAGAGGAAATAATTGAGGATGATGACTTACTAGAATCAGTATTTACATCACCAGAGGATGAATTAGATACAGAAGATGATGAATTAGATGGATTTTTAGAAGGTACAGACTCAATTGATTCAAATGATAGTGAAGAAATTATAGGAGAAAAGAGTCCAATTTCTGAAAGTTCGCAAGAAGTGAAGGGAAAAGCAAATAATAAATCGAAAGAATATGAAGTTGTTGTTGTGGATAAGGGAAAGATTGTAGAACCAGACAATGAAAAAATAGTTGAAACAGAAAATGCTGAGGATAATGAAATAGAAAAACAATGGTTTGAGAGAAATTATACACGAAAGCCTATTCGGGCTTTTACGTTTCAAGATAATCAATACGAAGTTAATTCATGGCGAGATTTTTTGATCACAGTTTGTACGCTGATGAATTTATACCATAAACGGGAGATTGAAAAATTACTTAAACTCAAAGGAACTACACGATCTTATGTTAGTAAAAATCCTGAAGATCTTAATTCAAGTGAAAAAATTGCTGGAACAAATCTTTATATTGAAACCAGTTTGGGTTCAAATCATATCGTAAAGATGGTTCATAAAATAGTTTCTATCTTTGAATATTCTGATAATTGTATTACAATTGAACTTGATGAATAATGACTAAACAATTACGCATTGCTCTCTATTTACCTGCTCCGGATATAGAAGCACTCTTTCAAAATGAAACAATCGTTGCAATGTCTCGAATGTCCTTACGTCCGGGACGAGAATTTGCTTTATATCCCGTTAATATTAAACTAAATTGCACTCCTGAAGAATACTATCATTCAGATTTTGTGGAAACAGCAAAGAAAATACTGGAAAAGCCTACTCCTGAGACCATTGCTGTAAAATTATGGGCAAAATGTGAAAAATGCGAAACTATTAGGAACCATGAAAAATTAGAAATATTATCCCAATTAACGATTTGGAAAAAAGCGACATTAGAAGAAAATTTAGACAATTTTTCCTATTTATTTTTCGCCTATTTGCGTGTTTATCTACTTCCAGAAGCGATCGCCATTTCTCCAACTCCTGACGCAGAAGAGGAACTGGGAAAAATCGCAGGATTATCTCAACCCATTGCGATCGCGCAATCTCATCCCGTTTTCAGCGATGAAGAATTTTCCCAGCAATGTAAACAACTCGAAAATCGACAAATTCCCCAACCCAAAAAACCCAAAGTAAAAAATATCGATAGTTTACTTGATGAATTACAGAAAGAGTTGACAAATCCGCCAATAAAGAAGCCTAAAACAATAACACAAACACCAAAACCAACCGATCCTCGTCCTTCCGATCCTAAACCTATTGTCACTTCTGGCGATCGCATTTCACCTCCACCTCCCCCGATTATACCTCCAGAAAATAACTTAAAACTTGATGAAAATAACCGAGAATGGATTGATAAGATAGCAGAAATTGGCAACTCCAGCAACGGTCACGAATTTGAAAGATTAGTTCGCAAAAGTTTAGTATTTCTGGGTTTTCGTAACTCCAACGAAAACTCCCAAGCAAGTCTCGATCCTGAAACAACAGGGGGACCGGGAGGATTAGATTTTTATGCAGAAAAACCCTATCCCATTGTTGGAGAATGTAAAGCAACCAAAACCGAAAAAGTTCCCTCAAAAACCGCCGGACAACTGATAGAATTAGGCTATAAAGTTTTAGCCGATCGCTATGAGTCCTGTATAAAAATTATCTTTGCTGCGGGAGAATTAACCTCTCATACAGAACAAACCACACTCAATCATAAAATGAATGTGATTCGTCCTGAAACCTTAGAGAGATTAGTAAAACTCAAAGCAGTCTTTCCCGGTGCAATTGACCTCTTTACCCTCAAATCCTGTTTAGAACAAGAACCCTTTGGAGAAACTGCAAATGGTAAACTTAACGAATATTGCGATCGCCTCCTGGAAGAGTTAAAATTGCGATCGCAACTTGTCGAACTTGTCAAGACTTATCCACAAAATGTAATAGAATTTGTTTCTTTGCATGGAATCTATAATTATTCTCATCAATCTCAAACATTACAAGAACAAAAAATATACAATATTTTAATTGAACTCTCATCACCTTTAACCGGGTATTTAGGGCGAGAAAAAAGAGAGAATTGGAGAAGCGATCGCTTTTATTTTCTACGAGATTTAACCTTGGAAAATCTCTAGCAATCCTAAATCCCCGGAATATCTCGGAAATTCTGATTAATTTGCTCTTCAACCGTAAATCCCGTTGCTTGCTTCCATTCCTCTAGAGTAAAATTGTATCCCAATAAATTCGCCCAATGAACAAAAGTTTCCTCATCGGGGGCTTTATTCATCTCCTCCTTGAGTTCGGGATTAGCTTGGGAGGCTTGAAATAAACGTTTAACCTCGCTTATGGGCATAATAGAAGGACTCCTCGTTCACCTTTTCTAATACCATACCAATTTAGGGTAAAATTTGTCCAAGATGTCCTGAGCGGCGATCGGCACAATCGGAAAAATAATCAGAGGTTTGAGGTAGAATAGTTAAAACTTCTTTGTAGAGCATAAATACCCCATAAATTTCCAATTTTGATAATTTTCTGTGTAATTAGAGACAAACAAAAGGAAAACCATGCAGATTACTTTAAGTCAAGAACAAACCCGAGTGCTGGAACTATTATTAAAGCAGAGTCAGTATGCTTCAATGGAAGATGCGATCGACACAGCATTAGTTCTTTTAGCGGATGAAGTTTCATCACAAGATGCAGAAGAAAGTCCAGAATATTTGGCGTGGGTCGAACAAACACGGCGTAAAATTGAAGAAGGCTTAGAACAGTCAAAACGAGGAGAAGTTTTAGATGGAAAAGAAGTAATTGCGCGATTGCGAGATAAGGTAAGATCGCGCAGCATCTCGGAGCGAGAAGCGAAGGTATGAGTCGTTTTATTATTACATTGAGGGCGAGTCGAGATTTAGAAGAAATCTGCGATTATTTTCTCGAAAAAAGTGTAGATGCTGGCGATCGCTTTGTGGAGGCTTTTAACCAGAAATGTCGGCATTTAGTTCATTTTCCTTACTTGGGACGATCCTACGCTCAATTTTCGCCTAGTTTGCGAGGCATATCATTGATGGGATATATCATTTTTTATCGCATTATTGAGGATGGGATCGAAATTGTGCGGATCATTAGCGGTTATCGCAATTTGGAGGAAGTTTTTAAAACCTGACACCCATTTGGACAATTCTTTTTAGACAATTCTTTCCCCCTCACCCCTAAAATGAAATAGATATCGAGGTAAACCCAAGGATCGACTGCCCTGTATGAAGTTACTTTGCCTGAGCAATGGTCATGGAGAAGATAGTATAGCCGTTCGCATTCTCGAAGAATTGCGAAAACTTCCTAATGCACCAGAAATTGCCGCCCTTCCCCTCGTCGGCGAAGGATACGCTTATACAAAGGCAGATATTCCTATTATCGGACCGGTGAAAAAAATGCCTTCTGGGGGCTTTATCTACATGGATGGGCGACAGTTATGGAAAGACGTGCGAGGGGGCTTATTGGGGCTGACCTGCGCCCAATATCGCCTCGTGCGTCGCTGGCACAAGCGCGGCGGTTCCGTGTTAGCAGTAGGAGATATCGTCCCCTTACTTTTTGCCTGGTTGAGTGGGGCAAATTACGCTTTTGTCGGTACGGCGAAATCAGAGTATTATTTGCGAGATGAGTCGGGTTGGTTGTCCCGATCGCACGGCTGGGAAAGTTGGTCGGGATCGGTGTATTTGCCCTGGGAAAGGTGGTTAATGGGGCGCGATCGCTGCAAAGTCATTTTTCCCCGCGATCGCCTCACCACTAGCGTTTTAAAGCAATTTTCCCTGCCTGCCTTCGCTTTAGGCAACCCCATGATGGACGGTATTTTACCGGATCCTCCCGCGCCGATATTTTACGAAAAAGATGCGGAAGAACAGGAAAAGGCAAGACCGTTTAAAGTATTATTGTTGCCAGGCTCGAGAGCGCCGGAGGCCTATAATAATTGGGCATTAATTCTGCAAGCTGTTGCCAATATCCAACAAGAATTTCCCGGTCGTTCCTTGCTGTTTTTAGCCGCGATCGCCCCCTCTCTCGATCTGGATGAGTTTCAAAAGGGTTTGACAGGATGGGAGGAAGAAAATAGCCTGCCAGAAGATGCCCCCATTAACGATCTTTCTGCCCTGGTTTTCCGCCGCGATCGCGCCCAATTAGTATTGACCCAAAATGCTTATAATGCTTGTTTGTTAAGCGCAGATTTTGCGATCGCCATGGCAGGGACAGCAACAGAACAATTTGTCGGTTTAGGCAAACCCGTTATTACTTTCCCAGGAGAAGGTCCCCAATTTAACTACCAATTTGCCGAAGCACAAACGCGCTTGCTGGGAAATTCGGTTATCTTGGTCAAGAAACCCGAAGAAACAGCCAAAACCATTCAAGGCGTTTTAGCCAAACCCGATCGCCTGCAACTAATTGCCCAAAATGGAGTTAAACGCATGGGAAAACCAGGTGCGGCTGCTAGAATTGCAAAATGTTTATTAGAAAGGATTAATGATCAATGAGACTCCTCTCTTAATTCCCTATTCCCTATTCCCTACTCCCTAAAATTATGAAACTCAGCCTTTGTACAATTGTTAAAGACGAAGAAAAATCTCTACCACAATGCTTGGATAGCGTTAAAGGTGTCGTGGATGAAATTGTCATTCTCGATACGGGATCGAGCGATCGCACGCCAGAAATAGCCGCCGAATATGGTGCGAAAGTCCATTATTTTACATGGAACAATGATTTTGCCGCAGCCAGGAATGAAGCACTAAAATATGTTAAGGGAGATTGGGTTTTAATTTTGGATGCAGATGAACGCCTAAATCCCGATATTGTACCGCACATAAAAGTAGCGATGCTAGAAGAACGTGCTTTAGTGATCAATTTAATTCGCAAGGAAATTGGTGCAGCACAAAGTCCTTATTCTTTAACTTCTCGCCTCTTTCGCAGACATCCAAAAATTGAATTTTCTAGACCTTATCACGCTTTAATTGATGATAGTGTTGTGGAGTTGGTTAAAAAAGAACCTCACTGGCAAATCGCGACAATTCCCAGTATAGCTGTTCTGCATTATGGCTACGATCCCCACGAAATTGCCTCAAAAGAGAAAGGCGATCGGGCTAAAACGGCCATGGAAAGTTATATCAAAGACCATCCCAATGATTCCTATGCTTGCAATAAATTAGGGGCGCTGTATTTAGAGGAAAAAAGAATAGAGGAAGGCATAGAATTATTAGAGCGTGGTTTAAAAGATATGAATGCAGGGGCGATGGTAATATACGAGTTAAATTATCACCTTGCTAATGCTTACAATCGCAAACAAGATGTGAATAAAGCAGTAATTTACTATCAAGCAGCTTTAGCACAAAATATTTTGCCTGCCTTAAAATTAGGCTCCTACAATAATCTTGGCACATTGTTATTTACGGCGGGAGAATATCAAATGGCAGAACGAGCTTTTGCTGCCAGCATTGTTGCCGATCCCAGTTTTGCTTTTGGCTACTATAATCTAGGCATGACCTTAAAAGCACAAAATAACTTCGACATGGCAATTAAAGCCTATAACAAAGCTATTGAACTCAAACCAGACTACGCCCAAGCCTATCAAAATTTAGGAGTAACATGGTTTAAATGCGGCAAAGTTGATTTAGGATTGCAAAATATGGGTAAAGCGATCGCGCTATTAGAAATGCAGAATCTTCTCGAAGCACAACGCTTGCGTCAGGAATTAAAAGAGATGGGTTTTGAAGTCCCAAAAGTCAAACTCGAGTCAGTAACAGGAAAAAGATAAATAATGAATGATGAATGATGAAAACATCACCAATAACCAACCCAAACTAACTAACAAAAACAAAAAAAATATGTCTGATAATCCTCTTTTGATTGGCAAAGAACCTCCTCCTTTTGATATAATTAAACCCCAGCACATCGTTCCGGCAATTAAACAGTTATTAGAAGACTTAAAAACCGCACAAACAAGATTAGAATCTTCTGTAACCCCGACATGGGAAGGCTTAGTTGAACCTCTGACAGAAATTGAAGAACGCTTAACATGGACTTGGGGCGTTATTGGGCATTTAATGGGGGTAAAAAATAACTCTGAATTGCGATCTGCCTACGAAACCGTACAGCCAGATCTGATTAAATTTAGCAATCAAATCAATCAAAGCAAAACTATCTATAAAGCCTTTAAAGGTATCCAAGAAAGTGAAGGCTTTAATTGCCTCGAACCTGCTCAAAAACGGATTGTAAACGCAGCTATCCGGGATGCAGAACTTTCGGGAGTTGCCCTAGAGGGAGAACAACAAGAACGCTTTAATGCTATTGAACTTGAATTAGCAGAATTGTCCACTAAATTTTCTAATAATCTTCTGGATGCAACGAAGTCCTTTAAATTAAAATTAACGAGTCAAGACGAAGTAGAAGGTTTGCCTGAAAGTTGTTTAGCCTTAGCTGCACAAATTGCCCGGGAGGAAGGAGGAAAAGAGGCAGGAGGAAAACAAGCAACAGCTAAAGATGGTCCTTGGCTGATTACTCTAGATAGTCCTTCCTTTTTTCCTTTCCTAAAATACGCGAAACGTCGGGACTTGCGGGAAAAACTTTACCGAGCTAGAATTACCCGTGCTTCTAGGGGCAAATGGGACAATAATCCTATTATCGATCGCCTTCTTGCTTTACGAAAAGAACAAGCGAAAATTTTGGGTTTTTCCAGTTATGCCGAGGTGAGTTTAGCTAAGAAAATGGCTTCCGATGTTGCAGCCGTAGAACAGTTACTCGAAGAATTGCGATCGCCAGCTTATGAAGCCTCCCAAAAAGAGTTAGCAGAGTTAAAAGAATTTGCTCAACTTGACGATTTAAAACCCTGGGATATTCCTTTTTGGTCGGAACGACAAAGAGAAGAAAAATTTGCTCTCAATGCGGAAGAATTGCGCCCTTATTTTCCACTTCCCCAAGTTTTAGATGGGTTATTCGGACTAATTCAACGTCTTTTTGGTGTTACTATTTCTCGTGCTAATGGTCAAACTTCTGTTTGGCATGAAGATGTTGGCTATTTTCAAGTTAAAGACGAAACGGGAGAGGCGATCGCTTATTTCTTTCTCGATCCCTACAGTCGTCCCGCAGAAAAACGCGGAGGTGCATGGATGGATGATTGTATCTGTCGCCGAAAAATCAAGGAAAATGGTACAATTAAAAATCGCCTTCCCGTGGCTTATATGGTCTGCAACCAAACCCCTCCCATCGACGGAAAACCGAGTTTAATGGCGTTTGAAGACGTGCAAACCCTCTTCCACGAATTTGGCCACGGTTTGCAACATATGCTCACGAAAATTGACTATCCTCAAGCGGCTGGAATTAATAATATTGAATGGGATGCCGTAGAGTTACCCAGCCAATTTATGGAGAATTGGTGTTACGATCGCGCCACTTTATTTGGCATGGCGAAACACTATGAAACAGGGGAAACTTTACCAGAACATTACTACCAAAAACTTTTAGCAACACGCCATTATCAAAGCGGTTTATCAACCCTACGTCAACTCCATTTTGGTTTGTTAGACATTGAATTGCACCATCGCTATCAACCAAGAGGGAAAGAAACTCCGAAAGAAGTTCGCGATCGCATTGCCAAAACAACTATGGTTATTCCACCTTTACCAGAAGATGCTTTCCTCTGTTCTTTTGGTCATATTTTCTCAGGAGGTTATGCTGCTGGCTATTATAGCTATCATTGGGCAGAAGTTTTAAGCGCTGATGCCTTTTCTGCTTTTGAAGAAGTGGGTTTAGAGAATGAGGAAGCTATTATCAAAACCGGACGACGTTTCCGCAATACCGTGTTAGCTTTAGGAGGAAGTTTGTCACCAATGGAAGTGTTTAAATCCTTCCGCGATCGTGAACCCAAAACCGAACCCTTATTACGGCATAAAGGCTTGATTCAAGTCTAATAATTAAAATACCAACCAATCTCAAATAAAGTTCATATAGCGAATAGCTTTTAATCTGATTTAGAATAAATTAAAGCTGACAGGATTATCACAATGACCCAGCCACCACTACCTCAACCTCAACTCGATCGCCAGCCGATTACTTTCGACCAGTATGAGGCATATACCCCCGAAAAGCTGGAACTCTGGGACGGTTTTTATGAATACGGAGGGGAAGATTTTACGGGCTTTTATTTAGCGGTGTTTGAATATAATCAACTAAGCACTTGGCCTCGTCAAAATCTTTTATCAGATTCTATATAAATTGTAATATTTATCATGTTGCATTTTCTAATTAATGTATTTCAGTATAAATCAAGAGATTACCATCTTTTTCCACCTATCAGACCCTGTAGCCAAGCCTGTCCGACTAGAAGTTTTTCGTCAAATTCTTCCTGAAACTTAGTATTAACTTCTGTCTCATTGCGATCATTTTTCTCAAATACTACAATATTCTCTGCATCAAATAAATTTAGGAGTAATGGTGAATGAGTTGTAATTATCAGTTGTGTTTCCTTTGATGCTTGTTTTATCGCATTTGCAATTGTATTTATCATATCAGGATGAAGACTTGTTTCTGGCTCATCAATACAGATAAGATTGCCTCGTTCGGGATTAAATAGTATTGATAAGAGAAGAAGATAGCTGAGAGTTCCTTCTGAGATATGTTCAACAGAAACTGATTTTCTAAGGTGCTGTTCGCGGAGTGACAAATATAGCTTTGAACCGATAAAATTAAAACTAATATCCTTAAAATGTGGATTAATTTTCCCGATAGACTCTTCAATTCTATCATAGTCTAGAGAATGATTATTTTTTATATGATTAAGAATCGTCATAAGATTTTGTCCATCCGGTAACAGTTTTGTCTCAGTACCATAGCTGGAAGGTTGTCTAATAGGACTAGGAAAAGTTGTATCAAAATAATAATAGACAGAAGTTTCTTCCAAAGCTCTTTGTAAGGTAAAGAGAGGATAAAATCTCTCGGGATCGGAAATTTGCTTTAAAATAGGCTCTGTTGATTTGAAAGTCATCTGTTTACTTTCTTGAGGATAGCTCTGGATTCCCACTTTCTCTTCTTCTCGTGTGGAAATAATACCTCGTGCATTATTCATATCCATAAACATAAAATTATTTTTATTAGCACTTGTGCTGATAGAATACAACTTTTCTTGTAGATAATAAGAACTTAAACCTGACTTATATATTGTCATTTCATAAATTGGATTGTTTGGAAATTTGAATCCTTCTTGATTCGTTGCTTTTGCGATCGCTTCTTTATCAAATTCAAATGATAGCTTTATATAATCTTTTCCATCTTCTCCGAAATTTGCCACTGTATCAAACCCACTCCAATTTTTCAGAAAAATTTTCTCCAATCCATTTCCAATAATACTCTCATAGAGCAACTGAATCGCTTTGAGAAAATTAGATTTTCCACTTCCATTAATTCCCAAGAGTATATTGACATCAGAATTAAGTTCGATTATGGTCGAATGCCTAAAACTAAAAAAATTTTCTAATGTTACTTTTGAAATCATAATAGATTGAGATTATTTGGGCAAATCGTACCCCAAAAAGAGAAATTTGTCAAGCAGTCCGAGACAACACGATACTAAAGTTGTCAAGCCGTTTTGTGGTAAAATCCAAAGGTATCCAAGGGCTATATAGAGGAAAGCCCTTGAAAAAAAAGGACTTAGCAGGAGTTTTGTCGATCGTGAGTAAAGTTGTTCTTATTTCTGATGCGGATTTCGAGCAAGAGGTCTTTCAAGCTACAATCCCCGTATTGGCGTATTTCTGGGCTCCTTGGTGCGGTCCATGTCGATTGGTTGCCCCTTCAGTAGAGCATATTTCCGAACAGTATAGCGATCGCCTCAAAGTCGTAAAACTGGAAATCGATCCCAACCCTAAAGCCGTCAAGCGCTGTAAAGTTGAGGGAGTACCTGCTTTAAGAGTGATTCAAGGGGATAAAATTCTTAAGTCTCACGAAGGTGTAATTACTAGAGCAGCTTTGGCTCAAATGATAGATGAGTGCTTGATTAAAGATAAAGATCGACCGTAGAACAATGCAACTAGCCCGGCGCATCTCTTCCCTCCAAACTAATGTTTTTGCCGATATGGACAAGGCAAAAGCCAAGGCGATCGCGGCAGGTCGAGATATAATTGACTTGTCTTTGGGGTCATCCGATTTACCTGTCGCCAAGCCCATTCTTGACGCGATCGCCGACGCTTTGCAAGACCCATCCACCCACGGCTATACTTTATTTCACAGTACCCAACCCTTTCGGGAAACTGTCGCGCAATGGTACTGCAATAAATATGGCATTGCGATCGATCCCGAAACAGAAGTCTTGCCTTTAATTGGCTGTCAGGAAGGCACTGCACACCTTCCTTTAGTTGTCCTCAATCCAGGAGATATTGCCCTACTTTGCGATCCTGGCTATCCTTCCCATAAGGGAGGAGTTCACTTAGCTGGGGGGAAGATCCACCTCATGCCTCTACGGGAAGAAAAGCAATTTTTACCCGTCTTTGCAGACATTCCTCGGGAAATTGTAGCGCGATCGCGGCTCATGGTTTTAAGCTATCCTCACAATCCCACAACCGCGATCGCACCTTTATCTTTTTTCCAAGCAGCCGTTAGGTTTTGCCAAGAGAATAAGATTATTTTGGCTCACGATTTCCCCTACTCCGATTTTGTCTTTGCGGAAACCCCTACTCCTCCTTCCATATTGCAAGCCGATCGCGAGAAAAACAACACCATTGAATTCTTTACCTTCTCGAAATCCTATAATATGGGAGGATTTCGTATAGCTTACGCGATCGGTAACAGAGAACTCATTGGCGCATTGCGTCGAGTCAAAGCCATCATCGATTTTAATCAGTATCGAGGCATTATGAGGGGGGCGATCGCCGCATTAAAGGCAGAAGAGGCGATCGTTACCGAAACCGTCTCCACCTTCCAAAATCGCCGCGATATCTTTATTAAAGCCTTAAACGCGATCGGCTGGAAAGTTCCCACTCCCCCCGCAACCTTGTATGTGTGGGGAAAATTACCCCCCACCTGGGAAAAAAATTCCTTGCAATTTTGCCTGCAATTAGTCGAAAAAACTGGAGTCGCCCTTTCTCCAGGATCGGGTTTTGGCTTAGAGGGAGAAGGCTACGTGCGTTTTGCCTTGGTGCATCCCCCCCATATCCTGCAAGCTGCTGTGACGCGGATCGCCGCATTTTTGGAGGAAGTTTAGCGGCTTGCTAACCCTAACAAGAGAATATAGTAGTGGGAGCGTCTCGCTCCCTAGCTGAATAAACCCTAACAAGAGAATATAGTAGAGCGTCTCGCTCCCTAGCTGAATAAACCCTAACAAGAGAATATAGTAG
>NZ_JACSWA010000593.1 GCF_016888125.1 Spirulina sp. CCY15215
AAGAAATCTCTTCTCGTTCTGGTGTAGCGCCAAACGAACCTGTTCAGAAACAATCTATTTCTCCTATTCCAGAAACAGTTATAACTCCAGATTCAACTCCAATTAATTCTTCTGATACCAAACAAGAAATATCTTCTTTCGATACTAAACAAGAAACGTCTTCTCGTTCTGATGTAGCGCAAAATGAACCTGTTCAGAAACAATCTATTTCTCCTATCTCAGAAACAGTTAAAACTCCAGATTCACCTCAAATCGAGTCTTCTGATGCTAAACAAGAAATCTCTTCTTTCTCTGATGTATCACCAAGTGAACCTGTTCAGAAACAATCT
>NZ_JACSWA010000594.1 GCF_016888125.1 Spirulina sp. CCY15215
TCTCCCGCTCTTCTTGGTCAGCATTCCCTTGCGCCTTTCGGCGACGCGGGGTCTGACCGCAGAACGCTCAAGCGTTTAGCGGTGAGAGTATGTCAAGCGCCTTTACCCAAATGAACAACGATTCTGCATTTCCCCTTAAGCAATATTTAATGAGATAATGGCCATCTATGGAGATAAATTAAAGGGGTTATCCAATGACAGTCATTGAAAAAATATCAGCCCGCGACCTGTTTCGGAAGGCTTACGAAAATCGCTACACTTGGGATAGTAATTTCCCAGGCTATAGTGCTGATATCACTTACAAGCGCAATGAAGAAATATTTTCCGGTAAAGTCCACATCACCCCTGATCTGAAGGGAGAGATAACGGGAATTGAAGATACAGCCGCGAAAAAAGCCATTGAAGGTCAAGTGTGGGAAATCACCATTCACCGTATTCGTCGCGGTTTTGAAGATACTCATGGAAACAATACCTTCTCCTATGGGGAAACCGATGCAGATGGAAGCATTGAGATTTTAATGGGAGGAAAAGCAGAGGGCGATCGCTATAAACTCCACAATAATGAGGTGAGCATGGTTCACCGTAATATTCATGGAACAGTTGTCACCATTAATACCTTCAGCAGTCACGATACGGGAGAAGGCTATCTTTCTCATCGCTATGATTCTGTCTATCACGACCCCAAAACTGGGGAACAAAAAGGCGGTGTGAGTAACTTTGAAGACGAATACGAAAAAGTTGGCGGTTACTCTATCTTAAATCGTCGTTTGATTAGCACTGAAGTGAAAGGAGAAACACAAACCCAAGAATTTCTCTTCTCCAATCTCAAATTATTAGCTTAAATTATCAGCAAAAAAATTCCCGAGTCTATGACTCGGGAACAAAAAAATTTCAGAAAAACAGCAGAACTTAATAAACTTCCACGTGCCAGCGATGAGCTTTTTTCAACTCCTTGCGCTTTGCATCCCAGTCCATACCCAGTTTTTCTGCTTCTTGAGTGAAAGTTTCCGCGATCGGCGGTTCCATCCCTTTCAATCCACACATATAAACGTGAGTATTGGGTTTTTGAATCATGTCGAAGATTTCTCCCGCATATTCACTCACCCGGCTTTGCACGTACATTTTGCTACCATCCTCACATTTTTGTTCGCGACTAATAGCATAAGTTAGGCGGAAATTATCGGGATATTCTGCGGCCAGCGCTTCCAACTCCTCTTTGTAGAGAATATTCGCCGTATAGGGAATACCGAAAATTAGCCAAGCCAACCCCTTAAACTTATAATCTTCGTGTTGTTCCTTAAACATCCGCCATAAGAAGGCTCGGAAAGGAGCAATACCCGTCCCCGTTGCCAGCATGATAATTGTTGCATCCTCATCATCGGGTAAGAGCATCTCCTTGCCCACAGGCCCCGTAATGGCGACATCGGCACCGGTGTCTAAGTTACACAAATAACTCGAGCAAACCCCATAAATGGTTTCTCCTGTTTCTGGGTGCTTGTACTCCAATTCGCGCACGCACAACGAGACAGTTTTATCGTCAATATCATCCCCGTGGCGAGTCGAAGCAATAGAATAAAGGCGCAATTTATGCGCTTTCCCCTTCTCATCGGTTCCCGGTGGAATAATGCCAATACTTTGACCTTCCAAATAGCGCAGATCGCCTCCAGAAATGTCAAATTTGAGGTGACGAACTGTTCCCGTTCCCCCTTCGCGAACCAATTCTGTGTTTTCTACACACTTGCCAATATAGGGGTTTTTGGGTTTGTAGAGGTTGATAGGAATATCAACTTTTGCTTTAGTTTGAGTCATAGATTTATGATTGGGCGTTGCAGGTGCAGTTTCGGCAATCACTTTAGCTCCTGTTAAGGTTTCAGAAGTTAAAGGCTTGATACTGAGAATTTTGCCTCCCAGTCGATTAATGCGCCGCATTTCTTCTTGCATTCGGTCGTAGGTTACGGTAATAAAAACCGTTCCACTAGTGCGAACGGAGTAACTCGGTCGATTGTCCGAGGCCAGACCTTCGACTTCATAAACAAATTTGCGGCTTCGAGATTCGTACATTCGATTCAATATCTCCCAACTTCGCGATCGAAACTATATATTGCATGGTCAAAAAACTCTGTCCTCAAAAAAGAAGCAAGGGTTTTTTGCCGATAATATTCAGCCTAGCATTGCAAGAACCTCGTACAATAGCTTGGGGCTTCAGGGGCCGATCGCGATCGCCTCTGAGTTCAGATCCGGGGAGTACCTCGTCGCAATGAACAAACCAAATGTCTCAGCTTATTTGGGGACATTCACCCCCAAAATAATCTCTTTGAAAGCAGAATATTGTTAAGATGGCATCTTTTTTACTTTTTCTTTAACAAAAATGCCCGCGCTACCTTAGCATAAGAACTGGGTAAGCTGTCTGCATTCCTGTTTGACCTTATGGAGACTCTCCTGTTGAGGTTCCAGGTTCGGCTTGCTTAATCCTGTTAAAAAATTGTTTTGTATTAGAGGGAAGGTATGATCGCACAATCGGATCGTGTGGTTCTCATAGGAGTCGCCGGAGACTCGGGATGCGGGAAATCAACCTTTTTGCGCCGTTTGACCGATTTATTTGGCGAAGAGTTTATGACGGTCATCTGTTTGGATGACTATCACAGTCTCGATCGCAAAGGCAGAAAAACGGCGGGGGTAACGGCTTTAAATCCCAAAGCCAATAATTTTGATTTGATGTACGAGCAAATCAAAGCCCTTAAAGAAGGAAAGGCTATTGATAAACCCATTTACAATCATGAGACGGGTGAACTTGACCCTCCAGAGCGCATTGAACCCAATAAAGTGATCGTGATTGAAGGCTTGCATCCTCTCTACGACGAACGGGTTCGCGGGTTGATTGATTTTGGGGTTTATCTCGATATTAGTGATGAGGTAAAGATTAACTGGAAGATCCAGAGAGATATGGCAGAGCGGGGTCATACCTACGAAGACGTTCTCGCTTCGATCAATGCCAGAAAACCTGATTTTAAAGACTATATTGAGCCGCAGAAAGAATATGCCGATGTGGTTATTCAAGTTTTACCCACCAAGTTAATCGACGATAAGGAAAGTAAATACCTGCGCGTTCGCTTGGTTCAAAAAGAGGGAATTGCTAATTTTGAGCCAGTATATCTGTTTGATGAAGGTTCCACCATTGATTGGCGGCCTTGCGGGCGTAAGTTGACCTGTACTTATCCTGGGATTAAAATGTACTATGGTCCCGATAGTTTTATGGGGCATGAAGTCTCTCTCCTAGAGGTAGACGGTCAGTTTGATAATCTTGAGGAGATGATTTACGTTGAAAGTCATTTGAGCAGTACTTCAACTCGCTACTATGGGGAAATGACTGAATTGTTACTCAAACATAAGGATTATCCAGGTTCTAACAACGGTACTGGGCTTTTCCAAGTGTTGGTTGGGTTAAAAATGCGGGAAGCCTACGAACGCTTAACTCGTCCCGAAGTGGAAAACAAGGTTGCTGCAACGGCAAAGGTGTAGTACAAAAGCTCAGTAGTGAGGTAAAAGATGCTCGTAAAAGATGCTCGTAAAAGATGCTCGTAAAAGATGCTGATTGAGTTCTAATTGAGGCGCATATCGATCGCGCCTCAGTTTTTTTGAGTTGTTTTTGGGTTGGTAATCGGTAAAATAATTTGAGAATTTGGGTCGGTTACTATGAGAATTTGGGCGTTTGGTTTTATCTTATTCTTTGGGAGTGTCGAATTTTATCAATGGTTGAAAGCAATGGAAATTCCTTTACCTGTTTATATTGGCATGGGCGTTTTATTGGCGATCGCCTCTAATGCTAGGCGATCGCCTCCCTATTTGGAGTCTAATGCCGATCCTTTGGCAAAACCAACTATTCCTAAACCTGTTTCTCAAGAGATACCTAATACACAGCAAACTCGAGATTCAATCTCGTTTAAAATCGATCCCTAAACTTCTAAATAACTAGCAACTCGGGTTAACTAGCTATTTTGAATAATAATGTGGCGATCGCGATCGATTTGAATGCAGCCCGATCTTTGTAACTTGCCCAACAATCGCGTTACAGTGACCCGAGTCGTGCCAATAGCATTAGCAAGATTTTGATGGGTGAAGCGCACTTGCAAGCGGCTTCCCGCTTCTGTGACTTGTCCCAGATCTGCATCAAGAAGGGACAGTAAGCGGGTGAGGCGATCTTCAACGCGACGATATCCGGCGATCGCCAAAATTGCTTCAGTTTGTCGCAGTCGTCGAGTCACGCTATCGGAAACTGTCTGAGTCAAGAAAGGAGAGTTTTCTATTTCCTGGAGGGGAAACCAGCGCAAATAAACATCTGATAGTGCTTTTGCTTCATAAAACTCCAAACGAGTTAACCAAAGACCGAAAAATGTTGCTGGAGTTGCCCATCCTAATATGACTTCTTCGCCACTGGCATGAGCAGTACTCACTTGTACTAAACCGCGATACACTTGCCAAACCCCCCCTTCATCTAAGGGAATATTTTCGCCTCGATGATAGAGATGTAAGCGCCGATTTTCTGGGGATTCTTCTTGGGAGAGGAGATCGATGGGTTGAGGAGTCAGCAGCATAATATCTCTTTCGCAAATTAAAAGTTAAAGATTAAAAGTTAAACAATTTTTATGCCTTCTCATCCCAAGATAAATCTTGAAGGTAAACGGAAGGTAAAGAAATGATAATTTCTAGATGGCATCCTGTAAAGAAAATTAATAATTATTCTTCACGAACAAAATGGGGAGATTGCGCGATCGCCCGGAAAGATTGTCGCGTTTCGAGGCAGGAGAATTTTTGCTGTAGGTCTTGCCAAGCCTGCCATTTTTGCTGACGAATTTCTTGCAGGTGTTGGGCAAGGTGAGGTAGTTTGGTCTGGAAGGACTTGGCAAAAAAGCGATTGAGAAATTCTTTCAACACAAAGCTATCTTGAAGATCGCCGAGAATACTTTGCACCGTTTTGATTTGCTTGAGATATGTCTCGTATTCTCCACCATAAAACTGCTCGAACAGTTCCATTTGATAGCGGGTGCGTTTGGCGGATTTTCGCAAACTGTGGAGCTTTTTTTCCTGCTGCACCAAAATGTTACAGATTGTATCAGGAGCGCTATCTTGGACTGAAGGAATTTCCCCGCCAGCGCCGACTCCAACCCACCATCCAGAATGCAGGAGAAGTTGACTAAATTGCGGCAGCAGTAAATCCGGTAAAATCAGTTCCATGGGAAGGCAAGCCAGAGAGGAATAGTGCGGCTTTTCCAGCCAAGATGTAAAGCCCTTCTTCAAGTGGAGGTAGGTTTTCCCCTTTAAAGTCTTTTTCACCGCTTTAAAGGCTTTTTTGCGGTCTTTGGCTAACCTTTTCAGGAGGCGATCGAGTTTCTGGCGTTCTGCTTTGGGTAACTGGGGACGATATTCTGTTTTCAGGGTGGCCTCGAGTACGTCAATATCTCGTAACTTTCCCAATACCTTCGCCACTCGTCCCACGGTTTTTTCTGTGGCGATCGCAGGCAAGGATAGAACGGGGGCAAAACCAACTAATGCCGTTCGCAAATGGCGCATACTCACCCTCATCTGATGGAGTTCTTCCGGATCGCGATCGGCTAGAACTCCCGCTTCGTAGGAGATCGTTTTGCCATAGTTTTCGGCGATCGCAATATAGGCCAAATTAGCAAAAGTCATGGTTTTGGCTTCTTTGCCCCAAGCTGCATTTTTCTTCATATCACCCCACAAAAAATAAGTTGCAGCAGATACCGCCATTTTGCCGGAAAAACCGAATGACTGCCAATATCAGCAGCAAGTCAAAAATGAATATTAAACAAAGACTTTCAATTATGCCCTCAAATCAATATTATACTTCATAAGTAAATCATCCCACGATACTAGGTGTAAGATGCACGTTAAAAAATTGAGCCTGCTTGTGACAGTATTCACGCTATTGCTTGGAGCGATCGCGACAGAAACGGCTCGAGCCGAGTCTACAGTTGAATCCTTTAACGAGCCTATCCTGCTGGCACAAAGAACTGCTCCTCGCGAACCCAGAGTTAGGGGAGTGGTTAAGAGCGTTGTCGGAACCCAGGTTCTCGTCGAACTCGATCGCGCCCAAGAACCTTTTCTTTGGGTTGGCGTTCCTCAAGCGCAACTGGGATCGCTAAACTTGATGGGAGGGACTCCGGTTTTCTTGGAAGGCAACAAAATTGTCTCTTTGGCTCCTCATAGTCTCCCAGTTCCTCCCCGTTCTAATAATTTTAGTAGCCGCATTCAATCCCTTTGGTCTGACTACGAAAGTTCTCTCGATCGCAGTTCCAGTCCTTCCACGGTTTCTTTGCCTTTCGACTCGACTCCTGCAACAATCCCTAGTCCTGCAACAACACCGATTCCAATTCAAGGATTGTGGTAGTTTTGGGAAAAAATTAGGGTTGTAATACTCCAACTCGTTATTATGAAAAAAATGAGGCTGCACTCTCGAAGTAAAGCCTCATTTTTTGTGCTTATGATAATCAAAACCCTACAAAAAAAGTGATTTTTCAGCTAGACTTATTAGCAGAACAAAACTTAGAACTTTAAAGCACAACTGGTAAAATGGTGAAACACAAACGATTAAAGATATTGCACTCTATTTTATTTATTTTTTGTGTTTGTTTTTTAGCGATCTCTTGTAGTGCAATCTCAGATAACATCGACAAAAAAGTAGTATTAAGTATTGGTGTCGATCCAGCTTTTCCTCCTTTTGCAATGCAAGAGAATGAAAATCGAGTTATTGGATTTGAGATCGAGTTGATGCAGGTGATCGCTGACAAAAATGACATGAAAGTTGAGTGGAAAAATATTCCTTTTAATCAGTTAATTTCCACTCTAAAAAAAGGACAGATTCAGGCAATTATGAGCAGTATGAAAATTACGCCTAATCGCTCTGAAATTGTTGCTTTTTCTCGTCCCTATTTCCATTCCGGTCTGGCGATCACTATCCGAGATGGAGATAAAAAGATCAAGGGATTGCAGGATCTTAAAAATAAAACAATTGCTGTCCAAATTGGCACAGAAGGAGCCAGAGAAGCAGAGAAAATATTAGGTGCAAAAGTCAGTAAGTTTTCTTCTATTGCCATTGCTTTATACCAATTAAAAAATGGAAATATTGATGCAGTTCTTAACGATGTGGCTCTAACATTACACGCAATTAAAATTGGCAATTTAGATGGATTAAAAGTGATTGATGAATTATTAACTCAGGAATATTATGGTATTGCACTGCCAAAAGATTCAGAATATCTAGAGCCAATCAACGATATTTTAGAAGAACTAATCATCGATCAAACCTATGAAAATCTTTATCGTCAGTGGTTTAATAGCGAACCTCTTACTCTCCCCAAAATCGCTGCTAATCTAGAATAAATTAAAGTCTATCTTCCAATACGATCGCGTTTTCTCCCTCTTTCCTAAGAGACTGGCGATCGCGCTGGAAGTTGGCGATCGTACTCCAACACCATCCCCCAACAAAGGGCAACCATAAAAATAATCGTGCCGATTCATTCATCCACCAATCATAGATTCCTAATGCGGCACGGTATTGTAAAATAAAATAAATAAATACTGTCATGCTAATCAGTTTTGTCCCTAAATTACGACTTGCTACGGCAAAAGGAACGAGCCAACTAAAATACCAAGCATGAATGATAGGAGAAAAGATAAATAATATAAAAAAGTATGTTTCTGTAAAGTTACGAAAACTTTTAATTCTCCACAGCATAATCAGCCCGATCGCCAAGAGAGGAAGCGCTAAACTGGAATTATCTGTCAAAGGAAAGCCCCATTTTTGCAAAAAATAAGGCAGGAAATCTGCACTACGACCATGAATCACAAAATCTGAATTACCAGCACTATAGGGCAAAATAGGACAGCGATCGCCAAAACAAAAAGGAATTCCAGCGATTATTAAAGGGAGAAAACCGCAAGCCAAAACCGCGATCGCTTTTTGAATTCCTTCTCGTTTCAATGCCTGCCAGAGAAGAAAGCCTAAAATTGGCAGAGAAGTCCATTTAATGGCAATACTAACCCCTAATAAAAGTGCCGTACCGAGATAATTTTTATTGTTTGCATTCGCGTCAAATAACAACCACGCCGCCACTAAAGGTAAAATAAACCAACTATCATAATGTCCGCCTCCTGCAAAAGAATATAAAATCAAAGGATTCCAAGCATAGACAATAGTTTGAACATAACCAAATTTTCGACTGAGTAACCCACAAATCAATAAATCTGAGATAATAAAACTGAACTTAAAGAGAATAACACTGGGAGAAATACTCGCTAAAATCCGAAAACCAAATTGAGTAATGGGAGGATAAATTGCCGAGAAATGTTTTAAGTTAATCAGTTCCCACCAATCAGTACGATAGGGAATTAATTCTGCGGCTTCCGGTGGGAGATCGTAAGGACTAAAACCAAGATTTTGTAGATATCCCTCCCATAAATAGCGCCAAATATCATCTCCTGGATACATAAACAGTAAAAGCAAACGCAAGGCGATCGCAACTCCCCAAAACCAGGTAGCTTTTAGCGATCGCAGTCTCCAAGACAAGACAAACCCGACACTCATCACCGCAATTCCCCCCCAAAATTTTGGCACGGCTTCAACTTGCCGAAAATCGCCATAAGGAAGGATAAAAATAGTTCCGATCGCCAGCAATAATACACTCGCCCAAAGGAAAATAAAGTGTGGAGGAGTAAAACGTTTTAAGTTGCGTTGAAAATATAAATTTCCCAAGGTACTGAGAATAATTGTTCCTGCTTGCAAACTCCCCGCGATCGTCCCAGAAATCTTCGATCGCCCCCCTTGTCTGGGATAATAATGAACGGGAATCTCACAAATATGTAATTGCTGTTCTACTGCCTTCACCTGCATTTCCACGGTCCAACCAAAGCCCCGATCCTGCATTTTTAGGGCTTCTAAGGCAGATCGACGCATCAAGCGCAAGGGACCCAAATCTTGATAAGAATAGCCCCAACCCAGTTGAATTAAAAATGTTGCTAGTCGATTGCCGAAGCGCTGCACAGAAGTGAGGTTTTCTCGTCCCTGTGCCGTCGCCCCCCGATCGCCGAGGATGAAATCATGGCGATCGCATCGGGCAAAAAATTGCGGGAGTTGCGCGATCGCGTCGCTACCATCTCCATCGCAAAACAAAATCCACTCAATCTCGGGGGGGATATCCTGTAACCCTCGCCAACAGGCACATCCATACCCCGATATGGGTTCGTAAATCACTTCAGCCCCTGTAGATTGGGCGATCGCGGCACTGCGATCGCGACTGCCATTATCCACCACGCGAATGCGACTCAAGCCGATCGCCTGCAAATCCTCAATAACTGCCGCGATCGTGGCTTCTTCGTTGCAGACGGGGATAATGACCAAAATCTTGTTTAATGGGGGCATTTGGGCATCTATTGGCGCATCTGGATCGGTTTTGTTTGGGGGAAGCGAGGAGAAATCGGATACACTAGCGGCCATGGTTGAAAAAGACTCTAGGATGGCGATCGCTTCACAATTTAACGCAATTCCCTGAATTCTCTCTGAGAGTCAATTTAATTAAAATTGGTTTTTGTATGATTAGACACGCAAAAAGTCAATCTTTTGTAATAAAACGTTATAAAGTTCCCGTTTAACGCGAGAACCTATTCTGATTGAGGAGTGAATTATGACAACCAACACCCCAGATAATTGTCAAACTTGTCCAATTTGTCGTGTTAAGATTGCCCATGATGACAAAGTATATTTTTCTTCTGGCCAACCCGGAACCCGCGCCCGTCTTTACGCCCGAGTCTGTCAGTATGCTAAAAAAGCTGGCTGTATTAACCAAAATAAAGAGGCGATCGGTACACTCACGAAATCTGACGGTTTTAGTACGGGAGAAGAAATCAAGAAAATGCTCAAAGCAAGTTAATTAGTAACTATAATCAGGTCTAGGGTTGACAAAATCTACGATTTATGTATCCTGTAAGGGCGTTGTATACAACGCCCTTAAAAATGTCTTTAAATTGTTACTCTCTTCGTGAGTCTAATCATTTTTTCTCGTGTTATTTAACTCTTACATCTTCATCTTTTGTTTTCTACCGATCGCCGCGATCGGTTTTTTCGCACTCTCTCGTTTCCATTTGCAAAAAATTGCTTTCCTTTGGCTTGCTTTTACCTCTTTATTTTTTTATGGCTATTGGAATGTTTCCTATTTACCACTTTTTATCATTTCAATTAGCATTAATTATACTCTAGGAAAAACAATAGAAAGAGTTCAGAATTCCCGATTTTTTCTGGTCTTGGGGATTATATTCAATTTAGGATTATTGGGATATTTTAAGTATAGCCAATTTTTTCTCGATTCTTTTCATCAAGTCTTTAATTTTCAAGTTCCTGCAGTTAATATTATTTTACCTTTAGCGATTTCTTTTTACAGCTTTACCCAAATTGCCTATCTAGTGGATGCGTATCGAGGTCAAACTAAAGTTCACCACTATAATCTTTTATCTTATAGTTTATTTATTTCTTTTTTTCCTCAACTCATTGCTGGTCCAATTCTACGTTATAACGAACTGGTACCGCAGTTTCAAAAATCGCAACTTTTTATATTGTCTCAGAAAAACATCGCGATGGGACTGACTCTGTTTATTTTAGGATTGTCTAAAAAAGTGGCGATCGCAGATAATTTGTCACCTTGGGTTGCTAATATTTTTCAGAATCCTAATGACATTACAATTCTAGAAGCATGGCTTGGTTCTTTAGCTTATACTTTACAACTTTATTTTGACTTCTCCGGTTATTCAGACATGGCAATTGGTTTAGGTTGGTTGTTTAATATTCACTTACCGATTAACTTTAATTCTCCTTATAAAGCCATCTCTATTATTGATTTTTGGCGACGTTGGCATATTACTTTATCTCATTTTTTGCGCGATTATCTTTATATTCCTCTCGGGGGAAATCGTCTCGGAAAAATTAGACAATATCTTAATTTGATGATTACAATGTTACTAGGAGGATTATGGCACGGTGCAGGTTGGACTTTTATTATTTGGGGAGGACTACATGGCTCTTTATTAGTAATTAATAATATTTGGAGAAGTTCTCAATGGCAATTTTCTAGAATTTTAGGCTGGTTGTTAACATTTTTCACAGTTGTTTTAAGTTGGGTTATTTTTCGGGCTTCAAATCTAAAAGATGCCATAGAAATTATCCAAACTATGTTAGGAATTAATCCTATAACATTACCAAATTCTTATCAAACCATTTTCGAGTTTATCTTTCCTTTTACCTCTTTTCAATATCAAGGATGGAGTCAATTTTCCCACTTCCCAGATATTGGCTTTCAAAAAAGTATTTTAGTGATATTTTGCTTGATTTTAGGGGTTGTATTTTTACCGAATACGCAAGAAATAATGGAACGTTTTAAACCAACTTTACCAGTAGCTTTTTGTATAGGTTTATTAGCTACTTTTTGTCTAATTTCTCTCAATCAGGTTTCTGAATTTCTTTATTTTCAGTTTTAACAATGAACAGAAGATATTTTTACTATCTCCAAATTCTCGCTATATTTATTAGCTTGCAGTCTTTGATAATTGTAGGATTTAATCTCCTTGTCGATCCTTATGGAATCTTCCAATTGATAACCCTAGAAAATTTTAATCAAGAAAAGCCAAGTAAAATCAAAAATCCTCGACTGTTTAAAGCGATCGACATTATTAATTTAAAACCTAAAACTATTTTACTGGGTTCATCGCGAACAGATTTAGGATTAGACCCCAATTATCCTTTATTAAAAGCCTATCCTCCTATCTATAACTTAGGCATTCTGGGAGTTAATTCAGAAGAATTAAGATATTATTTTGAACACGCTCTTGTTAATCAAGATAACATACAAAGAGTTATTATCGGTCTCGATTTTTTTATGTTCAATACAAACAGAGACAATAAACCCGGTTTTAAGCAAAACCGTTTGCTAAAAAAACACTTGATTATATCCGATTTTGTTGACTTTACTTTATCTACTAATGCTTTAAATGAAAGTTTTCAGACCATTTCTTTCAATCAAAGTCCCGATCGCCTAAGTCCCTATTTTTTAAATGGGATGTCTGATACTGCTTATTTTTTGAAATATGTTTTCAAAAACACTTCAATAACAAAAGAATTCGATCGCTCTTTAACTCGCTTTTTAAGCGATCCGACACTTTACGGTAACTATACATTATCTCCCGAAAGATTGGAAGATATGCAAAAAATTATCCGAGTTTGTCAAGAAAAAAAGATAGAATGTATTACTTTTATTTCTCCTGCTCACGCTTTACAATGGGAAGCTATTCAAGTCGCTGGACTTTGGCCGGAGTTTGAAGAATGGAAGCAAGATTTAGTTCGTATTACACCTGTTTGGGATTTTTCTGGCTATAACAATATTACCACAGAACAGATCGATAATAAAATGAAAAATTATCTGGATAGTTCTCACTACACCAAAAAAGTTGGAGATTTAGTTTTACAGCGTATTTTACAAGGGAATGAAACTAATACATCTAATGATTTTGGGGTGCTAATTTCGCCGACTAATATAGAATCTCATCTTGTGAATCTGCGAAAAGAGCAAGAAACCTGGACAGCCAAAAATCCCGATCTAGTGGAATATGTCCAACAAATTAAAAGAAAAGTTGAAGCGAAAAGGTTGAGGGAAGAAATGGAGTAACCAAACTCGAGCAAAGCGATCGCCTAGCAAAATATATCCTTCTGCGGTTAAGTGTACATTATCTTCCTGACGAGGTAAATCGAGAGTATCAAATACTGCTGTATGCGGTGTATTTTGGGCAACTCTAAGTTGAGCATTTCTGACGCGATCGCCATAAGGAAAACTACCTCTGGTGGTAATTTGTGCGCTGGTAAGGGGAATTTTACCCAGAATAAAGGGAAGATGAGAATTGTCTAATTCTCGGCGAATTCCATCGATAAAGTGCCTTAAATTAGCCTCGTAACTTTCACCCCCAATGCGATCGCGAGCATCTGATTCTCCTTGCATCCAGAAAAAACCAGCAATTTGTGTATTATACCCCAATTCTTGCAAGTCAAAAATAGATTGCTTGAATCGTGCGATCGCATTATTATAAAGAGATGCACCGACTTTCCATTCTTCCCTTAAATTCGTTCCATCACGAGCATATTTAACCAGTGCAACTTGCTCTCCCAGAACTTTATGGAGTCGCAAACCAAGGGAAACTTCGGGACCGCAAGCAAACTTTTCTTGCTTTCCCATTCCACTAAAAGGTAAAGGCTCTGTAGGAGGGTCTAGTTCAGTCCAAATATTATTTTCAGTGTACCATAATACATCTTCTTGCGTCTTTTTGAATTCCTCAGAAATCTGGCTACAATCAGAAGTTGCACCAACCATATTAGATTGTCCAGCTAGGATAAAAACTTTAATCTTTGGTTGATTAAAATTTTGGGCTTGCGATCGCATTGACGGAGACAATACTGCAAAAGCAAAAGCTGAAATTAGCAAAATACTGCAAAAGAGAAATATTTTTTTCATCTCTTTTCTTATTACCTGTTTATTTAAGTAGCTTTTTGGCAAACAAGAGCAATACGACGACAATTTTTATCATCGGTTAATAACAAATTATTACGATAATAATTGTATAGCTTTTGTAAGAGTATTTCATGATTTAAAATGAAGAAACGATTGTATAAAACACGCTGCATCAGTCTCAAAGGACGAGAAGTTTTATGATTGAGGTAGTTGGCCTCTTTGATCGTAAAAAATGGACTTAAAACATTTTCCAAAGCATCTAAATCGAAATGTTGATAATGTTTATCTTCGACTTTAATGTTTTTGCTAGGGACAGTGAGGAGAAAATAACCATTATCTTTGAGATAATGAGATGCACCCTGTAAAAAATTCGCGATCGCACTAGGCTCAATATGCTCTAATGTTTCAATTAAAGTAATAATATCAAACTTAAAATCAAATAAATTTTCTTCACTAATATCCCCACATCTCCATTCAATATTAGGATTCATGATCCTTGCAAAATCGATTGCACGTTGCGAGTAATCTAGTCCAATGACCTGTTTTCCAGAACTTTTTTTAGTTAGTTCCCTGAGAAAGCGGCCATCTCCACAACCGAGATCGAGTAAAGATTCAAAGCCAATTTTCTCTGCTTTCTCTAAAATAAAATAGAGATAGGAAATATATTCGTAACCCCAAGATAATGATTGTGTCTGGGAAAAATGAACACCGTCCCATCTGGGAATATAATGATAGGGGTATTCGTATTCATTCTCTTGGATGATTTGGCGATCGCTTAAAGAATTCGTGCTTGTCATAATCTGTATCCTTCCTGTTTTTCCAGCATAGCCTATTTTTTGTCCAACCATGCCCAAAATTTCGATTATTATCCCTGTCTACAATGGGGAAAAGACAATTCGAGAAACAATTGACTCGGTTTTCGCTCAAACTTTTCAAGACTGGGAACTCATTATCAGTAATGATGGGTCTAGCGATCGCACTTTAGAAATTGTTACAGCTATCTCCGATCCCCGCATTCGCATTATTTCTGATGTTAATGCGGGTCTTTCCGAGAGTCGCAACCGAGGAATAAAGATGGCGATCGGTGCATATATTTCTTTTTTAGATGCTGACGATCTTTGGTCTCCTGATAAGTTAGAAGCACAACTACAAGCATTAGAAAACAATCCCGAAGCAGCAGTTGCTTATAGTTGGACAGATTATATTGACGATCGCGGAAATTGGGTGCGATCGGGTTTGCATTTGAGTCCCCAAGGAAATGTTTTATCCGAATTATTCCTTCATAATTTCCTTGAAAATGGCTCTAATCTTTTGGTCCGTCGAGAAGCGATCGATCGCATCGGTTATTTTGAAACTTCTTTAACTTCTGTACAAGATTGGGATTTTTATTTACGACTAGCCGATCGCTATCACTTTGTCCCCGTGTCGCGATCGCAGATTTTTTATCGTATTTCCGATACTTCTTTTTCGACTAACTTACAACGTCATCACTCCCAAAGTTTGTTAGTTATAGAACTGGCTTTAAAGCGCAATCCAGAATTACTTCAACCTCTTAAAAATAAAAGTTTATCTCTTCTTTATAAATACTTAGCCTGCAAAGTTTTTTCAACTTCAGCTAATCGAAAAAATGGCAGATTATCGCTTTATTTTAGCTGGCAATATTTCCGTTATGAATCCTTGAAATTTTCAGGAATTAAATTGTTTTTTATTCTTTTCATTAAGGGCATATTTCTCACAGTTTTGGGTAATGAGAATTTAGACAAAAATAATTAAAAGAGTTTTTTAACGGGTTTGAGCTTTTGGTTAAGATAATAGAAAAAACCAGCAATGCGACTAATATAAATTTGCAGTTCACATTGAGAAATTATATTATCTTGTTGTAATTGTTCTCGGTATTTAATTTTATACTTTAGTGCATTATAAAGATTTCCGAAGACCGTTTTAAAAGCGATCGCAGGTTTCTCCCAATTTTTAGCTACAATCATTTTTAAAGGAAATAGAGGTAAACAAGACCCATGAATGAGAGCAAGTAAATACTCTTTTTCTAAACGTTTAGCGGGAATTTTATGATCCAAGTGCATATTAGGATTATACCAAATTTCCCAGCCTTGTTTGTACATATATAAAAGCACTTCTGCATCTTCTCCGCTTAACATTGAATTACCCACTCGACCAACAAAACTTGAAGATTGAGAGAAACAATCTTGCCAAACTTTTCGACGTACAACCAAGCCTGCACCAGGAGGTAAACTAATCACTTCAGGTCGATATTGATTAGGTATTTCACCTCTTTCTCTAATTGCAAAAAAACCGATAATTTTGTCAATATTTAGAGGAGGATCGACCTCAAAATCTGCATGAATTTGTCCACCATAAGCACCAGATCGAGGATGTTCTCGAGCAAATTGGACTGCATGATATACCCAATCTAAAGCAGGAATATTATCATCATCTAAAAATCCAATTAAGTCTCCTTTTGCTTCTTTAATTGCCCGTTCTCGCGCAAAAGCTAATCCTTGTTGAGCCTCAAAAAAATATTCCAAGGAAACTAAATTTTCCCAGTCTTTTTGATACTGCTGCACAATTTTTCCAGTTTCATCACGACTGTTATTATCAATAATGATAACTTCCCAAGTTATTCCTTCTGTTTTAATTTGATTGCGTAAACGGTCTAAAACCAAAGGGAGACGATTTGCTCCATTATAGGTAGGAATTGCGATTGTAATATCCATAATATATTTCGGATCGATCGATTCCCGATCTATTAAATATTTACCTTATTTTTGAGCAACAATCCAAGTCACAATCGGCCAATCCTTGCGATTTTTCATGGCTAACTTATGGAGGGGATGCCAAGATGATTCTGGGATAGGTTCAAATCTCAAACCAATAGATTCGATCGCCCAAATATATTTATTGCCCCAGCCATCGACATCAATTATTTTTGAGAACTTATGGCATAGTAAATTTAACGCATCTGGAGTAAATCGCCAGAAATCTCCAGGTTCTTTATGAATGGGATTGATAAAACAAGTCGTATGAATGGCAATTCCTCCAGGCTTTAAAATACGATAACTCTCATCGATCGCAATTTGTGGGTTGCCTTCAATATGCTCTAAAACTTGATCGCTACAGACAAAATCAAACTCATTATCTGCAAACGGTAAAGCTAAAATATTATATTCAGGATAATTAGCTTCGACAATTTGTGCCGTCTCAAAATTTAAGATTTCACAAAATCCTCGAGAATTACCGATCGCCAGAATTTTGCCCTCTCGCTTCAGCCCTGCGGTAACGTTTTGCAGGTGCTTGTACATATAGAATCGAGTAATATGCGCTCCGCGTTTTTGTCCGAGGGAGGAAATTTTAACAAACCCCCGTAGCATTGATTTTAGAGTCTCAGAGAGTACATTCATAAAAATGATTTAAAGAACGCCAACACCTCGATCATCTTAACAGAAGGCGATCGCGCCTCTCCTTGCTTTGACCCTTGAAGGCGATCGCAATTCAATAATATTTTGCCCCCTGGCCCCCCAAAATTGGGGGAAAGTCCCCCAAATTCCAGACAAATAACCCGTAATATCCGCGATCGCTTTCCTTGGGCAAATGGGTACTCTAGGGACAAGTAGGCGTGGATATTGCCTCGGCTGCTGCAAAAGAGAATATTTTTTGCTTTCTGAGAGAAAAAATTATTTTATTATGCGGAAATCTCTAAAATGGCGTTGAAGTCACTCCCACCCATTGCTATATAAACGAGCAAGGGTAGGAAAGCAACTACTGTTAAGTACATCCCCTTAGCGTATTTTTCCGGAGAAATCCCCAAACATCCTCGCAAAAAGAACTTTATTCGAGTGCAAAATTGCGGACTTTACGGTTGACAAGGGAATCAGTCCATCCCCCAGCCTAAAAAGTGAGCTATATTTTTTGAAATTATTTAGATATTACCAGTCTTATTTGATTCTTCCTCTTTCTCAGTTCCTTGTGTTAATTGTGTCTACAAGTCGCCATGTCAATTCTCAAACGAATCGTTAAAAGTTTTCAAGTTCTACTGCAAGAACTTCTGTTATTACCTCTCAGATTAAACCGTTGGCTGAGTCGGCAGTTTTTGCGTTCTCCTCGTAATGCCTCTCAAGCTGGTTTTATCCTGCCCACGGTAGTGATGGTGATTTTAGTAGTAACACTATTAACAACCACTATTGTCGTTCGTTCCTTCGATCGCGCTAAAAATGCCAGCAACGTGCGAGTAAACCAAGTGGTGCTTAACGCGGCACTCCCGGCGATCGAACGGGCGAAAAAGAAAATTGATGCTGTTTTTGCCGATCCGACTCTCCCCCAAGGAACCCCAGCAGATACGGCACTCCTCAACGCTTTTAACGATTCGCAATATGATTTGGGAGATGAAGTTCGCTTGCGACTGGCGGCAGATATTGACAGTAGTAATTCTATTGAAACAAAATACGATAACCCTAATGCCAGCGTCAGCCCGACACGAGATGAAGTCATGACGACTGCATGGCGCTTTCCCGTTGATACTGATAACAATGGGAAATTTGATAGTTTTACTCTTTATGGTATTTACTTTCGATCCCCCAGTAGTGGGGACGATCGCCCCAGGTCTGAAATTGAAGCGAGAACCCCCCCCCAAGATGACAGCGCCACGAGTCAGGCTTGTGCCGTAGCTTTAGGGACTAGCGCCAGTTTAACCGGGTCAGATGGCTGGTATAAGGTCGGTGGCAAACTGAAAAAAGGTTTTTATGTTTATACCTTAACGGTTCCGATTGTGGAATTAACGGGTAATATTTTGCCCGGTGGTGGAGATTATAGTGCCGCAGGTTTATATGAAGTTTATGCGGGTAATCGAGGTTTTAGCGCGATCGAATATCAGCAAGATCGCAGCCGCATTCCTCTCGGTAATAATGCCGTTGTTTATGAAGATGACTTAGAAATCTTTGTCGGTTCTACCCAATTAAACCTGAATGGCCGCATCATTGCCAATAGTAACTTTCACTCAGGACGAGGAAGCAATGGTACGATTGGTTTGTATCAGGTTAGCAGCGATGAATCCTGCTTTTACGAAACTGAAAACGGCAAGATTTTTGTCGGGGGTAATGTTTCCAATGGGATTGTCGGTAGCACTGATAGTTGGAATGATATTAATGTCGATCTTTATACAGAGGGAGCCAATCCTGGCTCTCAAAGAATTAATAACACGGAAAAATCCACCAATCAGAATGCGAGTTTAGTCGCTTACAATACCCAAGCATACGAGGAGCGCATTGCGCTATTAGTTCAGGCGGCGATCTCTCTGGTAGGAACGCCTCCCGAAGCGGTGACAGATGAAGTTAATAATCGTTTGGCTGAACCGGGTAACACGAAAACGCAAGCTGAATTGCTTGAAGAAGAATATCAAACATGGTTCAGGCAAAGAACCCGCCGAGTTCCTTTTTCTGAAGTTCCTTTTGGAGATCCGGGAATAGGCAATAGAACAGTCGGTAATGTCCTCACAGATAACAATACTGATTTTCTCCGTCCTATCGACGAATGGCACTATCCCGTTAACAAGAATAATGGGAGAACCAGTACAATTTCTGGTTTGACGTTGAAATTGGATAAACTCAACGCAACTAATCCCGATGAACTGGGCGCTTCAGAGTTACTCCTCGGCGATCGCGTTTTGGTGGGCAATAACTTACCGGAAAAATGGTTCGATCCGACTACAGGTAGTTTTGCCACAGAGGAAAGCCAACAATTAATCAATGGCGAAAACTGGACGGGAAGCAACGCACAACGCTATCGCCAAACTCGTATTAGCGCCCTCGCCGATCTTGGAGATATCAGCCGAGATGGATTCTGGGAAGAAGCGGCGGCGAAACTCCCCGAAAATACTTTAGATGGTTATGGAGGGCTACGGGTTGTGACGGGGGCGGGGATATATTTACCTTTGGATATTAGTCTAGGGCAAATCGGTAACTTAAACCTCACTAATCCCATTAATAACACCGTTTCTCGCGTGATTTGGCCGGATACGATGCCCGTGATTCCTTATACAGCTACGAAAAGTAACTACAACAGCCCAACAGCGACTATCCCTAACCCTTACCCTTACCCAGATTGGTTGAAAAATGCAGAAGATTTTAATCAGGATGATGCGGAAAGTACCAATCACCCAGATTTCCTTGAAGATGAAAGCGGCAATCCCCGTCCTTTCCTAAGAATGCGGGCGACGGCGGTTTATCACTATACCAAAGATGACGATAGTAATGAAGATACTCCCGCCCCTCCTATTGCTTGTATCAGTAGTTTCTACGACCCCACCGATAGTACAACGGCACAAAATCGAAGCGGACTGCCGAGTATTAGTGGTAATTTAGCTTGGGAAAATCCCATAGGTTTGACTACTCGAGCAACTGTGATAGGTAGTAACCCAAATTCAAATAATGGGATTACTTATAATCCCCCCCTAAGTATTAACACGGGTTTGGCAAGCAATACCATTCTGCGCTATCAAGCGGAATTAGTTTATCCGAATGGACGTTTGGTGAATCCGCAACTCGCGCAAGCCTTAATCAAGTTGGCTGGTGGTGGAATTAGCAATCTTTCCAACTCCGATCGCGCTGCTATTGATTCCGCGCTTTGTGCCTTGCAGATTTTAGCCAATGAGCCTAGCATCAGCGTCCCCGGATTTGGGGCAATCTCACCCTCAACGAGTCTATCGGGGGGTTATACCATCCCTCATGGCACGATTCAAGAGGTCGCTTTCCTCGACGGTCGGGAAATTAAAGCCATTGAAGGAAATGCCAATACTTGCGGCTTTACCCGAGGCAGCAGTTGCCTCGATCCAGATAACAGTTACGATCGCCAGCCGTCCAGTACTGGACGCTCTGCGGATACAACTAATTTTCCTAATAGTGTCGAATATCGCATCTCTCAATATGACCTGGCGATAGAAATGCGCCAACCTTTAGAAGTTCGCGCAACGGCGATCGATCTCGATATCTTGCGACGACAAACAACACCAGCATCAACGAATGGACCCGATCCAGAATATCTCTTTCCTGATAGTGGTGTAATCTATGCCTCGCGAGATGATGCCTTACCCGATGCCAGCGATCGCCCTGCCGATCCGCAGCAAGCGGGATATACAACGCTTTACAACCAAGAACTTGACAAGTTTGAGAAAGTCAGTGCGACGGACTTCTGGCTCGATCCCACCCGCCGCCCGAATGGAATTATGCTCATTAATGGCAGTTCCCTCGGTCGTAACAATAATAACGATTTCCGAGAAGAAGAAAAGGGCTTAATTTTTGTTTCCAATAACCCGTTGTATATCAGGGCTGGAGATCCGGATGATGGTACGCCAGGATTTAACCTGCACACCGGGGGAAGTGGCCAAGAATTTGACGAGCAATTAACTGAAAATTGGAGTAATTTCTACACTCGGTCTGCTGGGGCAAACGGTAATGGTTTCAATGATAATTTTGCCTGTCGGACCAACGACGATCGCCTTCCACCCGACAAATGTTTGACTGGCGATCAATGGCGACAAGCAACAATTTTGTCAGATACCATCACATTACTAACCCATGATTTCCGCTTCGGTTTCCGCAGCGATGGAGATTTCGATCTGCGAAATAACCAAACTGATAACCTTTTCCGGAATATCACCACCAGTACCCTCAATCCCGATCCAGCGAATACCAATATCCTTGTTAAATCCAGTCAAGATATCGACAAAGCTCGTCGCGAGAATGGTTTTTGGGATAATACTTTCGTCACCAATGGACTATCGAGCAATAATACAACGGCTTTTGGGACAACGACGGGATATACCGATGCCAGCTACGCGAATACTGGTGATGCTTTAGGTAGTTCTTATTTCAATAACGGCGTACTGCCCATTCAGCGACGGAAAAATGCACCGGAATATGTAATGGAAATCTGTCGGAAATTGCCTGTTTCTGAATGTACGCCTAGTGATTGGGTCGTGGGTTACGATGCCAATAGCAGTGGCACTATCAGTTCAAGTCAATTCGTACAGGAAAGCGCGATCGGTATCGATTTGAATGGTAATGGGAATACAACCGATAACAATTATCCAGAAACCAAAATAACGTCGGAACAATTGCTGAAAATTCCTGCTGTTAATCGTACTCTCATTGGTGCAGGCACAACGGTTCTTGCCCCAATCCAAAATTTAGATGAATCCGATCAGCACTATCCCCGTCGAGTTGCCTTTAAACGGCAATATGGAAATTTGGTTTTAGATAATAACAAAAGACCAATTCCCTTGGGAATTGTGGGTAGCAATGTAGCAGAAGCACCCTATACCGGAACAACACCAACTTCAGCAAATGATTCTCTTTGGTTTGCTGGAACAAATAATACTGGATCGCCTTGGACATTAGGAAGTCAAACCTATACCAGCAATAATGATAAGTTGTTTTACTCTAATCCAACTCCGACTGTAGGAACAAAGGATGCTTATGTTGCTGGCTATTTCGACGAGCGCGATGACTGGTTATTACCCGATATCGATTTCTTTATCGATACAACAACTGACCAAGGCGATATTGCCAATAACCTAAATCATTCCAGCTACAAAACAAATTATCTAAACGGGACACTTGCAAATTTAGTCGATACAAATCCTAATGCTTCTGTCGATCGCTCTGTTTGTATTAATGGAGCGAATGGAGGTCAATCTCAAGATGCACAACCCACTTCTATCAGTGGTGGTGGGTGTAACGTCAATACAGCAATAGACAGGTTTCTCGATACGGGTGTGTATGCTGTATCCGATACCCTAAATGCAGATGGTACTACAGTCTCAGGGCTTCCTTTAGGAGACCCATCTCGAACTCATAAAACATTTGCAGATACCACGTTAACAGATGGAGATCCTTTAAGAACTGTTGAAGTGTATACCTATACTTTTGCTAACGTTTCCGTGGCTGTTGGCACAGCATCCCCTGGAACATCAGTAAATTTTAACTATCTTGGTGATTCATCAACTCCGGTGACTCTGACTCTCAATGGCAATTCAGACACCATGTTTATATTCCGACCCGATTCGTCTACTTTGAACGATCCGATACTTTTTGAGAATGTCAGTCTAGTTCTCAATGGAGTTAATCCAAATAATATCTTTTGGGTGGTCAATGAGGGAGGAATAGTTTTCGCTGGAAACAATTCCTTAGCTGGGAATTTTCTCAGTCGCGATAGTGGAACAAATAATCAAGTCATGTTCGACACGGCTGGAGTTATTCCAGTAGGTAGCGGTGTGAGAACGCAAACAACAATTAATGGTGGTCGTTTCCTCGGTTTCAACGGTACGGGAGGAACAGTTGGTGGCGAGACTCTCGCAGATTTTAACACCTCGGCGGGGGGTTCAGCACTAACATTCAACGCCATCACCACCTCTCACCAACCCCTCCTCGTCCCCGTCCTACAACTGAGCATTCCTCAACGAACGACTTCATCCCCCATCCGCTACGGAGAAAACCCCCGACGGAATGAACTTGTTGTTTCTAACTGGTTGCAGCAAGCAAGAGATACCAGTGCGAGTCCGGAAGATGGCACATTTAACTTCGTTATGGCAACAGGAGACAGTCCTTCCCGCTATCGTTCCGGTAATCCACTGGTTCTCGAGTCGAATGGTTCCTTCGGTAATCTCACGCGATTTCTGGAAAACTGGTATAACCAAAACCTAATCACCATTTTCGGTTCCTTCATCCAACTCAAACGCAGTACCTATGCAACTGCCCCCTATTGGCAACTCCTGCACGAGAATGCAAATTTCTCGATCCAGAATAATTCCGGCAGCTTCTTTGGCTATCCCCAAATCTACAGCCTGAACTCCAGGCGGAATAGCATTTACGAACCACCGACTCGGAATTGGGGTTTTGATGTCGGTATTCTTTCTCAACTGCCTGACCTCTTCTCCCAACGCTTTACCCTGCCTCCCACAGACGATCCCAACGAATACTATCGCGAGGTCAGCCGCGACGATGATTGGATTCAAAACCTACTCTGTGGCACCTTCAGCAATACCAACGGCCAGAAAATCGGAGGAAAACAACCCGTCAACACTAATTATCGCCCGAGTAGCTGCCCAGAAAATCCCTAAGTTTGCCCGATCGCCATTCCCTTAAAAAACCATGAAAACCAAACCTCCTCTCATTCCCCGCGCCAACAGTGAAGCCGGCTTCACCATTATCGAATCTCTCCTCGCCGTTATCGTCGTCGGCATCTTGATCGTGGCGATCGGCCCCGTTATCGCCCTCTCTGCTGCCACGCGGATACAGGCGCGGCGAGTAGACTGGGCAACCCAAGCCGCCCGAGCCTACCTCGATGGGATTCGCAGTGACACGATCGCCCCTCCTCCCGTACAAACCATAGGCGATCGAACCAAAGATAAATATGTCGAAAAGTTAAAAGATATTGCTGCACCCACCGCCGGTTCTCTCACTTGTACCGTTCGTACCTTGAGAAAAGGCAATAACGGCACTGATGTTCCTTATACCGACGCGAGAAGCGGCTATTGTACGGCACCAACACCGGGACAATCTGCCCTGTATTGTGTAGATGGGGATAACGATGGAAAGTGTACAAATGATAACCTGAAAGATTTTGTCGTTCAGGCTTCTGGGGTGCAAAATGACTCCACAACCGCCAACGCAAAACGGGGCTATTTCTTAGGCATTCGCGTCTACCGCGCCGATGGTTTTGCCGACTCAGTGGCTTTGAAAACCGACGAACAGGCTAAAACCTTTTCGGGTGGGTTCGGCGATCGTAAAGCCCCAGTTCTCATCACCATCACCGAAATTATTGGTTCCGATACCACCTATCAAAACTTAAAAAATCAATTCGAGTAATTTGAATATTTTCCATTTCCATCAATTTTCGGAATAATAATCTGGCAGTAATATTGCACTTTTTCTTCGGGAAAATTATGTTTAAGAAAAACACTCAAAACCCAAAATATTTAACACAGTTAAAATTCTTTCTGCTGACCCAACTCCCCAGCACAAGGAAAAAAATCTCAAGCCAAGGTTTTACTCTCATTGAACTCTTGGTCGCGATGATTATCGCCATTCTCGTTATTAGTCCTTTATTAGGGTTAGCCGTAAACTTACTACAAACCGATCGCCAAGAACAAGCAAAAGCCACCTCAGAAGATGAACTGCAATCAGCAGCAGATTTTATGGCACGAGACTTAAAACAAGCTGTTTATATTTACGACGCGGCTGCCTTAGAGGACAACAGTAGCACTAATGCAAGTCCCTATAACATCAAAAATGAAATTCCCCCTGAATCCGGTGAGCTTTCCGGCTGTGTTAATGAAAATAACTGTCAGCCGATTTTAGTGTTTTGGAAGCGCAAACCTTTTAAAGAGATTATCCCCAAAAATAATGTGGCGAACTGTAATGGAAATAATGCCAGTCAATGTGATGATACTTTTGTCTTTGCCCTTGTTGCTTATTACTTAATTAAAAATAATAATGCTACGAGTGCAGCTTGGTCAAACAGTGCCAGAATTGCCAGATTTGAAATTGCTAATGGGGTTGTCGATCCCGATGATACGAGTGATTTTCTTGTCGATCCCAGTAAGGGATTTGCAATGTTTGATTTGAGTTTAGGTGGTTCAGACTTAAAGGGAAAAATGAATCGCTGGACTAAAAAAACTGGTGAAAATTATACTGCTGACTCCATGCAGGTATTAATTGATTACGTCGATCAAACACCTGCTGATCAAGCCGCCCCAAATGCACCACCCGCAAAACAAACTTGTCCGACAGACCAAGATGCAGATAGCCAGCCAATTTGGTCTCAGAGTCCTAAAACTGCTCCCGCAGATTTTCCTAATAGTTTTTATGCTTGTATTAATAATCGAGATAGTGCCGTAATTATTTATTTGCGAGGCAATGCTCTAGCCCGGATTCGTTCTGAAAACAATCCTCCCACATATAGCGATAATAACTCCTCTTATTTTCCCAGCACAAAAACCGAAGTAAAGTCAATTGGCGCATTAGTTCAATAAACAAAATCAGGAGAAATAGCCATGAATTTTACAACTTTCAAAAATGGGACAAGCAAGTTTAAAAATAGACTACACCCGAAGACAATTCCTCAGCATGATGCTGGTTTTACAATGATTGAACTGATTGTTGTCGTTGTCCTTATTGGTATTTTAGGCGCGATCGCCGCCCCAGGATGGGTTGGTTTTATGAATAGCCGTCGGGTTAATAGTGCGAATGATGCTGTGTTGCAAGCCATAAACGAAGCAAAAAGTAAAGCCAGAAAGGAAAAACGTTCCTACAGTGTGAGTTTGAGAACTGAAGATAATATTCCCCAAATTGCCGTTCATCCGGCGAATCTCGACCCTAATCCTCCGACTAATTCCAATATTGATAGCTATTGGGAAGCCGGAGATTTAGGAAACGAAATTGGATTAAAACCCAATCAAGTTGTTTTGCAAACTAACTTGGCAGGTTATAACCAACTAGCCGGCATTGCTCCTAATACGCCTTTTACAGCAATAGCTGATAACGATACGGAATGGTGGGGAATAACCTTCGATCATACCGGAGAATTAAGAGAAGTTGACGGAGTTGCCCCAAATACTAATTTAATGATTCGCGTAGGGGTTAAAAACTCAAATACTGGAGAACCGATCGCCTCGACATTTCGCTGTCTTGAAATCGAAACCCTATTAGGATCTGTCAGAATTGGACGCACCGAAAATGAATGTCAAGAGCCAACACCACTTGATTAAACTCAATTCGTGTTATCCTAGAAAAGTTGTCAAAAATCGCACACCGGGACTTTCGGGTGTTTCCCTCGAGAAACTTCCCCCGGTGGAGGATAAACCCGAATACAGGAGATAAAAGAATATGCCCGTTGTTTCCCTAGCCAGTCTGCTAGAGTCCGGGGTTCACTTCGGCCACCAAACTCGCCGTTGGAATCCTAAAATGGATACCTACATTTATACCGCTCGCAATGGCGTTCACATTATTGACTTGGTGCAAACCGCTCACTTAATGGAAGATGCTTACGAGTATATGCGAATTGCTTCCGAACAGGGCAAGCGCTTTCTTTTTGTCGGCACGAAACGCCAAGCAGCAGGCATTGTAGCGCAAGAAGCCAGTCGTTGCGGTGCTTACTACGTCAACCAGCGCTGGTTGGGTGGAATGCTCACCAACTGGGAAACCATCAAAAATCGCATCGAACGTCTCAAGGAATTAGAACACCTTGAAGAGAGTGGCAATATTGCCAAGCGTCCCAAAAAGGAGGGGGCCGTCATGCGTCGAGAACTGAATAAATTACAAAAGTATCTCGGTGGTATCAAAACTATGCGTCGTCCTCCCGATATCGTCTTGATCGTGGATCAGCGTCGGGAATATAATGCGATTCTTGAATGTCAAAAGTTAGGGCTTCCCATTGTTTCCTTGTTGGATACCAACTGCGATCCCGATGTAGTTGATATTCCCATTCCAGCGAACGATGATGCTATTCGCTCAATTAAGTTGATTGTCGGTCGTTTGGCTGATGCTATCTATGAAGGTCGCCACGGTCAACTTGAAAGCGACGAAGAGTACGAGGATTTTGAGGAAGTTATCGAAGATGCGGACGAGGAAGATTTTGAGGATGATGATGAGGAAGAAGAGGATATTCTCGAAGAAAGCGCAGATGATAGTGAAGAATAATAGTTAGATAAAACTTACGCATTAGCGGGCAAGATGCCCGCACTACCGTAACAATAGAATACGGGAGTGGGAGCGTCTCGCTCCCTGGCTGCGTAAGTCCTGTTGCTGCGTAAGTCCTGTTGCTGCGTAAGTCCTGTTGCTGCGTAAGTCCTGTTGCTGCGTAAGTTCTGTTGCTGCGTAAGTTCTGTTAGAGAAAGGGAGCGGCGATCGCCGACTCCCCTCTAATTTCTCAGACCTGTCACAATAGTTAAAGAATATTTCGATTGTATTAGAGTCATGTCAAAAAACAAGAAAAAGAAAAATCCCAAGAAAACAACAACTGTTTCCAAATCTAAACCTCCCGCACCTGTGAAGGAAGAATCTACTCCTAAAGTAGAAGCGGAAACTCCTGCACCTGCGGAGGAAGAATCTACTCCTAAAGTAGAAGCGGAAACTCCTGCACCTGCGGAGGAAGAATCTACTCCTAAAGTAGAAGCAGAAACTCCTGCACCTGCGGAGGAAGAATCTACTCCTAAAGTAGAAGCAGAAACTCCCGCACCTGCGGAGGAAGAATCTGCGCCTAAAGTGGAAGCAGAAACTCCCGCACCTGTGGAGGAAGAATCTACTCCTAAAGTAGAAGCAGAAACATCAGAAACTCAATCTAAGATATCTCCCAAGTTGATTAAAGAACTACGGGAAAAAACTGGCGCAGGGATGATGGATTGTAAAAAAGCCCTCATGGAAAGCGATCGCGATCTAGAGAAGGCTGCAGAGTGGCTGCGTAAAAAAGGCATGATTTCTGCTGGAAAAAAATTAGGACGGGTAACAGCAGAAGGATTAGTCGGTAGCTATATTCACACAGGCGGTCGCGTTGGCGTTTTGGTTGAAGTCAATTGCGAAACAGATTTTGTGGCTCGTCGGGAAGAATTCCAGGAATTAGTTCGCAATGTTGCTATGCAAATTGCAGCTTGTCCTAATGTTGAATCCGTTAGCGTTGATGAAGTTGACAAGGATTTCATCGAAAAGGAAAAGGACATTGAAATGGGTCGAGAGGACTTAGCAGACAAGCCCGAAAATATTCGCGAGAAAATAGTTGAGGGACGCATTAGCAAGCGATTAAAAGAAATTACACTACTGGATCAGCCGTATATTAAAGATCAAAGTATTACGGTTGAGGAATTAGTGAAGCAAACGATCGCGCTATTGGGTGAAAATATCCAAATCCGTCGCTTCAGCCGTTTTGTGCTGGGAGAAGGGATCGAAAAAGAGGAAAGCAATTTTGCTGAGGAAGTAGCAGCACAATCCGGTCAAAAATAGATTGTTTAAGCTGCCTTGAAGATAAAGTAACAATTAAGAGGCAAAAGCAAGGAATTATTTATTCTTTTGCTTTCTGCCTTTTTATCATATTTTGTAGCAATTATGACCCATGACTAAACCATTACCAAAAATCGAGCAAGAACTAAAAATACTCTCAGAACAAGTTGAGGATGTCAAAAAGGAACTGAATGATCGCTATGTTCGTTATCTTGAGGTTTTGGGTCATTCCCTCAAAAAACATTTGTCAATTGTCGTTTATCAAATCTGTACGCAAACTTATCCACATTTATTTTTAAAGTTAACAGTTCATGAACGGCAAGAATTACAAAAGAAAATAAGAGCTATTGGTAATCAAGGATATGAAGATTTTAGTTCTGCTCTCGAGCGTGCCGAACATTTAAAGTTGCCTTCTGCGACACAAGATATACGAGAAACAATCCTCAAAAAATTACCCATTACAGAAGAACAATTAAAAATGCTGCGCGAACGATTATTTCAAAGTGTGAAAGATGGCTCGGAAGAAGAAGCAAAGAAAGAAGATAAGGAAAAATTTAAGAATAGGAATCTAAATATTCTCGGAGATGATGATGATGATGATGAAATGGTAGAGATTGATGATGATGAAATGTCAGAGATTGATGATAATGAAATGTCAGAGATTGATGATGATGATGATGATAATGATAATGATAATCCGATTCAAGATCCCTATCATCCTATCCATCTCGTTAATTTTGTGAAACGAGTTGAAAAGGTCTTAGTTAACATTTTGCAGGATATTTCTAATCAAACTAATCATTTATTACAATCATCCAAGATTTTTTCTTCTAAGTTGCCTCCGCAAGTTTTAGAGGCTGCAATTGAGGCAGATGGTTCCGGTTCAGCCGTGGGTAATTCTCCCAATACCCTCAATTTATTAATTGAAGCGGAAAATGAAAGATCGTCTAAAGAGTCTATGGTTATGCAGGTAACAGCCGTGCGCTTGCGGTTGAGTGAAATTGAATTTGCCGAACCGTCTTTATCTGTGGAACGTAATCGTATTCGCGAGTTAGGAAAGAAAGTTAAAAAACTTTACAAATATTATGAAAAATTACAACGAGAAAAAGCGATCGCCGAGGCTGAAATTGCTTGGCGATCGATTTGGTATGAGGAGTCTTAAAAAGGGATCAACCGCAATCCCAGTTGTAAAGAACATCAGTAAAGTCCAATTTTTTCAAAGCAGAAGTTTTAATGAAAAAGTTGCCAATTCCGACATCTCCCCACATAATTTTATCGTCATCTGTTGAGTCAATTTGTAGGAGTAAGCGATAGGCTTCTTCTGTATCAATATTTTCGCGGGGATCGGATTGCGTAAAATAAGGATAACCTCCTAGTTGATGACTTCCAGGTTCAAAAAACTCTTCATATTCTTCTAAAAATTCCCAATAGTCTTCTTCTTCACCCTCTGCAAATTCTGGTTTAAAAATTACTGGAAATTGATAATCGCCAACGCTGATTGGTGCAATTTTTGAGGTAAATTGAAGTCGAGCAGTAATTCCTTTTTCCATAGGAAGATCGTCGGGTTCGGGTAAAAAACTGAAGTCTGTCACGAGATCGTCGCTGCGATCGCTAACATCAGGAAAATAGAGAACGCGAAATCCCGCTTGACGATTCATATTTTCAAAACTCATCCCATAAAGATCGTCACTAGCAATATAAAATTGTAAAATTCCTTGGTTGGGTAAATTTTCCAAGGTTGGAACTTCGGCAAAGTTGATTTGGGCGAGTAAAAAAAGATAATCTCCCTCGGGAGTTTTGGGATATTCAACCGCTTTGGGAAGATAGGGAAGCCCACCAAATTTGCTTTGGGTCCAAGTAGTTTCGGAAACGAATTCTGGCTCGATCGCGATGTAAGGTTGAAGGGTCGCTTCGATTTTCTCTCGTAAGGGTTCTAAAAGATCGGGTAATTCTGCTGTGAATTTATAGCTCATAAAGTAACTTGTTGTTGATGGGACAAACCCATTTTTCTAAAAATTGATGGTTACGATCGCCAATTCAAGTCCTAGCGATCGCACAATGGGTCATTTTGGTATCAAGGGCATTTTATCTCAATTTGCAATTCAGTTTTCAATTCTCAATATCGATCGCAGGTTCTCTTAAGTTTGCTAGGATAACTGAGGATGCGTCTACAGGAGACTAGCAATCTTGTCTCAATGTCCGATTTGTCAAGCTGAATATACTGAAGGAGAGATTCGCTATTGTACAACCTGTGGTTGGTATTTAGCGGCAGTTTCTTCTCCCCTGGAACAACTGTCTCCAAAAGAACGCGATCGCCTAGCTTGGGGAAGGCGAATCTGGATGCAGTTACAATCTTATTCTCAACTCGAGTTGATATTACAAGAAATTCAAGCCGATTTACAACAAGCGTCAAAAGAAAGGGTTGAACTTTCTCAGCAAATTGCTCAATTCTCTCAAGATTTTCCGGCTCAAAATTCTCTTGTAGAAACAATTTCCTCTTCTCCTAATGTAGAAGAGGAAATTTTGGTCAATTACGCGCTTTTAGAGACGTTATTGGCTGAAAGAGATTGGAAAGAGGCTGATGGGGAAACAGCAAGATTGGCGATCGCGATCGCGCAACGGGAAAAACAAGGATTTTTGACAGAAACCGATTTAGATCGATTTCCTTGTGATAGTCTTAAAAAAATCGATCGCCTCTGGTTAGAAGCAACAGATGGCAAGTTTGGTTTAAGCATCCAAAAAGACTTATATATGAGTTTAGGAGGAACTCGTTTTATTCACTCGAAAACTTGGCATAAATTTGGGGCAAAAGTTGGCTGGTATCGGGGAAATGCTTGGTTGCGCTATGATGAAATTGATTTTAGTCTCAATGCTCCTGTAGGACATCTTCCTATTTTTGGGGATGGTTTAGTCTGGTTTGTTGGCGGTTGGGAAGGAGGAGGAAAACTATTTTCAGCACTCATATCCAAGCTAACAAAATGTTATTAAACAATCTGATTTTTGTTTTTGCATTAAAATTTCACGTAGGGGTTTGGTCTCCAAACCCTCCGATCTAATTTTCTGATATATCTAGAGGTAAACCATGAGTGATTCGAGTCAGAATATTAATCCCAAAGCTGTTAAGGCCGGAGGAAAACTCAACTTATTTGAAAAATACCTTACTTTTTGGGTATTTTTATGTATTTTGCTGGGAATTGGCTTAGGTCGTTTATTTCCGTGGATCGCACAAAAATTAGATGACATGAGTGTTTATAATGTCTCTATTCCCATCGCAATCTGTTTATTTTTCATGATGTATCCCATCATGGTCAAAATTGATTTTTCTCAAGCAGTAAAAGCAGCGAAAACGCCTAAGCCTGTTGTTCTAACTTTAGTCATCAATTGGCTGATTAAACCCTTTACAATGGTTGTTTTTGCTCAATTCTTTTTAGGTTTTTTATTTGCTCCTCTTTTAAATTCAACAGAAATCATTCGCGGGGTAGAAATTAGTCTGGGAAGTTCTTATATTGCGGGTGCTATTTTATTGGGAATTGCTCCTTGTACGGCGATGGTTTTGATGTGGGGATATTTATCTTATAGCAATCAAGGGCATACCTTGGTTATGGTAGCAGTAAATTCTCTTGCCATGTTGTTTTTATATGCTCCTTTGGGTAAATGGTTGCTATCAGCCAATAATTTAATTGTCCCTTGGCAAACGATTGTTTTATCAGTCTTAATCTATGTCGGTTTTCCTTTAGCGGCTGGAATATATAGCCGTTATTGGATTTTAAAATATAAGGGCAAGCAATGGTTTGAAAGTATTTTTTTAAATGTGCTTTCTCCCGTCGCTGTGAGTGCTTTGTTATTGACTTTAGTTTTGTTATTTGCCTTTAAAGGAGAGTTAATTGTTAATCATCCTTTGCATATTGTTCTCATTGCAGTGCCATTATTCTTGCAAACTAATTTTATTTTTCTGATTACCTATCTTGCAGGTTTGAAACTCAAACTATCCTATGAAGATGCTGCACCTGCTGCTTTAATTGGTGCTAGTAATCATTTTGAGGTCGCGATCGCCACCAGTGTAACATTATTTGGTTTAAATTCCGGTGCGGCATTAGCAACAGTTGTGGGAGTATTAATTGAGGTTCCGGTAATGTTAATGCTGGTAGAATTTTGCAAGCGAACTGCTTTTTGGTTTCCGCGAGAACCGGAAAAAGCAACTTTACCCGATCCTCGTTGTCTAAATTCTCTGCCTTGAATTATTCTGTATTGAATCTGTCTGAAAATCAACCCATTCTGGAGAAATATCGTGAAAAAGGTAATGTTTGTGTGCAGAAAAAATTCCTCTCGTTCGCAAATGGCTGAAGGCTTTGCGAAACAATTAGGTTCAGGAAAACTCGAAGTTTTTAGTTCTGGTTTAGAAGCAAGTGAAGTGAATTCTCATGCTGTTAAAGCCATGTCTGCTGTTGGTATTGATATTAGTAAGCAAACTTCTAATGCACTGAATGAGTTTAAAGCAGAAGATTTTGATATTGTGATTTCCTTGTGCGGTTGTGGGGTCAATTTACCTCCAGAATGGTTAACTCGTGAAATATTTGAGGATTGGCAATTAGACGATCCTGCGGAACAACCAGAGATATTTCCCAGAGTGCGAGAAGAAGTTAAAAAGCGAGTGGAAAAGTTAGTGAAGACTCTAGTTTGTTAATGCCAAAAAAATTGTATCAAACACAGCCTTCTATCCAATTAACTTCTGGGAGTTTCCCGCTTCTCATCTGCGTAACAATGCCTTTTTCATTGGTTTCAAAGAGAACGCGATAATTTTGATTGGAGGCATCTTCCGGCACAAAAATCAAATATTTCCCACCGGGAACATATTCATGACCTTCTTCCTCAATTTTACCAGGATAGAGGGCTTTAATTCGCTCTTCTGTATCGCCAACTTTTGCCCCGCTTAAGGTTGTGATATTCTTCGTATTAACTTCAATGCGGGCAATTTTTCCCTCTGTTACCATATAGTAAACATCTTGAGGTTCTTGGGCTGCCTTATAATAAAAACAGCCACCTTCTTCCCCACCACTCGATTCATTTACAAATTCAATTCCTGTTTTTTGGCTGGCTTCTGTAATGGTCATGCCAATTTCTACCCCACCCAATCCTGTTAAGGTTAATTTGTTGGGAGGTTGTATTTGTTCCAAACAAGAACTATCTTCTGTCCCTAAACACTTTCCTTCTCGATCTAAAATGGCAACTTTGTCTATGGTGGGAAATTGCTTCAATGTTGCTTCGATCGCCTTATTAATGGGTGCGTTATCTTCTACAACTACCTCGCGACAGAATTGTAATTTAGCAACTTTTTCTTCGATCGCGATCGCAAAATCTTCCCCACAATTCGATTTTCCTTGTAATGCGATCGCCTGGGTCAAACCATTTTGTTTTTCACTCTCTGCGGGACCTTCCACCAACTGCGCGATCGCAAATTTAGCTAAACCTTGGCTATTTGTTTTTCGCCAAACAGGTTCTACTCCACCATTTTTAGGATAGTAAACTTGCACGCGATAGGAGTTTTTTGTATTTTGGTTAGCTTGGGCTACGGGAGGAGTATCCGTTTGAGAGGTTGACTGAGAAGCTGTCTCGTTTTGGGTTGATTCGCTGGGAGGGACAGACTCGGAGGTAACTTTTGCGGGTTGTTGGGCGCAGGCTGCAATCATAAGCAACGTGACTGTTAAACTCGAAGCAAGTATGGATAATTGGCGGGAACGGGACATGACTGAATTTACCCTAGTCTTGAGTGGATCGGTTATCTTTTCTTTCATTCTAAGCCGCGTACCGACGGAATGTGCAGCGCTGATTATGACGTTCCCTGTGTTCCCACCTGATGCACTTTCACGGGGATATATTGGCGCGATCGCTAATTGCTCATTACCCCTCTCCCTAAGTTTGGTATAATCTGATGCTTGTCCGTCATTTCAGAATTAAACTCGGGAGATCGTTTTATGGCACGAATGTATTATGACGAAGATGCTAATTTAGACCTACTCGCAGATAAAACCGTTGCAATTATTGGTTATGGTTCTCAAGGTCACGCTCATGCGTTGAATTTAAAGGATAGCGGTATTAACGTTATTGTTGGCTTATATTCGGGCAGTAAATCTGTCCAAAAAGCAGAAGCAGCCGGATTAAAAGTTCACTCTGTTGCGGATGCGGCTAAAGCGGCGGATGTGATTATGATTCTTCTCCCCGACGAAGTACAAAAAGCAATCTATACTGATGAAATTGAACCCAATTTAAGCGATGGAAATGTCATCGCTTTTGCTCATGGATTTAATATTCATTTTGGGCAAGTTGTCCCTCCAGACAATGTTGATGTAGTTATGATTGCGCCGAAAGGTCCCGGTCATTTAGTGCGCCGAACTTACGAACAAGGAGAAGGAGTTCCTTGTTTATTTGCGGTTTTTCAAGATGCTTCGGGACAGGCACGCGATCGCGCTATGGCCTATGCAAAAGGAATTGGTGGCACTCGGGCGGGGGTTTTAGAAACAACTTTCCGGGAAGAAACCGAAACCGATTTGTTTGGAGAACAAACTGTATTATGCGGCGGTTTAAGTGCTTTAATTAAAGCAGGGTTTGAAACCCTTGTTGAGGCAGGATATCAACCGGAATTGGCTTATTTTGAATGCCTCCATGAAGTCAAATTAATTGTCGATCTCGTGGTTGAAGGTGGTTTGGCAACCATGCGAGATAGCATTTCTAATACTGCGGAATATGGCGATTATACACGGGGTCCGCGCTTGGTGAATGCCGACACTAAAGCAGAAATGAAGAAGATTCTCTCGGAAATTCAATCGGGACAATTTGCCCGAGAATTTGTCCTTGAAAATCAAGCTGGAAAGCCCGGTTTTACGGCAATGCGTCGTCAAGAAGCCGAACATCCTATTGAGGAAGTTGGGAAAGATTTACGGGCAATGTTTAGCTGGTTGAAAAAAGGATAATGCGTAGGGTGTGTTATCGTTTTTAACACACCCTTGAAGTTCAAAATCTGTAAATATCAATATTTAGTTCTCCCCTATGATATTTACGATGACAATCCAAACAAAGGGTTATCATATTTTGCATATCTGCCGATCCACCTTCGCTGTAGGGAATCAAGTGATGGCCTTGCGCGTTTTGACTAATTTTGCCGCAAACCATACATTGATATTGTTCGTATTCTTTGACTTCTTTTTGTGCTTTTCGATGTTTGTAGGGTCGATTCTGTCCCATTTTTAGATTAACTCCTTTGAAAAACTACAAGGAAAAAAGCTACACAAAATTGCTATGAAGGTTTGTAAAATTTTCTATTCGTTATCACCTTCAAGAGCTTTAAAATCTTGACTTGGGAGACTTTTTCGATCGCCTTCAACAATTGTACCTCTTGCCTCTGGTGCAATGCTTTTTTTTGCTTGTCTAATGGCTGTTACCATTTTTTCTTGTTCTTCGCTGGTTAAATTGTCAATCCTAGCGTGAAGTGCCTTGTCTCGTTTGGAGTCATCCGTCATAATCACTATCCTTGATGAGATTTGTTGATTTACACTCACAAACACTAAAAAGTCCGTGTTTTGAGAACACCATTTGCAGTTGTAAGAGTTGTTTCAACCTCTTCAATGTCATTTTCCTTAAACTCAATACTCAAGTTAGGTGTGTGTTGAATTCTCGGAAACTTATTCTCATCCAGTGTTACCAATATTACAGAAACTTCACCGGATTTTTTTCTAACCGCAATATTATACCCAGATTCAACTGGCCAGATATTCAGGACACTATCTCCTTCATCCAGAATTTTGATCTTGGGTGTAGGCATTGCTTGCACCATTATCTATAATCTCCATCGCTAATGTTATTGTCAAAGTTTCCGGCACTTTGCTACTATACTACAGTAAAAAAATGCAAAATAAATCAAGGACAACCTTACTTTATATAAAATCTTGTTAAAAAACTTGACAAATATGGCTCTACGAAACGGGAGCAGGTCAAACTCGCAGACCACTTGTACTAAACCATGACATGGTGCATATTTTAGCTTGATCTGATGGGACTTTGAGCTTGATTTGACACATATAGCAATCCTAATTGAGATGTGAAGGTGGCGTAGGCTGAAGCCCTTACCATTACTGGATTCTTTGTTTACAAATCAAATGGACTTGCTATATAATTCAAGTGTTCTTACAAAACTGACCTGCTCCCCTACGAAACTGTTAATCTGCAAATTAGTCAAATTTCTGATTCAAATATGAAACAAATCTTATGAAGTACCAGAAATGAAATTAAATTCTTTAATTAATATCGCCTCTCAATTTAAACCCGATCGCCAGATTTTAGAAGTTCAAGAATTTGGCAATGGCAATATCAATAAAACATTTCGAGTAAGTTTAGATGCTTCTGAAGAGTATTATTTTATTTTACAGCGCATCAATATACAAGTATTTTCGCAACCAGAATTGGTAATGCAAAATATGCGAGTTTTCTGCGATCGCGCCCCAGAAAATCTCCAAAAAATCAATTTAGAACCCGATCGCCGATGGGAAATTCCGTCTATATTATTAACTCAAAAAGGTCAGGAATATTGGCGCGATCGCGAAGGGGGATTTTGGCGGGCAATTCGTTTTATTGAAGGACAAACTTATGATATAATTACGAATAAACAGCAAGCCAAAGAAGTAGGATACGGACTAGGATTATTTCATACGCTTTTAAGCAATATTCCCTGTGAAGAATTAGCGGATACTTTAGAAGGCTTTCATATTTTACCCCGTTATTTAGAGCAGTACGATCGCATTTTAGAAAAAACTTCCCCCTCTACAACTGCTGAAATTAAATATGCCCTGCAATTCGTCGAAAATCGCCGCCATTGGGCAACAATTTTAGAAGATGCCAAACAACTCGGAAAACTGCCTTTGCGTCCCATTCACGGCGATCCCAAGGTCAATAACGTGATGATGGATGCAAGTACCGGACAGGCGATCGCCATGATAGATTTAGACACAATTAAACCCGGTTTAGTTCATTATGATATCGGTGACTGTTTGCGATCGGGTTGCAATCTTCTCGGGGAAGAAACAGAAAATTGGGATGAGGTTTCTTTTAATCTCGATCTGTGTCAAGCTATCTTACAAGGTTATTTCTCAATGGCGCAGAGTTTTTTGACTAAACATGATTATGATTATCTCTACGATGGTATTAGCGCGATCGCATTCGAGTTAGGATTAAGATTCTTTAGTGACTATCTCGCAGGAAATGTTTATTTTAAGGTTAAATATCCAGAACATAACTTGAATCGTGCTATAGTTCAATTTAAACTGGTAGAAAGTATTGAGCAACAAGAAAGCATTATTCGGAATCTGATCCAAGAATGTTTAAGCGATAATTGAATAGAATCAATGCCAGAATTTTTATTATCTCCCTTTCCCTCTGACATTTTGCATCATAATCTAACAATTTCTGGGGCAATTTCTCGCTGCGATCGCATTCTTTCACTCCATTACGAACTTACAGGAAATTTGGAACAATTGGCTATTCCTCCCCTAGTCAATCAACCTAACCGCAAACGCGAACTTTGGCAAGAAACCTGTTTTGAATTTTTCCTAAAACCCCATAACTCATCTCAATATTGGGAATTCAATCTCTCCCCAAGCGGCCATTGGAATATCTATCATTTTCAGGATTATCGAGAAGGAATGAAAGAAGAGATAAAATTTATGATCTTACCGTTTTTGATTCGAGAAGAAAATAATCGTGTATCATTAAATATAGAGCTTAATTTAGACGCGATCGCTTCCCCAGATCGAGTTTTAGAAGTTGCCATTAGTACCGTTATAAAATTTAAAAATGGCGATCTAGCTTATTATGCCCTAACTCATCCTCAAAAACAAGCTGATTTTCATCATCAAGATAGTTTTGTGATTCAATTATAGGAGTCAATAACCCACCGCTAACCCTTTGGGTATAGCGGGGGCTTGAAGCAAGCCCATAGTTGACCAGCCTAAGTTCTTGGGAACTACGTTTTTTAAGCTATCACACCCTCAAATGCGTCGCTAGTTTGTCGCTCTGTGGTCAACA
>NZ_JACSWA010000595.1 GCF_016888125.1 Spirulina sp. CCY15215
TCGCTAATTGCATAAATAGTCTACCCAATGAACCCCATTTAAACGCGATCGCATTAACAATTCACGATTTTATCGTAGTGCGAGCATCTTGCTCGCTGGCTTTAATAAAATCCCTCGCTGGCTTTAATAAAATCCCTCGCTGGCTTTAATAAAATCCCTCGCTGGCTTTAATAAAATCCCTCGCTGGCTTTAATAAAATCCCTCGCTAATTGCATAAACTTCCTCGCTAATTGCATAAATAGTCCCGATTAATCATATTTGACCATCGCCGTTAAACTCAAGCGATCCACAGGATTGCGAAAGAGAGAACCTTGAATTGCCTTGAATTCCGTCCCATTTGGCGCGATCGCCGACTCAAATTCAAAAGTCAAACTCAGACTCACATCCCCCTCTACCTTCGGCTGACTGAGTAACCCATTCAGAGTCGAGAAAAACCCCTGAAAACCGCGCCTATCGCCTTGATACAACAAACGCACAAACTGTTCCCCCGTTTGAATCGTCGTAGTTTGGTCAATTTGCGGCTTAAATCGTTCCAATAAGGAAATAGCCGTCCCCAGCTTGCGATAGTCCATCACCGTCTCCACAGACACCGTAAAACGAGAAATCCCCGTCACCTTGTTATCAGCACAGCAATCGCCAAACTCCGCAAAAACCCGATTGGGAGTCCCGACAAAATTCAACTGTTCCGGTTTAACATCAAACAGTCCAGGCGTATCCCCGGCTGAGGGAGAACTAGCCGAGGCACCGGACCCATAAGTTCCCCCCGTCCCCGCTATTTTAACCTGTACTTCCTGGGTCGCCGTTTCCCCGTCGCCATAGTCCGCCACCAAACGAAACAGAGTATTTTCCCCCACCTCTCCCTCATACTCATCCGATGGGCGAAACTCCCCCGGAATAGGGCGATCGTTCTGATAGAGTTGAATTTTTAGCGCTTCCTTCGCCTTCCACCGTACCCGCACTGGTTTAATCGCCGCCGTTGAGGGCATTAATTGGGCATTCAGTTCGATTACCTTGGGTTTAGGGGGTTCGAGAATACCGCGACGATAGAGAGTTTGGCGATCGCTAAACTCAATCGTATCTGGGGGAGTGAAAGCCGCGGCCTCAGTCTTGATATAAACCTTTTGACCCATTTCTAAATCCCATTGTCCCAACTCCAACCCCCTGCAAATCGTCTGACGCAGTTTAGGAATTTCTGCATCGATAGGCATATTCAGAGACAAATTTTTCGAGAATTCCTCCCGCAAACTCTTCGTTGTCCAGCGATCCAACCCCGCCGGCCAAACCTTTTGTAAAATATAAGCCGGGGCAAAAGATTTCGCCATCTCCTCCCCTTCCTGGCGAATCTTTTGACAGTCTCGCAGGGCTTTTAAAATCAAATCTTGTTGATTACTTTTCCCCTTCACCGTACTGGAATCCTGCGCGGGTAAAGTGTAGTGTAGCAAGCCCTTGGGAGCTTTCACTTTATCATTAGCGGGATAAAATAGATGGCGATAGGCATTGGTGAGGGCGATACGCACAGCCAAATCAATGTCCCCATTTTTTTGTTTGAGTTGCTTTTTCTGGCTTTCCGAAATATCATCCAAGCGATTAGGACTTTTGAGAATATTTTTAATCGCCTTATACTCCCGCGCCAAGTCGATCGCCCTCTCCAATTCCTGACGATTGGCCACCAAAAACAAGAGACGATTGCGAAAAGTGCGAAATTTCCCCGATTCCCCCGTATTGTTAAAAATCTGCTCAACTAGGGGAGGAGGAGGATCCTGGGAAGATGTCACCGTCACCTCATCAAAATCGATCGCGCACAGAGCCAGAGAATCCGCAGTATCATCTACATCTGAGGCTGAATCTGGAGACGAAACCAACTTAAATACCTTCGTGGCAAAAATACTATCTCGGCGCGATCGTAGTTCTTCCTTCGCTTCTGCTTTGCCGATTTGTTCTTTCTCCTCCGTGATAATCTTATTAATGGAAGGCTCTTCTTTAAACCGAGCAATAGATGTCACCGGATCGATATCCAAATACCACGCAACTTTCCCCAATTGCTCCAAAACCCGCTCCACAAAACCAATCTCCGTATCAGGCGTTAAAAGAGAAAGGTTTAATTCTGCCCGTCGGATACCGGAAGAAATCCCTTGGGTCAAGGAGTGCAAAAAAATAGTTCTGGCTACCCAAGTTGAGAATGGGGGTTTTCCGGCCGCGATCCAGTGTCGATCCTGTACTTGAGTATAAGCCTCCCGACCGTCAGGATTGTAGATATCTGCTTGAATGGGTAGACGCATGAGGGGAAGTTGTAAGCGAGAAGTGAGATCGCTGGTTACTTTCTCCTCCACCCCCACAGGAATATGATGAGTGTGAATGAGGGGAATCCAATCTGAAGCGGGATCGGAATTTTGCCAGAGGTATTTTACCACCGAGGCAAATAAACGCAATGCCCCCCGAGTGCGTTGAAATTCGGGAATCGATGCAATTTTTTGGGTCAGAAGTTTGAAAAGTTCGGGATGAAAGGGATAGGAGGAGGCGATCGCCTGACCATAGGAAGAATCTTTACAACCATCCGGCAAGTTCAATCGACTGGTACGATAGGCATTGAGGTACTCTTTAGCGGCATCTTGGGCGGCATCCTCACTGACCCTCTCAAATAATCTTTGTTTGACAATATTATAGATTTCCACATCCGTCGAAGGACTCAAAACCCTCTCCTGACGACTGGATGCCTGAATCAGTTCATTGAGATCGGCGGTTTCCTCCGCAAAAGTATCCGACGCAGAAGCCAGAGAATACACCAAAATCAATTGAGAAGAAGAAGCGGCCAAATCCATCAAGGAAAAGAGAAAAGCCACCACTTGTTTCGCCAGGGTACTTTGTCCCACCGCTTTAGCCATTGCAGCCCGAAGATAGCGGGCGATCTCATCAAGGATAATAACCCCAGGCTTCCCCTCCATCAACCGTTCTAGCACCGAAGTTCCTGGGCTGATCCCACTTTCATCGGAACCTTTAAGCAAATCGTAACCGCGAATGCCACCGATTTGATAGGCAATTTCCCCCCATAAAGTATAGGTTGTGATGCCCGTATCGGGGTGATAAATGCCATTTTCCGGGTCAAGATCCCGACCGTCTATAGCCGCAACCCTAACAGCATAATCGGGAATCAAAGCGAGGTCAGCAAAACGTTCTAAACCGGAAATTCTTCGTCCTTGTCTACAAATATGCCAGAGGGCGATCTCATCGTGGGTTTTTCCCCCCCCAAAGCTAGTTTCAAGGCGAATAATGGCAGATCCTACCTCTCCCCCCGTCAAGCGTCCAAATACTTCGCGAATGAGGGTTTTAATGCCATCCGTGGGAAAAGTATTGGCAAAAAAGACCTCCGCATCTTGATAAACCCGAGGGGCTGTCCCTTCCACCACTGGGCGAATTTTGGCCGCAAATATTTCTTCTGCTAACTCTCCGGTTTGAATTTCCGCTCTGGGAATACAGGTGGTTAAAATGGATGGCAACATAAGATCGTAATAAGATCGTACTTTTGGGCTAGAAAATTTTCTTGAGAAGGACTGATGGGTAGAATAGAGTGAATAGAGTAATTTATTGAATCAACAGTAAGTAATTATAGACTGAAATACTTTTGATTATGAGCTTAAAAATCTACTTTTTGCGCCACGGAGAAACGAGTTCCAGTCAAACTGGAACTTATTGTGGCAGATTGGATATCGATTTAACCGCAGAAGGGGTACAAATGGCGGAAGATTTCGCTAAGGCCTATCAAGATATTCCTTGGAAAGCCATCTATTCTAGTCCTCTACAACGGACGATCGCTACTGCTAAACCCCTGTGCGATCTCCTCGGAATTAATAGCCAACGACGACATGGACTTAAGGAAATTTTCTATGGGGAATGGGAAGGGAAAACACCGGAAGAAGTGAACCGAGATTTTCACGATGATTATGTCCGTTGGCTGGCAGATCCTGGCTGGAGTAGTCCGACGGGAGGCGAAAAAGGGATTGATATTGCCCGTCGCAGTTCTGAAGTACTGGAAGAAATCGAACAAACCTATAAGAATGGTAATGTTTTAGTAGTCTCCCATAAAGCAACAATTCGCATTATGTTATGTTCTCTGTTGGGAATTGATGTGGGACGATTCCGCGATCGCATTGGTATGCCTGTTGCTTCGGTCAGTGTTGTGGAAATAGCTGAACGCGGTCCCCTCTTACACAGGATGGGGGATTGCTCTCACTTGCGAGAAGAGTTGCACCAGAGAAAGGAGATACAAGGATGAAAGTGTTGGTACTCAATGCAGGTTCAAGCACGCAAAAAAGCTGTCTCTACAATATCCCCAGTTCAAGTTTACCGGAACAGGCTCTAGAACCGTTATGGGAGGGGGCGATCGATTGGGGGCGATCGGATCGGGTGGAGTTAACTATCAAAGCCAACGATCGCCAGCGCAAAATCTCTCTCAATACGAAGTCGCGATCGCAAGCATTAACTCACCTTTTAAAAACTATCACTCAAGAAGAAACAAAAGTTTTAGAGAACTTAGAGGAGATTGATATTATTGGGCATCGAGTGGTTCACGGTGGCACGGAATACAGCCAACCGACACCAATTTCCCCAGAAGTGAAAGCGGCGATCGCCAAGCTGATCCCCCTCGCCCCAACCCACAACCCAGCACATTTAGAAGGAATGGAGGCGATCGCGCAAATATTGGCAAATATTCCTCAATTAGCGGTATTTGACACCGCCTTTCACAGTCAAATCCCCCTCGCCGCCGCCGCTTATCCCATCCCTTATGATTGGTTGGGAAAGGGCATCCGTCGCTACGGTTTCCACGGTATCAGCCATCAATATTGCGCCCGTCGCGCCGCGCAAATCTTAGATCGTCCCCTCAATACCCTCAAACTTATCACTTGTCATCTGGGCAATGGTGCCTCTCTCGCAGCAGTTGAAAAGGGGATAAGTATCAATACAACAATGGGTTTTACCCCTCTGGAAGGGCTGATGATGGGAACCCGCAGTGGTTCGATCGATCCTGCTATTGGCATCTATCTTATGCGAGAAGAGGGTTTCACCGTCGATCGCCTCGATCGCCTCTTAAATCAAGAATCGGGGTTAAAGGGAATTTTTGGCACGTCGGGAGATATGCGAGAAATATCGGCGGCGATAGACAAGGGAGATGTTCGCGCCAAGTTAGCTTTTGCCATGTACATCCATCGCTTAAAGATGGGAATTGGGGCAATGGCAACCAGCCTGGGTGGGTTAGATGCCCTGGTGTTTGCGGCAGGAGTGGGGGAAAATTCCCCGAGGGTGCGAGAGTCTGCTTGTCAGGGTTTGGGGTTTTTGGGGGTGAATTTGGATAGAGAGAAAAATTTAGCGCATCCCGTCGATGCAGACATTGCCACGACTGAATCAAAAGTGCGAGTTTTGGTGGTGCATACCCAAGAAGATTGGGCGATCGCCTCTGAATGTTGGCGATATTTAACGCACCTCTAAGGGATATCCTCCCCGCGATCGCCCATGCGAAGGTAAAATTTTAAAGTGTTACCAATGAGCAATTATCCAATTTGAGGTGTGAGTTTTGAGCGTTTCTAAATCCCCCGCATGGCACTGGCAAGACTGGGAGGGTATGCCCTATCTGACCTGTAGCCTTTTGCAAGATTGGCCCCACGGCTTTTTCAGTCAACAGTTTTATCCTCGTCCTCCCGTTGACTTAGCCAAAATATTACACCCAGAAGCCCCAGCTTATCGTCTCAAACAGGTTCACGGCAATCGAGTTTTAACCCCCAGCGAGATCGATCGCGAAATCAAAAGCGGAGAATTGGACACGGAATTTCCCCCCGCAGATGGTGTCTTAACGGAAGCTGAAAATCAATCGGTTTGGGTCGCAAGTGCCGACTGTACCCCGGTTTTAATAGGCGATACTACCACGGGACGGGTCGCCGCCCTTCATGCGGGATGGCGCGGAACCGCACAGAAAATCGTTCCCGAAGCGGTTTCTCGCTTGATTGAGAAGGGAAGTAATATAAAAGACTTACGATTTGCCCTCGGTCCCGCGATCGCCGGAGAGGTCTATCAGGTCACGGAATACGTTGCTGCTGAGGTTGGGGCAAGTTTAGTCGAAAACGCAGAGAAAAGCACCCCAGAGGCGATTCTAGCTGCCTTAGAGAAGATTGAATCCCCCCCCATCCTGCCCGATCCTCAACCCGGACGAGTGCGCTTGGACGTGCGACGGGTGAATGCACTGCAAATCGAACAATTGGGAGTTAAACCCGAATCTGTTGCGATCGCCCCTTTCTGTACCTATCAAAATGGCGATCGCTTCTTCTCTTATCGCCGCACCAAAGAGAAAAAAGTACAATGGTCTGGGATAGTTGATAGTTGATAGTTGATAGTTGATAACGGGATCGGTAATTCTTTAATTGCTAATTGCTAAAAATATGGACATTGAATTTCATTATTATATGACATACTCCATCGCAACGCGAGCGGGATTTTCGCCTCTCGAGGCGAGAATTTTGGCTTATTCTTCTCAGTATGTCGATAATAATTCAACGGTTTTTAAAATTGATGAAGGGAAAAATAGTGAATATTTTAATCATATTACCCAAACCTTTAATATTCTGAAGTCCAAGAATGAATTACTGAAAATATATCCTGTCTTTCATTTTATCCCAGGAGACCCTTTTGCCGTTAGCGCCCGACGCAAAGATGGACAGCGCCATTTTCTGAATACGACCCCCAATAGTATTAGTGCTAATCGCATTATTGATGATGCTTTAGCCAGTAAAAATCTCTATCGGATTGGTATTGCTTCTCATGGTTATGTCGATACTTGGGCGCATCAAAATTTTGTCGGTTATTATGATGAATTTAATGCCGTTAAAGGAATGTTAAGATCGGCTTTACCTCATGTCGGTCATGCTGATGTCAAGCGCTATCCCGATTGGCCGGCTTTAATTTGGCACGATTATCGCCTCATTTCTCCTCACGATAAAGTTAACAATAAATTGCGTTTTCTGGATGCAGCTAAACATTTATTTTATAAATATTGTTTCTATTTAGAAGGTGTCGATCCTCGCGATCGCAGAGAAAAAGATGCTCTAGAATTGGTTCGCGATCTCGATCGCGCCATTGGTGATTACGATCCTAAAAATCGTCACAGACGCGATCGCATTCAACGTTATCTTGCCTTAAGCGAACAAAAAATCTATGGAAAGGAACAAATTCCACTATATAATAAATATCTTTGGCTTGAACGTGCGGTTACTCGCAGCGAAAATGAATTTGGCGATCGCAACAAAGGACACCGCAAAAAAGGTTTATTTTTTAGTTTAACAACTTTTAAAGCCCCCTATTTTTGGCGAGAAAATTATCAACAAAGTCACTGGTACCAATTCCAAGAAGCTGCAAAAAATCAACAAAAAGCAGCTTGGAATATTTTATATGAAACTAAATTTCGCTATTTAGATATTCCTCAATATTATTCTAGTCATTCTTCAAAGCACAATGATTATGCCAAAATTTAAAATTAAGAATTTAAAATTTTATTGCCTTCTAATTGTTATCATCGGACTCTTATTTACATTTATTTCTAGTTTTTATCTGTCACCAGCATTATCCCAAATTGCTCCAGAATCAAACTATATAATTAGTCTTAAATCTCCCTTTAATCATCCTCGATATTACCCATTAAAACAAACCATCAACAAGACACTTTATTCCTCAACAGGGGAATGGGTTGGACGGCTAATTTTACCAACAGCAGCAGAAAAAAATAAAATCAAAACCCTCTCTACTTTACCCGATTGGGTTTGGCTAGAAATCTATAATACACCTTCTGAAAATAAAGATTTAGAAGGGAAAATTATGCGTTTAGAATGGAAAGAAACCAATTTTACTCGATTTTATGTAGCAGCAACGACCACCAATATTAAATTCTCAGCAGCGACTCAAAAAAGTATCGAACAAGGAAATATTAACCCCATTCGTTTAGGCGATCGCGATCGTGTCGGACCGCTAGAATCTCTCGCAGGAGGAAGACCTCAAAATGATTTAATAGTTAGTTTAGAAGCTGTCGATCTGATGAAAGATAAAGGAGGACAAACAATCTTACAAACCGATCGCGAACCCATACAAGTGACTGGACGCTATTATGCCCTTGTTAAGATTATAGAACCAATTGATATAACCCCAAAAAACTCCCAGACTTGTCTCAATCATTCATCTTGTGTAACAGAATATTTTCGCGTTCGTCACTATAATAAAAACACCCATAAATTTGATAATTTAGAAGAAGTTATTCGGATTCCTCAACAACCCTCTAGCTTCAACGATCGCACTTTTTCTACACCTCATCAAATCAATCAATCTCCTAGCGGCCAAGCAGGCTGGTATATTTATGGTGCCAAAGATAAAGCAGGTATTTTTACAGTTCAAGCCCTTAAACCTCGCTTACTGGTTCAGCTTAAAGCCGATCGTACTATTCTCAATCAACAAGCCGGATTCAACTATATTAAACAGGAAAATTGGGACAATCTTAAACAAAAAAAAGGAACAGTACAAAAGATATTAATCGACCCAAAAACCAACAATAACGAGGAAGCAATTGCTCAATGGCAAGAAGGTGATCTTGCCTTAGTATTACATTTATTTGGTGGCATTGGAGGAGATAAAGGGGAAGAACATCTTCCTTGGACAGTAACCGGACATTTTTCCTATGGAATTGCAGAAATTGTTCGCGATCGCTTTACTGATGAATTGCAATGGGATATAAAATATCAACAAGTTTACGCCCATAATCCTGATGGTATTATTGCGGGAACATTATCATGGGAAGCCTATATGGGAAACTTACAACGGGGTTGGCTAGGAACTCGTCCCGTCTCTGATATTCTCATTAAATTAGATACATTTACTCGCGACTATCATTTCGATCGCATTCGCCTTTCCTTATTTCGCGAATTACGCTTACAAACTCAAATCATAATGGCACGATATCGCACCGGAGATGGTACGGGAAATGCAGCCGTAACTCCCGCAACATCTTGCGTACAAGATTCCAGTCAAGCCCTTTATATTGCGATCGCGCAAATCAAACATCAAGCCACAATTAATCCAACTATTCAAGCCTGGATAGACAATCATCCTGACGATCCACAAACCCATCAAATCAAAGCATTTACTGCCCTAGCTCGAGACCTTTATCAAAGTTTAACTCCCCGAGGGACAGTGCGCCCAGATTGGCAGCAAAATGCAGAATATTTAGCAGGAGTCAATAACCGCAATGGATTTGTTAGCGATAGTCATTTTATTAATATCATTTTAAGTTGGCGATCCCTCTTTCCTCGGCGAGTTCACGATGAAATTGCCAATATTTTTCTTGACAATGGGGCGAGTTTATGGTTAATTCGCAGTAATCAAGTTGGGGGTGTCGATCCGGATATTTTGCCCCTTGCCCCTACAGTTTTGTTCGGTCAAATTCCTATCGTTGCGATCGCCATTAATCGTCTCGCTTCTGCTTTGACAAAACTTAATCCTAGGGATGGGTTGACCATCTTAGGAACCTTGGCTATTTATAGCGCGATCGCGATTCCCTTTGCTAAATCTACAGGTTTTATTACCCCCAGTTTCACCGGAGATCATCCCTTACAACAAGGATTAGGTTGGCTGAAAGTCTTCTTCTTCCCAGCCTTCTTTGAAGAACTCATTTTCCGCGTCTTATTGCTTCCCCATCCAACGGAAAGAGTTTCAGCCTTAACCTGGGGATTTTGGGCGATCGCCAGCCTTGTCGGGTATATTATTTATCATCCTCTTAATGCTTACAGTTTTTACCCTGCTGGATCTCCCACCTTTTTCCAGCCAACTTTTCTGATTCTAACAGGATTGCTAGGAATTGCTTGCACGATCGCTTATAGTTTGAGTTATTCTATTTGGGTTGTCGCGATCGTGCATTGGGTTGTCGTTGTTGTTTGGCTGTTTGGCTTAGGGGGAAACCAAAAATTAAACGCTAAAACAACAACAAATAGTAATTAATACAACAAATTTTTAAAGAACTTCTGAGGAGAAATGCAATGAAATTCGGTAATTGGGTTGGCTTATTTTGTTTAATTATTTCCTTAATTATACTCTGGCAATTTCGCCAGATAGTGTTACTCATCTTTACATCTGTCGTCCTGTCTATCGCCCTCAATAGTTTAGTCCGTTGGCTACAAGACTTTGGTAAACAGAGAAAAATAACCATTTCCCGCAGTCGTGCTGTCCCAATTTCTTTAGGGTTAGTCTTTCTTTTTAGCCTCTTATTTTTAGGCTTAGTTTTACCTCCCTTTCTCTCACAATTTCAGAAATTAATTGCTTTAGTTCCTATCGCTATTAATAAAGTTCTAGAGTTATTAGACCTTTTCTTTGAAAATCCTCCCGGTTGGCTTCCTTTAGATCAAATTGAATTAGAACTCCCCAACCTAACCGAGATTACCCAACAATTTGGACCATTTGCCCAGGGTATTTTAGGTAACTTTTTTGACTTTTTTGGTAATTCCCTGACGGTGTTACTGCAAATCTTATTAATCCTCATTTTTGCCGTCATGTTTCTTGCGAATCCCCTCGCATATCGAAAATTATTTTTAACTTTATTTCCCTCATTTTATCGACGACGGACAGATGAAATTCTCGATCGATGCGAATTAGCCTTAATCAGTTGGATGCGAGGCATTTGTATTAACTCCTTATTTGTCTCAATTTGCTGTGGAGTCGGTTTATTATTTATTGGTATTCCTTTTGTTTTTACCCATGCACTTTTAGCGGCTGTCTTTAACTTTATGCCGAATATTGGCCCGGCTGCTAGTGTTGTTTTTCCCCTCTCCGTTGCCCTCCTCGAATCCCCTTGGCAGGCGATCGCAGTGATCGTCCTTTATATCATCGTCCAAAATTTAGAAAGTTATTGGTTTAGTCCAATGATTATGCAAAAGCAGGTTTCCTTATTACCGGCTGCAACCCTCACCGCGCAAATCTTTTTTGCCACTTTCTTTGGTTTTTTAGGACTGGTTTTAGCACTTCCCCTCGCTGTCGTGACTAAAACATGGATTGAAGAAGCCTGGATCAAAGATGTCCTAGATCGAGACAAAGACACCTCTATTCCCACCCCAAAACCGACTCAAGAACCACAAATTCCGCTAGAATCAATAACAGTTGGAAATACTCACGATTCTTGATTTTCTGATTCTCTTCTTCAATAGTCCATCTTATTGCTTATTTTTTGTCTTGTGAATTCAGTATCCTCCGAACCCAAAAGTAGATTAAAAATGTGGTGGGAATCTTTATCTTCCTTATCTCGCGTCTTGGCGATCGCCTTGGCTGCACCTCTGATCGTTTTAAATGCGTGGGCTTTCTCGACCATTTTTGGATATTTTCACTCCCTCTTGATTATTATCTTGGTTGCTTCATTATTGGCATTTTTGCTGAACTACCCAGCCAGTTTTTTAGAACAGATTGGCTTGAAGCGAAGTATCGCAACCTTTGTCGTTACTTTGGTCGCGATATTAACATTACTATCTGTCGGAATAACCTTACTTCCTCCTGTGATTTCTCAGGCGCAACAATTAGTAAATCGCTTACCTGAATTAATTGACTCAGGGCAATATCAATTAATGATACTGGATGAAAGATTTAATAATCTAGGTTTGTCAATTAACCTTGATGGTTTAATCGTTCCGGCTAAGAATACAATTAAACAACAATTAAAAAATCTAGCCGGACAAACCCTAGATTTTGCTTTAAATGTCACTTTGTTTACTGTTGTTAAATTATTAGATATTGTCTTGACTTTTGTTATTACCTATTACTTGCTCTTACATGGCAATGATATTTGGCGTAGTTTGATAGAATGGCTCCCTTCTAAAATCCAAAAGCCTTTTTCTGTGACACTGCGATCGAGTTTTCGCAACTATTTTATCGGACAGTTTATTTTAGCGATTTGTCTGGGAGTGAGCTTAACTTTAATTTATTTATTTTTAAAAGTTCCCTTCGGCTTATTGTTTGGCTTAACCATTGGTTTAATGGCAATTATTCCTTTTGGTGGTTCTGTCGGAATTGCTTCAGTCACATTCATATTAGCATTACAAAATATTGGTATTGCCATTCAAGTTGTGATTGTCTCGGTTATTATTCAACAAGTCCTAGAAAATATTATTGCACCGCGAGTTTTAGGAAAAGTTACGGGGTTGAATCCCTTCTGGATATTCATTGCCATTCTGACTGGTGCAAGAGTTGGAGGATTATTAGGGGTTGTTGTTGCGGTACCGACAGCCGTTATCATTAAAGAAATACTGAGTGCAATTAAATCTCTCAAAACAGAAGAAGTAGCCTCGGAAAATCTACGCATTATTACTGGAGAATCTCAAGAGATTAAAACTTTACCCAAGGAACCTTCTCCCAGTTAAAACCTGAATTGCGGAGATGAAGAAAAATTGCATCTTTGGCGATCGCCAGTGAAGGCAATTCATCGGGTATGATAAGAAAGGTAACAATCTTGAAGTAATGCCAGATTGGATACAACGATGGAAAAGACGCGCGATATTGGGGCTAGTCTGTCTCTTTTGTGCAACAATCGGTTTTTGGGGACTTGGAGGGCAATCCACAAGCGCTCAACTTTTAGGGTACCCCTTTTTAGCATCTCTTGATTTGCTACAGGAATGGCAAAATGACCTCGATCGCGAACAAGTAGAAGCGGTTGAAAAACAAAATCATCTCTCAAGTATCGAACAAGATGCAAAGCGGTATTTGGGCAGCTTACAACATACCGTACAAGTGATGGATTTACAATTAAAATATTATGAAAAAGAATATGAAAATGCCAACAAAAAATTAGTAGAAATAGAAACAAAATTAAATCGAGAACGCCAAACTTATAAACCTAAATTAACCGCGACCATTGCTCGACTGCGCTTTCTTCAACGTCAGTCCCTCACCAGTCAAGGCTGGCGCTTTCTCCTCAAAAGTGACGACCTCAACGAATTTTTCGATCGCCGCACTCGTCTTAAATTGGTTTATCAAGCCGATCGCAAGCATTTGCAATTCCTACAGATCGCCGCCAATAAAATTAAACAACAAAAACAAACCATTGAGGAACAAAAAAAGCAAATTTCTCACCTACAAACACAAATCCGCACCCAGAAGACCGATCTAGAAGCACAAGTGGAAATTCAACAAGAATTAGTAGCACAACTCAACGGCGATCGCTCGAACTTAAATAATTTCCGAGCCAAATTAGCCGAAGATTCTCAAGGGATCGGTTTAATGATTCAAAAACGCATGGAAAACCGCGATCGCGCCATTTTTGGCGGTACAAATACCTTTATTGCTCCCCACACAGGGAAAGTTTCTAGTAAATTTGGGTTGCGACAGCATCCCATCTGGGGAGGGAAGCGACTACATAGCGGGATTGATTTTGCAGGAGATTACGGTAGTCCCGTCTCTGCGGCGGATAGCGGTACAGTTATCCTCACTCAATGGTATGGTGGATATGGTAAAACCGTAGTCATTGACCACGGAGGAGGAATGACAACCCTCTACGGCCACCTGAGTAAATTTAGCGTTATAGAAGGACAGCCAGTTAAACAAGGAAATGCGATCGCCGAAGTCGGATCGACGGGCTTTTCTAATGGACCTCACCTCCATTTTGAAATTCGTAAAGAAGGTCAACCGATCGATCCCCTTCAATATTTGAGGCTCAACAATGAACAATTATCAATTATTAATTATTAATGATAAAGACAATACTGGCGGGAGTTAGGAATTTGACCTTTCTGTGAGGGCGATCGCCACCTGTTTAAGAATCTCCAAAAAACTTGCGGTTTTTTATAGCTTTATCCTCTTCCCAGAAGCACAGAATCAAGGTAAAATAGTAGAGAAAATTACAGTAATTTAGCAAATCAACTGGAAAAAAAAGCATCGGATTAAACAATACCCAATGAGTTTAATTTTTAGCTTGATTTTTTAAGATTTTCCCAGCACCTCAGTTTCAATTTTACGGAGTTTGTGACCCTATGACTTCCTCTCAGGAACGGATTGTCCCTACGGACTTGAGAAACGAAATGTCCCGATCCTACCTCGAATACGCCATGAGCGTCATCGTAGGACGGGCATTACCCGATGCGCGAGACGGCCTCAAACCCGTTCACCGTCGAATTCTCTATGCCATGTACGAATTGGGACTCACCCCCGAACGCCCCTTCCGCAAATGCGCGAGGGTTGTGGGGGAAGTTTTAGGGAAATACCACCCCCACGGAGATACAGCCGTTTACGATGCCTTGGTGCGGATGGCGCAGGATTTTTCCATGCGAAACCCCCTCATCAACGGTCACGGGAACTTCGGGTCTGTAGATAACGATCCCCCCGCAGCCATGCGTTACACGGAATGTCGCTTGCAATCTTTAGCCACTAATGCTTTATTGCGAGACATTGAAGCAGAAACCGTTGATTTTGCTGATACTTTTGATGGGGCGCAACAAGAACCCGTTGTCCTTCCCTCCCGCATTCCACAACTCTTACTGAATGGGTCTTCGGGTATTGCGGTGGGGATGGCCACCAATATTCCTCCTCATAATTTAGGGGAAGTCATTGACGGCTTAATTGCCCTGATTGAAAATCCAGAAATTACCATTCAACAGTTGCGCGGCCATATTAAAGGCCCTGATTTTCCCACGGGAGCGCAAATTTTAGGTCATTCTGGCATTCGCGATGCTTATGACACGGGACGAGGTTCGATTACGATGCAGGGGGTGGCGGCGATCGAACTGATGGAACATCGAGGTCGTCCCGATCGCGAAGCCATTATTATCACCGAACTTCCCTATCAAACCAACAAAGCCTCCTTAATCGAGAAAATTGCCGATTTAGTTAACGATAAGCGCATCGACGGCATCTCCGACATTCGCGACGAAAGCGATCGCGATGGAATGCGAATTGTAATTGAACTCAAACGAGACGCGATCGCCCGAGTTGTCCTCAATAATCTCTACAAACAAACCCCCCTGCGGAACAATTTTGGCGCAAATATGCTGGCTTTGGTCAACGGAGAACCCCAACTCCTCGATCTAAAGTTCTTTTTGCAAGTCTTCCTCAATTTCCGCATTGAAGCCATTACTCGCCGCACCCAGTATAAACTTCGCAAGGCACAAGAGCGAGATCATATTCTGCAAGGATTGCTGATCGCCCTCGAGAATTTAGATGCGATCATTCGACTCATTCGCCAAGCAGCAGACACGGCGACCGCCAAACAGCAATTAGTAGAGAATTTTGCTTTTTCAGAAGTGCAGGCCGATGCTATCTTGCAAATGCAGTTGCGTCGTTTAACGGCTTTAGAATCTGAGAAAATTAATGCAGAACATGAAGAATTACTGGCAGTTATTGCAGACTTAGAAGACATTTTGGCACGGCGGGAGCGCATCGAAGGCATTATTGTTGAGGAAGTTACAGAGATTAAAAACATCCATGCAACCCCCCGACGCACGGAAATTCTGGCCGCAGAAGGAGAATTAGACGAAACGGATTTAATTGCCAATGAACCCGTTGTGATTCTCCTGACCGAACAAGGTTACATTAAGCGAATGCCTGTGGATACCTTTGAGGCGCAAAATCGTGCCACCCGAGGGCGGGCGGGTGCCAAAATCAAGGAAGATGATGCGGTAGAGCATTTCTTAACTTGTTGCGATCACGATATGGTCTTATTTTTCAGCGATCGCGGCGTAGTCTATTCCATCAATACTTACAAAATTCCCACGGCATCCAGGACGGCGCGGGGTGCGCCGATCGTGCAGCTTCTCCCCATCCCTCGGGAAGAAAAAATCACTTCTTTAATTGCAGTTAGTGAGTTTACCGATGATGGTTATCTCGTCATGCTCACTCAAAATGGCATCATTAAAAAAAGCGCCCTTTCTGCCTTTAGTAATATTCGCAACAATGGTTTGATTGCTATTTCTCTCGGAGAAGGCGATCGCTTGCGCTGGGTACGTTTAGCCACGGCAGAAGATAGCATTATTATCGGATCGCGTCTGGGAATGGCGATTCATTTTCAAGCCAGCCATAAACAGTTGCGACCTCTCGGACGGGCGACGCGAGGGGTGAAGTCCATGAAGTTGAAAAAGAATGATAATGCGATCGGCATGGATATTTTCCTCAGTCAAGTGGTGGCCAGTCTCGCCCCCAATACAGAAGAGGAGGAAGGTTTCGAGGATATCGACGAGGAAACTGTAACCAATGCAGAGGATATCGACGAGGAAACCGCAACCAATGCAGAAGATATCGAGGGATCAGGGGAAGATAGCGAAGATACGGAGGAGGAAACCGTAACGACTGCGGGAGAGGGTCCTTGGGTGTTAGTTATTACCGCTAAAGGTTACGGAAAACGGGTTCCTGTGTCTCAATTCCGCTTGCAAAATCGGGCGGGAATGGGACTGCGATCGATCAAGTTCAAGTCCAAGGAGGATGAGTTAGTCGGGTTACTGGTTGTCCATGCGGGAGATGAGTTGATGTTAGTAACCAACCGAGGTGTTATTATTCGTCAAGCGGTGGATGCTATTTCTACTCAGTCTCGTGGGGCGACGGGGGTACGGGTGCAAAAGTTGGATACAGACGATGCGATCGCCGCCGTGGCGATCGTACCTCTATCGGAGGAAAATGAAAGTTTAGAAATGACTGAAGTTGAAGCTACTGAAGTTGAAGCTACTGAAGTTGAAGCTACTGAAGTTGAAGCGCCTGAAGGTGAAATGATAACCGAAGAAAATACGAGAGAAGAGGAATAATCTAGCTGACTTTCTTTAGTCTGTTTTTTAAATAAGCCTTGGGTGCAAACCCAAGGCTTGTCTAGCTTATTAACCAGATTTATATTATTAAGCTGCCTCAACATATTAGCCGAAAACATCCTGTAACCTCAAAACGAGATTATCTTGATTCGTAACTTGAAATTTCCAGAATTGACTATCACTTTGACTCTGTTTATCTTCGCGATCGAGAATGACTAAAAATCCATGAGATGGCGGAATTGAGAGTCGTTTACAATGATTGGAGAATTTCTTGAAATGCGCGTTAGCATCTCCCCCAGTTTTACATTCAATTAAGAACAATTTGCCACTAACCCACAACACCAAATCTAACTCAAAACGATCGCCATTGGTAAACTTGACAATCGGATTCATCAGGTAAGAATACGGTAACTTGAGTTCATCAAACAGCCGACAAATGCGATCGCAGATAAATCGTTCAAACCATTGACCCATAAAAAAGTGACGAACATCAGATCGATCTTGAATCTTGGCAGAAATAGTTTTATTGTCTTTGTTATATCTGTAAGAAGATAACAAAGTATCCTTGTTCAATCCATAACAAAAGCGAGTTAAAGTTTGGATTTGCAGTTGGGTGGGATTTTTGCGGAATTGATAGTAAACACCGCGATTATTCGCAATTGCATACTTGATCGTTTTCAGTAACGGAGTCAGTAAAAGAGTACCATTTTCATGGGCGAGGTTTTCCCCGAGATAAATAGCGTGCTTATCAAAAATTGGGTCAACATCGGGATTAGCAGAACGAATGTTCTCTACAGCAATCTGCCGACTCTCCAAGCAAGCGATCGCTTTCTCCGAACCCAGAGCCGTGCAGGGATTACGAAGACGCGATACAGTTGCTTCCTCGGTTTGCTGATCCCACTCTTTTTCCCCCGACTCCAGATCGTCATCTGACAGTTGACTGCGACGTTTAGTGAGGATAACCGAGCTTGCACTTGCACTTAAACCAGCACCGATGACGATAGCTTGAGGATTTTGAGGCATCAGTACAGAGATTCCCCCACCAATAGCAACGGTTAAAAAACCAATTGCTAAACTATCTGCGAACCACTTTGACATAACATGACCTCCAGCGCTAATTATTCATTCGTCTGTTGGATACACGAAAGGCGATCTAACGGGACATTTTCTTTGCTTCTTTGATTTATAGTTGCGATCGCCTTCCCTCTTACTTCGTAAATCTCAACAAGATTTTATGTAATATTTCCATAATTGTTACAAAAATTTATATTCTCTAAGGATTCTTTAGATTTTTAGTTATTCAAGGGGAGGGTGGAAAGCGGTATAGTAAATGTGACTGTCGAACCTAAATTTTCACCCATACTAAAAAAGTTGATTTTTCCTCCCATCAGTTCAACAAGGGTTTGAGAAATTGACAATCCTAATCCCGTTCCTCCATAAGATTTAGTTCGACCGCCATCGACTTGAGCAAACTTTTGAAATAGGGTATCTTGTTTATCTAAAGGAACACCAATTCCCGTATCAGCAACGCGAATCCTCGCTATTCCAGGACATTCGCGATCGTTAACTGCAACTTTTTTACTGGTAATATCAACATCGATGGTTACACCTCCTTCATGGGTGAATTTAATCGCATTACCGACTAAATTCAAGAGAACTTGCAAGAGACGTTGATAGCTTCCATAAAGAAAAATAGGCTCTTGAGTTTCGGGGAGTTGAATCTCAAAACTTAACCCTTGTTTTTCAGCCAAGGGTCTCATTTTTTTGTCTAAATCAATAAAAGTATTATTGAGAGAAAATTCATCAAAATTCACCTCCATTTTCCCAGCTTCAATTCTGGCCAGATCGAGAACATCATTAATGAGATTGAGCAAATGCAGCGCTGATTTATGAGCCTGTTCGACAAATTCTCGCTCTTCTTCTGGATCGTCTGCCATATCGTCCAAAACGAATTTAAGGAAATTAATAATTCCATTAAGCGGTGTTCTTAACTCATGGGAAGTACCCGCTAAAAATTCACTTTTGAGACGAGAGGCTTCGGCTGCTTCTTCGCTGGCTTGTTTGGCTTGCTTGTAGAGATTAGCATGAGCGATCGCAATCCCCATTAGATCAGCTAACTCCCGCATGAGTTCGATTTCGACATCGTTCCAACGACGATGGCGATCGCATTGTTGCAAGCAGATCAAAGCATTGCGTTTATTTTGGTAAAAAGCAGAGACTACTAAGACCGATTTTTGCTCAAAAGGCGATGTTTCAACGCAATCTACGGCGATCGGTTCATCGGTTTGCAGTGCTTGTTGCAAATAGGGTTCTAAACGAATATCTAATCGTTCTCCTAACAGGGATTTAAAGGGTTTTTTACAATATTCTGTTTCTACCTTTAAAACTTTCGTATTGGGATGACAGGAAATCATCAAAACTCGAGATACCTCTAATTCTTGCCCTAATTTACGAGCGGTTTCAGTCCAAATTGTTTCTGCATCTAAGGTAATTCTCAGAGTGCGAGAAATTTGCGAAAGTAAATTTTGATAGGGATTGCGGTGAATATTGCGAGCAACTTGAGTGATAAATTCTTGATAATTATCTTCCGGTATTGTTTGGGATCTGTTTTGGGATAACTGGGGAGACTTGGCGATCGCATTTTTGTCAAGCAGAGAACCTATAACCAAAACAGAGGTGATGGGATGTTCCGATTGCAAAATTGGAGTGATGGATAGTTCAAAGGGTAATGATTCCTCTTTCCAGACAAAAAAACAATAAAAATTCTGAGGTCTTCTCTTTTCCACTACCTGCATCAAGGTTTCCTGATAGCTTTCTGCATCACTGGGAGTAAACAGATCTCGCCAATGATGACCAATGATTTGTTCGGGATTTAAACCATGTTCTTGAGCAAATTTCCAGTAAAAAGAAAGATATTTACCCGAAATATCTTGAGTAAATATCAATTCCGCTCCCAAATCCTGCCAATTCAAGGAATGGATCGATGTTGCAGCAGCGTTCATTTCGATAGACCCCATAAGCAACTCAGAAATTAATCGTACACCCCATTCTCATCAATCGTTCCATTCTCCTCGGGGGGGAACGGGAGGATTGCGTCTAAACGTTCGGGTCAGTTCGTCATCTTGCTCTCGTTCCCCTCGCAACCATTGTTTGATTGCGGTTTCAATAATGCGGCTGGGATCGTTACTCAGGTGCTTGAGTTGGTCGAGTAAATCTGAATCGAGACGGATGGAAACTTCAACTTTCTCCGCAAGACGCTGAGAGGGGGTTGCATTTTCACTCATGGCGTTTTCCTTATGCCTGTTTAATAATTTTGCAGTCTATTATTATATTACCCGATCGCTCCAGAGAAACGGAGGAAGGCAAAATGCTGTTTGCATTACTGTTAATTTTTAAGTATTAAACTTGACAAAGTTTAGTATTTATGATAGTTCCTTGTGCTATCTATCGAAGTTTTTAAAAAAGTCTACCTCTAAATCTAGAACTTCTCCTTCAAATATACTAGCAAATTCATTGGCGGCTAATAAGGTTTCGCTTTCTTCTTCTTCTTTTGGTTCTACGATCGCGGATTCTGGTGGAGAATCTATTCTAGAAGCAGGAGTGCGATCGCTATTTTTCTTAGCATCTATTTTTTCTCTAACTGGGGATGCGGGGGATTTTTTAATGCTGGTGCTTTGGGAATTGGCGATCGCTGTTTCTTTAACTGCACTATTTTGAGAACTTAAGTTCGATCTAACTTCAGGATTGGGTTTGGCGATCGCTGTAGTTGCTGAAAATGGAGATTGAGTTGGGGTAATATTCTCATTAGGTTTGGCGATCGCCCTAGAATTAGATTCTATTTTAGGAGATTTGTTTTTTTTTTCTGTTTGAATTTTTACTTTAATTTTTTGTTGCCAAACTTGTTCAAATGCTGCTTCAATTTGGGGGATTTTTGTTTGAGCAAGTTTGAGTAAGTTGGGCTGGTTCATCCCTAAGTAGGCGATAGATTCATCAATATCAAAATCTATTAAAACACAGCTTTGTTTAATTAATGCGCGTGAGGCTGGAGGTTCAATTGTTTGTAGGACTTTTTGCCAACTTTCCTCAACTCTTTTTTGAAATCGTTCTTCATTTGATAATGCTTGTCTGGGTGCAGAATTTGATACTGTTTGCGAAGGTTCTTGCACTGTAGAAAATGGTGACTTTTCCGTAGTGGGTTGAGGTTGAGAAATTTCTGGTTTGGGTTGAGATGTAGTAGGTACTTGGGTTGTTTGATTAGGGGCTATTCTAGTTTGATTTGATGTTGATTGTACGCTAGATTGAGTTGCAGTATTATTGGGCAAAAATACCGCGATCGCGCTAGGTAAGAGTCCCAATAAGGTCACTTCTAACCATAACCGAGGTTGAGTTGTATTTTTAATTTGGACTTCACTTTCTTTGAGTTTTTGCTGTCCCTGCAAAATTACAGCAATATCCCATTGTTTCGCTTCTTGGCACAATTCTTGCCAAGTTGGAGTTGTTACAGCAACCAGATCGCTACGTTGAGGAGATGTTTTGGCAATCAATAAATTGAGATAAAATGTAGCTAAATTTTGCAGCACAATCAAAGGTTCTCTACCTCGATCCATTAAATGCCGACATTGTTCGATAACTGCTTCAGGATTGTCAGAATGAATTGCTTTTAATAATACTAATAAATCTCGTTCGGGAACGGCTCCAACTAAATCCCAAACTTTTTCCACTGTAACTTGGTCTGGAATCAAACTCAATTGATCTAATAAACTTTCTGCATCTCTCAAGCCTCCATTGGCAATTTGTGCCACAAGAGTTACAGCATCACTAGCAATATTAATATCTTCCTTTACTGCAATATAAGTTAAATGCTTAACCATTGATTCGAGAGGAATGCGTCTAAAATCAAAACGCTGACAGCGAGAAATAATAGTATTTAAAACCCGTTGTGGATCTGTCGTCGCTAAAACAAAAATAACCCGATTTGGCGGCTCTTCTAGTGTTTTTAAAAGAGCGTTAAATGCGGGGGTACTTAACATATGGCATTCATCAATAACATAAACTTTATAACGACATTGAACTGGGGCAAATTGAGCGCGTTCGATGATTTCTCGAATATTATCAACCCCAGTATTACTCGCGGCATCAATTTCAATAACATCCATCGCTGAACCTCGAGCAATTTGCCGACAAACATCACATTTTCCACAAGGATTGGGGGTAGGTCGATCGCTTTGCAAACAGTTCAAAGATTTTGATAAAATTCGCGCTGAGGAGGTTTTTCCTGTCCCTCTCGGTCCCGTAAAAAGGTATGCAGGGGCAATACGATCGCTGTCCAAAGCATTCGTTAAAGTCTGCGCGATCGCCTCCTGTCCCACCAATTCGACAAACTTCTGGGGACGATATTTATGATGTAGGGGTTCGTAAGACATGGAATTGCTAAAAAGGGCGATCGCCGATGGAAAACTTAATTTTTATTGTAAAACGTTATTGTTCTTTTATCAGAATATTTGTACTTACTCAGACTAACATCACGCAAACCTTTTCTCCTGCCGCGATCGCCGTTTCCCCCACAGGAACGATGGCCAGCCCGTTTGTTTGAGCTAAATTCATTAAATTACCCGAACTGCGATCGCCTTCAGCCAGAGAAAATTCATAGCCCCCGTTTATAATATCCCAACGTCCCCAAAGATAGGTTTCCCGCGTGCCACTGGCGCTTAAATCGTGACGCGATCGCGCCATCACAAACTTCGGTTGCCAATCTCCCCCCAGTCCCGATAATTTCTTTAAGGCAGGTTGAACGAATCGCCAACAACTCACCAAAGCGGAAACGGGGTTTCCTGGAATACCAAAATACAAACAAGTGCGCTTTTCTTGCTCAAATGTTGCCACAGTGAGGGGTTTTCCCGGTTTAACTGCGACGCTGCGAATATAAATTTTCCCGCCCAATTTCGCCAAAATCTCCTCAATGTAGTCATATTCTCCTACGGAAACCCCTCCCGTGGAAAGCACTAGATCCGCATCGGCGATCGCCTTTTTTATCGTCGCTTCTAGGTCTTCTGGGCGATCGCGGACAATGCCGAGAGGGACGGGAATGGCTCCTAAATCCGAGACAAAAGCTCTCAGGGCATACTGATTAGAATCTACAATTTGCCCCGGTTGTAGGGCATTTCCGGGGGCAATCAACTCGTTTCCCGTGGAGAAGATAGCCACCCGAGGGCGACGATAAACCGAAAACTGGGTGCATTGTGCTGTCGCTAAAACGGCGATTTCCGGCGCACCGATGGCAATTCCCGACCCCAAAAGGGCGTTTCCCGACTGATAAAATGCCCCTTTGTGACGGACAAATTCGCGATCGCCAGGTGCCTGCAAAATCGTGACGCGATCGCCGTCTCGCTGGGTATTTTCCTGCATAACAATGGTATCAGCACCTTGAGGCATTACCGCCCCGGTAAAGATTCGCGCTGCTTCTCCTGACGCGATCGTTTTTTGGGGTTGAATTCCGGCGGGAATTTCTTCAATAATTCTTAATATCTTAGGATTAGCGCGATCGCACCCTCGCAGGTCTTCATAACGCACCGCGTAACCATCCATTGCAGAGTTATCCCAATAGGGAAAATCGAGGGGACTGCTGACGGGATGAGCTAAAATGCGTCTGCTGGCATTTTCTAAAGTAACTGTCTCAATCTTTTCTAAAGGTTGTACGAGGTCGAGAATAATTGCTTCGGCTTCGGATACAGATAGCATTTTATTGAACAAGTATTAGGGAAGAGGCAACAGGGAACTCCGGGTTTTATAATGGCATAAAGTGGGACTTACGCATTAACGGGCAAGATGCCCGCACTACCATAACCAGAGAATACAGTGGGAGTGTCTCGCTCCCTAGCTGCGTAAATCCTAATAAAGTGGGTTTTTATATCTATGACTCAAATTGAACAAGTTCAAATTGCCTATCAAGAGTTTTGCGATCGCGTCCGTAGCGTTATTTTAAGTACCGTCAGTAAAGAAGGTGTTCCTAATGCGAGTTATGCCCCTTTTGTCATGGATGAACAGCAAAATATTTACTTCTTTGCCAGTGGTTTAGCCCTACATACTCAAAATTTAAAGGATAATTCCCAAGTAAGTATTCTTTTTATCGAAGATGAAAGCAAATGCGAAGATATTTTTGCTCGTCCTCGTTTGAGTTTAAATTGTCAAGCAACATTTATGGAGAGAGAAACAGAAACATGGCAGCAAATTGGCGATCGCTTTGAGGAAAGATTCGGTGAAACTATCCAGATTCTCCGCAGTTTACCAGATTTTCGCATTGTTAAGTTAACCCCTCGCGATGGTCGTTTTGTTCTCGGTTTTGGTCGAGTTTATCGCGTTAGTCGAGAAGATGGTGATACTCTTACTCTCATCACCGGCTAGATATCCCAAGGATTTCAGTCCCCGTCTCATACAAAAAACCCCTTGAAGATTAGGGTTATCGCGATCGCACTTGTGGGTAAAATTTCTGTGCGGTCGTGGGGCGTATTTTAATGTAAAATTAAATCCTTGAGTGTATTATCCGATCGCGTTTGGCAATGACTACGTTTGAAATCATCTGTTTAGCCAATTCCTTAAAACATGGTGGACGGTGTATTGCAGGGTTTAAAACTGATGGTTCGGGATGGCTTAGACCTGTTTCCTCTCAAACTGATGGAACGCTCTATCAGGAGCATTATACCTTGAGCAATGGACAAGAACCCGAGCTTTTTAATATTCTTAGAATTGAATGCGATCGCCCTCATTCTCGCATTCATCAACCGGAAAACTGGATCGTCAGCGATCGCCCCTGGCAATTTATGGGTTGGCCGACAACCGACCAGTTAAATAAACTGCTGAAACCAGAAATTCAAAAGATAAACTATTCTTTCTCATTATTAGGGAATCAAGGCGATCGCCTTGAATTAGAATTATTACAGGATAATCCTGCTTGCGCTTCACTTTGTTTATTAAAACCCAAAAAACTCCTCTGGAAAATCTCAACATTTTCCCGCAGAAGAAGATATCGCGCTATCTTTAATTGCAACGGAACTCAATATAATTTAGGGATTACCGATCCCCATTGGAAAAACCTCTTAGATCGACTCGATGACGGTGAATATACCTGTGAACAAGCAATTACAGCCTTAGCTTTAAAGGATTTCGATCCCACCAAGTTTTTGTTAACCATTAGTTTAAGCGAACCTTTCCAATATTCTCAGGAAGAACCGCTTTGTTGTTTTAAATTAGTGGCTGCTGTTGTTAATACTGCTTATGTGAAAAGTTTCCTAAATTCCCCAGAAAAACAAGTTAATACTAATTATCATTCTAGCATTCTCAACGACAAAATAGAAACCCATTCCAATGCAAACTTATTACCCGTCAAACGTTGTATCCGTAAAGCCGTCCAAAACTGTTGGGATTCGTATTCAGAAGAGAGGCGATCGCTACAAGATTTACGCCAAACTTTACAAAATTTATTAAAACAGACCTTAGATGATTTTGAAAAAGATTTACATTGTGCTGATATCGCTGAATCTTCCTATAGCGATCGCCTAGATAAAATCCGCAAAAAATATCCTAAAGCCTATACAAAATGGACAACTGAGGAAGATGAAGAACTTGGCATTCTTTTTAACAATGGCATGAGTATTAAGGACTTAGCCAAGCATTTTCAACGACAACCCAGCGCAATGCGATCGCGTCTACAAAAACTTGATTTAATAGAATAACAAGTTTTTGTTTCATCCATTTCCCCAATGTTCGTACCATAATTCAAAAACTAATAAAGTCCATAATAACTTCCGGCGATCGGCTTTTCCTGTCATGTGTTCTTGTAATAATTGCTGTACAAAATCAGCATTAAAAAAGCCTTCTCGCTGCAATCTTTCACGAGATAACATATCTTCAACTAAAGGACGTAATTCCCCAGTAAGCCACTTTGCCACAGGCATATTAAAGCCCTTTTTGCCGCGCTTCATAATCTCTTCAGGCAAATGATTTCGCATGGCACGACGCAGGATATACTTTGTTGTTAAGCCTCGTAATTTGAGACTGTGGGGCATTTGTGCCGCATATTCTACCAAAGTATGATTTAATAAAGGAACTCGTACTTCTAAAGAATTAGCCATACTAGCGCGATCGACTTTGGCTAAAATATTCCCTTCTAAATATAACTTTAAATCGCAATAAAGTAATTGATTTAAGGCTTCCTTTGCCTGAGATTGTTGCTGATGATCAAAAGCAACTTGATAGGTATCTTTTTCTTGTAATTGCGTCCACGGTTCCAAGAGTTGACGTTTTTGATCTACCGTAAACGATCCTAACCATTGATGATGTCGCATAATAATAGGAATCCCTCGACCAGCAATAAAACGCCGTAGTTTAAAATCAAAACTAATATTATCAAAAGAAACAGGCAGGCGATCGACAAACCAAGGAATCAAACGATGGCGAACAAATCCAGGTAATAATCTCTCGTAATATTCAACTAATCGATGTGCTTGTAAAGTCGAATAACCAGCAAATAGTTCGTCTCCTCCATCTCCTCCTAAAGCAACTTTAACATGATGGCGCGTAAATTGAGAAAGTAAAAAAGTGGGAATAATTGAAGAGTCTCCCAAAGGTTCATCAAGAAATTGAGCCAGTTGTGGAACTAAATCTAAAGTCAATTTTGGGGTTAAAGTTAATTCATAATGTTCCGTCTGTAAATGATGTGCTACTTTACGGGCATAGGAAGACTCATCAAAAGAAGGATCGTCAAAACGAATCGAAAAACTTTTGACATTTCCAGGGGCAATTTCTGACATCATAGCCGCGATCGCGCTGGAGTCTAAACCCCCACTCAAAAGAACCCCAACGGGAACATCGCTGACCATTTCTTTGCGTACAGCATCTTTAATAACACTCAGAAGTTCTTGTTCGTATTCTTTTATTTGCTTGGGCTTAATATTTTCACTGCGCGATAAATTAATATCCCAATATTGCCAAACTTTTAATTCTCCCTCCGTATAACTTAAAGCATGACCGGGAGGCAATTTAGAAATCCCTTGAAAAATAGTTCTCGGTGTAGGAATATATTCAAAACTGAGATATTCATTGAGGGCAACAAGGTCAATTGTTCGCGGTAAATGAGGATAAGCAAGGATTGTTTTTAATTCCGAACCAAAAATTAAAGCATCATCGTGTATTGTATAATAAAGCGGTTTAATGCCCATGCGATCGCGCCCAATAATTAATCGCTGTCGTCGCGAATCCCACAAAGCAAAAGCAAACATTCCGTTAAGATATTCCAGAAATTCATCGCCAAATTCTTCGTAGGCATGAACAAGAACTTCCGTATCGGTTTCAGTATAAAATTTATGACCCAAACGAGTTAAAGAAGCGGTCAGTTCTCGATAATTGTAGAGTTCCCCATTAAAAACAACCCAAATGGTCTTATCTTCATTATAGATAGGTTGCTGACCCCCAGCGAGGTCGATAATTGAAAGACGGCGAGAACCTAAACCAACATTTCTAGATACATAATTTCCCCCCTCATCGGGACCTCGATGAATAATCTTTTCGGCCATGCGATCGATTAGTTTCGCATTAACCTCTCGATTCAAGTCTGCATATACAACCCCACAAATTCCACACATCGATCGCTTGTAAACAGTTAATGCACTACTTTACCATCAAATCGGTATTGTATTGGCGATCGCCGAAAGTCAAAATACTGATCGCGTCCCCAAAACCAGTCATCTCCGGTTTATTATATCCTGCCCGAAATCCTTTCTAAGCCAAACAAATCTGCATTCTTGCGACAGAGGCTATTTTCTCTCCAATCCAAAAACTGTCACTATTGTTCTCAATCCAATCTGGGTCAAAATTTAAACTTTGAATATAGTTTGAAAATACAAATTGGAGTGAAAGAACAATGGCAAAACAAATATTGAACCAAGATCATAGCACCGCATGGATTGTTCAAACTTGGGCGACTTTTGTTATTTCTCTGACAGGAATGACATTGGGAATTCTCAATCTTCCCGTTGATAATTGGATTAAAGGCTTTATGGGTATGGGCTTAACTTTTACAGTGGGTTCTACCTTGAGTTTAGCTAAAACGAGTCGAGATATGCACGAATCGAAAAGAATTACCTCCCGCATTGATGAAGCGCGGGTAGAGAAAATTCTCAGCGAACATGGTACATTGTAGTTGATAGGAGATCATTGAAAAAGAGGGTTTTTGATTAATAAAGTCTCGGCTGCGATCGCATCAATGGGTTTAGAAAATAAGTATCCCTGTCCGTAATCGCATTGAAGTTGCTTTAATTGAAAAAACTGCTCTTGGGTTTCAATGCCTTCCGCGACCACATTAATCTCTAAAGTCCGAGCTAATTCTAAAATAGTTTTGATGATATTTAAACTTTCTGATTCGTAGGTTAGTCCTTTCACAAAAGATTTATCAATTTTTAATAAATTGAGAGGAAAGCGATGCAACCGTCTCAAGGAAGAATAACCAATACCAAAATCATCTAAACTCAGGTGAACTCCTAATGCTCGTAATTGATGCAAGATTGCGATCGCATCTTCTTCATTAGCAGTTAAACTACTTTCAGTTATTTCCAACTTTAAACAGTGACTATCCAAACCAGTTGCCTCAAGTACCGAACGAACTTGCGTCACCAATTCTGGCTGCAAAAGTTGGCTGGGAGAGAGATTTACCGCTACAATTAACCCAGAGCAATGCTTCAATTGAGTTTGCCAAGTCTGCAATTGATAACAGGCTTTATACAATACCCATTGTCCCAAAAGATCGATTAAACCTGTTTCTTCCGCTAGGGGAATAAACTCAATCGGAGAGACTAAACCACGTTGGGGATGCTGCCATCTCACTAAGGCTTCAAAGCCAATAATTCTACCCGTCTCAAGTTTAATAATCGGTTGATAATGAAGGCGAAATTCCTGCTCTAATCGAGTCTCAATACCCCCAAGAGCTTGACGAAAATCACTTTCAAGCTGCCAGAGGGAAATTGCAGCTTGATGGAGTTGTGGGTTAAAAATGGCGTAGCGCCGCTTACCTTGCAGTTTAGCTTGATACATGGCAATACGAGCGTGGTTTAATAACTCTTCTGGGCAGTGTGTAGATTCCCAAGATAAGGCAATACCAATACTAATACGACTAAACGCCTGTTGTTGTTCTAGCTGAAAGGTCGTTTGTAAACATTCATCAATAGTGCGAGCCAAAAAAATCACCGTGGCGCTGCTGGTAGGATGGGGATAAAAAATGAGAAATTCATCTGCACCCCAACGTCCTAACAGACATTCTTTAAATAGTGAACCTTTGAGAATCTCCCCCAGGCGATCGCTCACAGCCAAGAGCAAGCGATCGCTCGATCCTTGACCTCGATCGGCATTCAAATCCCCAAAGCGATCGAGATTCAGCACCAAGAAGGCGTGTTTTCCCCCTTTGTTGACTACAACTCGTTTTAATTGTTGCAAAAAGTAGGAATGTTCTGGCAACCCTGTCAAAGAGTCGTAGAGGATTGCCCACACAGCGATCGCTCTAATTTGGACGAGACGCTGCAAGAGGGTGACGAAAACAGTAACGCTCAATACCGCGATGGGGGCAACAATAGGCAGGAGATATTTCCCATAAAAACCCAAACCGCACAAAAGTAACCAACCAACGATCGCCCCCAAACTCAGAGCGATTTGCGTTCGCATCCGCTTCGGCGTTAAATTAAAACTGAGGAGACTGCCGATCGCCCCATAAATCAACCAAGCGGCGATCGCATTGGTGGGATACAGAGAATGAAAAAAACCGCGTCCCAAGAGATTATCAATCGTGGCTGCGTGCAGGTAAACGCCATTGGTGGGTGGATCGACATCATAGGGGGTTTTCAGGGGATCGAAACCCATGGCCGTCGCTCCCACCAAAACGATTTTATCGGTAAAGGCAGACTCGGGAACTTTACCCCGAATTGTATCTGCTAGGGAATATTGCGTTGCTTCTCTTGCCTTTCCCGGCCAGTCGATCCAGAGAGGGCGATTTAATTGCGGTAAACTTAACCCCAAGGATTTAATAGAGGTGACGGCTAAACCCAAACTGAGAAAGCCTTGGACTTTAGGTTCGATCGCTTGGGTCGTACCGGATAAATTTTGAGTGAGGGCAATGTAACCCTCGGCGATCGCGGCTTGTTGCAGAGATGGGGGAGAATGCAATAAGCGACCGTTTCGATCCCAAGCGACAGGAAGAATGACCGGGATACCCTGTTTCATGCCTTGGGCTAAGAGGTCATCTTCTTGGGTTTCCTCGAGCATCAGCACGTCAAAAACAACGGCTTGGGGCTGCGATCGCTTTAAAATAGCGAGTAATTTGGTGTAGGGCGATCGCGACCAAGAAAGAGTTTCTAATTCTTCAATCGTTTTTTCATCAATCCCCACAATTACGATGCGATCGTCCCAACTTCGCGACCCTCGCAGGCTAAATAACAAAGTGCTGACTTGATTTTCCAAGGGTTCAATAAATCCTGCGATTTGCAATCCCCCAACGGCTAACGCAGCAGCAACCCCGCCGAAAAAACGCTGCAACATTTGGATTTCAGGTCTTCTGTTGCGCCGGAATTGCTGAAAAAATACCTGCCAACTCATAAGGGTATCGCGTTCAAGAAAAGAGAAAATCCAGTTACATTATTGACCTAGATTTAAACCCAGATCGATAAGATTCTCCTATTCTGACACGCTGTTCGCAAAAAAAGGTCTTCTCAAATCAGAAAAAATTCTTCGGATTAGCAATAGAGATACTCTTTTTGCCTTTTTAACATCGGATTTACTCTTTTAGCAGAGGAAAAAGAGAAGAAAGAGGAAAATATTGGCGATTTATTTTCCTCTACCGGTTGACAACACTAATTACACAAACAACACTTACAATTTTCGCCATTCACATCACAACACTGACAGCAGCGAGTTGCGAAATTATTAATCTCTGGGGACACGAAACAATTTACTTTTCCCAGCAAGGAGACGGCTATGAAAATAGTCAAAAAACATTTGGCTTTGACCACGAGTAGCACCCCGAAAATTTGCGTTTATGTTTATATTTCTCCCAGTTCACAAAGACGCGATCCTGGAGAGACATAATCTCAAGAAACTTTTTATTTTTCTCTCGATGGAGTTTATTTTACGCCCCAAATTTTAATTATTCCATCCCGACTTCCACTGAAAAGTTGCTGACCCTCTGGATCAATCTCCAGGGCAATTACGGAGTCTAAATGGCCTTCCCAGCTATATTGCAGTCGTTTGGTTCGCAAATCCCAAATTTTAATGGTTTTATCGCTACCACCGCTAAAAATGTTTTGTTCATCTGGACTCAGACAAAGAGCGTTGACTGTTCCTAAATGACCGATAAAGCGATGTTTTAATTGCCCAGTGGACAGATCCCAAACGCCAAGGGTTTTATCAATACTGCAACTGAAAAGGGTTTGGCGATCGCGACTCCAACATAATCCCGTAATGCCCTCTCGATGGGCGAGAAAATGTCGGTACATTTGTCCGCTTGCCAGTTCCCAAACTTGAATCGTGCCGTCGCCATTACCACTGGCAACGAACTGCGATCGCCCATCGATGGCAAGGGTATCGAGGGAATTGGCTGCTCCGGTGAGGGTTCGCAAGAGGTTCCCCGTACTGGTATCCCACAGACTGAGAGTGCAGCCAATACCGCCACTCAGGGCAATTTTCCCATCGGGGGTGAGAGCCAGGGACTTGACAAAATTGGCGCGACCTGCCATTGTCCGCAGTAAGCGACCAGTTTTTAAGTGCCAAATATTAATGGTGCGATCGCGACTGCCCGAGGCGATGATGTTACCATTACTGGGAATTGCCACAGCCGAAACCCAGTCGGAATGACCGATTAAAGAATTCTTTTGCTGTCCTGTGCTAATATCCCAAACCCCTAATGTTTTATCTCGACTGCTGCTCACTAGAGTTTCAGCATCGGGACTGACTGCTAAATCCGTCACTTCTGCAATGTGAGCTTGTATGGTGAAAATACAGCTAAACAGTTGCCAAGGGTTATAAGTTCTCAAGGACAGCAAAATCTTTAATTCTGTTCTCTTCTGTTCTTGTAAATATTGGCGTAACAAAGAGTAGGCAAACCAGCAAACTCGCGGAGACGGATCTTTTAAAGCAGCGATCGCCAGATCGATGCCTGGGGAACCGTATTGTAGAACGTCCCCTAGGGCAGATAAGCGCAAATTTTCGTCTCGACTCTCGAAGCGAACTTTCAGCCCAGGCAATCCCCCTAAAACCGCACTCCCTCGCGGCAAGGAAGACTGTCCGCCCAAAACGGCATCATAGGGTTTGAGGGGTTGGCGAGGGTTGTGCATGATGAGAGGATGTTTTGATTACCACAGGATGCGCGATCGCTCTTGAACCACACGCTGATAAGTCTCTTCCGTTTGCTTGGCCAAATCTAACCAATTAAAGCGGGCGTGTAAATCCTGATAAGCATTATCGATCAACCATTGAGCATATCCAGGATTTTTGAGGACTTCGAGAATGCCCCAAGCAAGGGAGTCGGGGTTATTGGTTTGGGTGACTATTCCGGTTTTGGTATGGCGCACGACTTCGGGTAAACCGCCAGTGTCGGAAACCACGGCGGGAACCCTAGCGGCAAAACTTTCTAAGACTACAATACCAAAAGGTTCGTACAAACTGGGGAAAACAGCACAATCGGCAATGGTTTGGAAGCGATCGAGGTCTTCTTCAGACATGAAGCCAGTGAAGTAACAATTGTTCCAAATTCCTGTATTCCATGCCTGTTCTTTGAGGCGATCGGTATTACCGCCGCCAATAATCACAAATTTAGTATGTCCCCCCATTTCAGCAATGACTTTAGGGGCTGAGGCGAGGAGAACAGACACACCTTTTTCATAAGTCATGCGCCCTAAATAGTAGACAATTTTTTCGCGATCCTCGGCGAAACGGCGACGAAAATGGGTCAAGTTAAAATTGGGATCGCGTTCTTTTTTGTGGGGGCGAATGCCATTATAAACAATGTCGATTTTATCCCCAGTGGTTCCAAAAGCTCGCCCGAGTTCTTCTTTCATATAATGGCTGCAAACAATGACCCGCCAGGCTTCATAAATGAGATTATATTCTTTGCCGTGAATGTAGCGATGAGTATCGTTATAGAGACCGTTATAGCGACCGTATTCCGTAGCGTGAATGGTGGCGATGAGGGGCAGTTTAAAGGCGTTTTTGAGGGCGATCGCCGCATCTCCCACTAGCCAATCATGAGCGTGGATGAGGGCAAAATCTCCCTTGTCTCGTAATAATTGACCGCCATAGCTGCCCATACTTTCATTCATATTCGCCACCCAATGAAAGAAGTCATTTCCGGGGGAGACAGCGACGCGATGAATATGAACCCCCTCAACGATTTCATTGCGGGGGGTGGAGCCAAATTCGACGGTAACGAGGTGAATTTCGTGACCTAACTGAACAAATTCTGGATACAATTCGGCAACGTGACGGGCAATACCTCCGACAATGCGGGGGGGAAATTCCCAAGCTAAGACTAAAATCCTCATCGATTATGCAAACCTTAATTTAATCAAAAACAATAAACTCACTCAAATTTCATATTGACGAACAACGCGATCGCCAATAAAACCCACGAGAGGTTTAAAGATCGGGCTGAGTTCTATGCGACTGAGCGCTAAACTGGGGAAGGGACGACTGCCATAGTCCTTCCCTATTTTTAAGGGAAAAACCGGGTTGGGTTCTAAGTGAACGAAGGCACCCCCAGCCCCTTGTAAAATCGCCCACACTGCGGCAATATCCCAGATTTTAGGGGTTGCTTCTACCCCGCCGAGGGATGCCCCACAAGCGACCAAGACAAGATTATAACTGGCAACGCCGATAGAACGAAATTTACAGGGAAAGGGGTTTTTGAGAATATCCATGCTGCGGGCGCAGAAGTTAAATAAATGGTTGAAACTGGGTTCGTCTGGGCTGGTCTGAATAGGTTTACCGTTTAAATAGGCTCCTTTGGGCATCATCAGGTCGGTTTGACCCGACCAATAGCCGTAAAAGACTTGGCGCAGGGGGGGGAAATTCAGGAAGCCAAAGACGGGGGTGCCGCGATAGAGTAGCCCCAAGGATATGCCCCAAACAGGAATTCCTCGCGTAAAGTTGGTAGTACCGTCGATGGGGTCTACTACCCAGCACCAGTCTCGATCGGGGAGAGTATGAGTGGTTTCTTCAGTGAGAATGCCGTGATCGGGAAAAGTGGCCGCGATCGCCCTGCGAATTTCCCGATCGCACCAGCGATCGGACTCAGTGACTAAGCTGCCATCGCTTTTGCGATCGGCGCTAACATGGCCAAAGTCTCGCATCAAACGATGTCCCAATCCTTCCGTGGTTGTTTTACAAAAATCTAAAACCCGATACCAAAACTCTGCCATGACCTAATTCCCTTAGCGATCGACTATCAACTATCAACTATCAACTATCAACTACTATCCATCTAACTCGCTTTCCATGATCGTTGCAATAGCTTGTTTGGAGGTAGATTGGAATTCTTGGACATCAACGCGATCTAAAATGGCGATCGCCAGCAACATTCCCAGGGCTTGCAGGACAAAAACGGAACTATAAGCCAGGAGAGGGGCTTTAAAGATAAATCTCCCTAAATCTAGAATAGAGCCTCCCGACCAAATGGCGATCGCTCGAGCCAAGGCTTGAGCCAGTCCCCAAACTCCGATAAAAGTGCCTGCCGTTTCTGCTGCTGTCAAGTCTAGCATGAGGCTAATGGCTCCAATAGTGGCAAAACCGGCGGCTATACCAAAGACGAACATGGCTCCTTTTAAGGCGAGGGGATTTTGAGTGAACCCTGCACTAATAATAATCAGGAAACAAATTGCGACCAATAAGCAACCGAGTTTGGTGGTGTTTTTCTTGCCCAAACGCGGCACCACTAAAAAGCCCGTGGTACCGTAGCCCAATAAAATCCCCATACCCCAGAAGGAGTTGAGGGCAGTGGTTTCCCCGATGGACATCCCGAAAACTTCCCCACCGTAGGGTTCTAAGACGGCTTCTTGCAAAAATAACCCGATGGTCATAACCAGTAGGAAAGAGAAGAAAAAGCCCGTTTGACGGCTGGAGGTGAGGACTTTGAGGGCTTTACCCAGGGTCATGCCATCGCTTCTCTCGTTGAAGGACGATCGCGACGCATATAAGGAATAGCGTTTTTCGACTCCCCAGGTGGCGATCGCGGCAAGTCCCCAGACGATACAGGGGACGATAAGGAAAAGGGCATTAATGGGACCTTGGAGGGCTTCTAGGGAGGTACGGGTTCCCACTTGGTCGATGTTTTTGAGGAAGACTTTACCACTGATGCCCCCAATCACAATTCCTACCATTAACATGGACCAGACAATGGCGACAATTTTGGAACGATTGTCTTCTTCGGAAATATCCACTAACATTGCCGTAAAGGGGGTGGAACTGGCGCTGACGGCTAAACCATAAAGGGCAAAAATCCCTGCCAATAATATTGTTAATAATGTCGTTTGCTGATTCCAGAGCCAACCTCCTGTTGTTTCCATCACTCTAGCCAGTTGCCAAACTACTTGCACCGCAGCAAAGACCATCACGCCAAAGACGGCGGTACCGGTGAGGACGTAACCGGTGCGGTGAGTACCAAAGAGAGGTTTTGCGTCGGAGAGTTGCCCGAACCAAACCCGTGCGGGGGCGATAAAATAGGGGGCAGCAATAACTCCTGCCGTAACGCCTCCAGGAATGCCGAGTTCGCTAATCATGACTCGGTTCAGAACTGCAACGGTAAGGACGGACATCATCCCCAGTCCTAGGTTAAAGAGTCCCAAACGGAAGATTGTGGGAAGTTCAATTTGGGGTTTGGGGGGAATCTCGGGTTTAAATAAATCGTCGGTTGTCATCAGAAAAATGGGTAGAAACCCCGTCCCGATCGCGGAGGACGGCTTTATATTAGTCTCGTTATCATCCTGCAACTCCAAAAAACTATAGCGAGAATTTAACTCTCGCTATGGTTCAAAGCCGCTATTGTAAAGATACAATAGCGGTTCTTGACTAATCTAGTTATTGGCTGCTGCTGCTGCTCGAGCCGCCACCGCTTCATCAGGATGAATGCCAAGGCGAGTTAAATTAATGCGTCCCCGAGAATCAATCTCGCGCACTTTCACCACCACTTCATCACCGACAGCGACTTCATCTTCAACCTTACCAACGCGATAATCTGCCAATTGAGAAATGTGAATCATGCCCTCTTTCCCTGGCAGAATTTCCACAAAGGCTCCAATTTGGATAATGCGCGTAACGCGACCCGCATACACATCTCCTTCATTGAGTTTACGGGTCATCCCTTCAATGATCCGTCGTGCTTCCATCGCATTTTCGGAACGATTGCAGAAAATCATTACAGTACCATTATCTTCAATATCGATTTTGGCTCCTGTTTGTTCCGTAATTCCCTTAATGGTTTTACCCCCAGGCCCGATCACCAAACCGATTAAATCTGGATCGATCTTCATGCTTAATAAGCGAGGTGCAGAGGGGGATAACTCATCGCGCGGACGATCTAAAACAGCCATCATTTTCTCTAAAATGTGCAGCCGTCCATCCTTCGCCTTTTCGATCGCCTCCGCAATTACATCCAAAGACAATCCCGTGATTTTCATGTCCATTTGTAAGGCAGTGATACCATTATCGGTGCCAGCCACCTTAAAATCCATATCTCCCAAAAAGTCCTCAATGCCTTGAATATCAGTGAGAACTCGGACTTCATCCCCCTCTTTAATCAAACCCATCGCCGTCCCGCTTACCGGCTTGCGAATGGGAACCCCCGCATCCATTAAAGAGAGAGTCGAACCGCAAACCGATCCCATCGAAGTGGAACCATTGGAAGAGAGAATCTCAGAAACCACTCGCACAACATAGGGAAAATCATCGTGGTGAGGTAGAATCGGCAAGATCGCCCGTTCCGCTAAAGCACCGTGACCGATTTCCCGTCGTCCAGGCGATCGCATGGGTTTTGTTTCCCCTACAGAATAAGGGGGAAAATTGTAATGGTGGAAGTAGCGTTTCTCAGATTGAGGATGTAAATCGTCCAGATCTTGGGCATCCCCGGGAGTTCCCAAGGTTACTAAGGATAAAACTTGAGTGAGTCCCCGTTGAAAAAGAGCAGAACCGTGAACGCGACGAGGCAAAACCCCCACATTACAGCTAATGGGGCGCACCTCATCGAGTTTGCGTCCGTCTACCCGCACGCCATCAGTGATAATCTGCTGACGCATGAGTTTTTTGATTTGTTTTTTAAAGAAAATATCAACAGCTTTGGGCTTTTCCGCCGCAATTTTGAGGGCATCGTCTTCCGGCAATTCGGCGATCGCGGCGGTAACTTCTTCGGCCTTGATCTCATCTAAAGCAATATCGCGGGCTTTTTTATCTAAGTCAAACTGGGACAAAACTTTTTTGATTTTGTCATTAGTGCGATCGGCAATAAAGTCTCCCAAAGCGGTATCTTCTTGGGGTGCCTCCTCCGTAACTAACTTCAGCCCCAACTCTTCTAATAATTCCCGTTGCGCCTTAATTAACTCCTGTACCGCTTCGTAGCCAAACTCGATCGCCTCAATAATATCTTGTTCCGGTAATTGATTGGCTCCAGCTTCCACCATGACCACCCCATCGGGAGAGCCAGCCACCACTAAGTCTAAATCTCCTTGGTCAATTTCCCGATAGGTCGGGTTAATGATAAAATCATCCCCAACCAGGCCAACGCGAACCGCAGCCATCGGACCTTGAAAGGGAATTTGCGCCAAAAGCACGGCTACAGATGCTCCCGTAACAGCTAAAACATCGGGGGGGACTTCTTCATCTAAAGCAAGAGTCGTTGCTATGATTTGAATGTCATCCCGAAGCCATTGGGGAAACAAGGGACGCATGGGGCGATCGATCAAACGACTGGTGAGGGTGACTTTATCAGGGGGACGACCTTCTCGGCGCAAAAATCCTCCTGGAATGCGACCGGCTGCGTAGAGTCTTTCTTCGTAGTCTACCAAGAGAGGGAGAAAATCAATGCCTTCCCGACCTGTAGAGCGAGTTGCCGTGACGAGGACTGCTGTTTCTCCCGATTGAATTAACACTGAACCGTCAGCTTGAGGAGCGAGTATACCTGTTTGGAGTCGAATATCTCGTCCGTCAAAGGATATTGACTTGGCAAATTCTTGCATCTTGCGTGCTTTTCCTTATATTTTTTCACTGTTTCTCTTTCGCAATCCTAGCACTTCTAGACTCGCTCCGAGAGGAATGATCGCGATCGCCTTTTGCGGCAGATGCGAGATAGACTCCGCGAAAGTATTCACCCTAAAAGTAACGAACGAAAATGTAGTATGGCGATTTTACACGGGAGTTGGATTTTAAGCCCCGCCGAGGGCGGTTATTTTTTCCTCTGGGGAGAGACTTGGCGAGGGCAAGCCTCGGAGGAGTTGGGGGAGTCGGGAATTTCCTTACATCCTTTGGCCATGACGGGGGAAGAACTCTTGTCTTATCTGGAAACGCGCAAGTTATTTTTACCCAATGCTGAAGCAGAAATTCCGCGATCGCATCAGGTTGTAGCACTTCCCAGTCGCAGGGAGGAGACGACGGAAACCCCAGAAAAGGGGAGACGGAGAAAACGGGGAACATCTACTGACAAAACTCTCTCGGGGGAGAGCAAGTTTTTCCCTCTACTTTCGGGAACTGAAGGGGAAATTGCGGGGAAAGATATTTCTCTGCAATGGTGGCAAGTTGAGGGGATTGTTTTTGATGCGGTGGAAACGATTCATTTGTTACGGGGATTACCTCTGAACTCCCTACAAGCGCGTCGGGGAGAATTGGGGGACTCGATCCGCTTTTGGTCCCAGGTTTATCGCTGGAGTTTGGATTTATTAGCGCGGGGTAAATTTTTACCAGGTTTGTTAGCTGAGGGGGAAGAATGGGACAGTTGTTGGCAGCCTCTCCTCGATAGTGCGCTCGATCGCGATCGCCTCACTAAATTTGCACGTTTGATGCCCAGTATTTGTCGCAGCTACTCTCCTCTTTCTTCCTTTTCCTCTCCTCAATGGCAAGATAATTGGGTCGAACCCCAAGCACTCCTCCTCAACTTTTTAAGTGGGGTAGTAGGGAGGCAGGTGCGGGAATGGTTGGATATTCCCTTACCTGCCCGAGGAGATGCGATCGCCAAACCCTGGTTACATTCCTTGATGCAGTCTTCTACAAGTATTAAGGCTCCACCCCAGTCCTTGCAACGCTTGCATAGTGCCGTACAAACTTGGGAATCTCCCGTGGTAGATTATCTCGTTACTCCCAGGACGGAACAATTAGGAGAAGAACAATTTCACGTTTATTTTCATCTCATCCCCCCCACTACAGGAGAAATTGCTTGGGGAAAATTAGATTGGAAATTGGATTACGGATTGCGATCGGCAATAGATTCCGATTGTGTTGTCAGTGCGGAAATGATTTGGCAAAATCCTGTTGATATTTTAGTTCATCAGGGTCAAACCATTGAAAATCCCCAAGAAACTTTACTGAAAGGATTGGGTTTAGCGGCACGATTATACGACCCCATTAAAGCCAGTTTAAATCATAGCAAGCCCTTGCGTTGTTTGTTAAATCCGATTGAAGTTTATGAGTTTGTCCGCGCCAGTGCGTGGCAATTACAAGATAGTGGTTTTAATACTATTTTACCGTCGGGATTGGATTCGCGATCGCAAGAAAAACGTTTGGGGATTAAAATTCAAGCCCAAGTTCAACAAAAACGCGGGCAGCGTTTGGGGCTAAAAATTCCGATTGATTATCAATTAGAATTGGCAGTAGGGGAACAAAGTTTATCCGCAGAAGATTTTGAGCAACTTCTCGCCCAGCGCTCTCCTTTGGTTGAGGTAAATGGGGAATGGCTGGCGCTACAACCGGCGGATGTTCGTGCGGCTCAAGAAATATTATCTCCTGCTAAAAAAGACGAACTAATTTTAACTGTTGAAGATGCGCTGCGGTTGAGTACGGGAGATATTAAGGTATTGGCGAAATTGCCTGTTTTTAGTTTTTCAGCTTCGGGGGTTCTTAAAGATTTAATTGCCAATTTAACGGAAAATAAAGCACTAAAACCCCTCAAGGAACCCAAGGATTTTCAGGGAGAATTGCGACCCTATCAAGCACGAGGAGCGAGTTGGCTGGCCTTTTTAGAACGGTGGAGTTTAGGTGCCTGTCTTGCGGATGATATGGGGTTGGGAAAATGCGTTGCTGCGGATACAATTATTACTGTCAATGGCGTGGAAAAAATGGCGGCAGAGATTTGGGAAGTATATGCGGGAATTACTGCCTTTGATGGGGAAGGATTGTGGTCAAAACCGATGCAATCTTTAGAAATTTTGGCGTTAGATGAAGCAACGGGAGAGTTAATTAAAGCACCGATCGCACAACTTTATCGGCAAAAAGTACGGGAAAATCTTCGTCAAGTTATTCTCGATGATGAGGTTAGTATTACTATTACTTACCGTCATAAATTATTAACTCGTCAGGGTTGGAAAAATAATTTTAGGGTGGGAGAAGCGATCGCCTTACCTTCAGAAGCAGGAAAATCCTTAGAATATCGGGAAATCAAAGCGATCGAGCCGGTTTTTTATGATGGTTGGGTGTACGATTTTGAGGTAGAAAAATATCATAATTTTATTGCTAATGGCATCGTTTGTCACAATACAATTCAGGCGATCGCCTTTTTCTTAAATCTGAAAGATGAAGGGGGTTTAAATGCTCCTATTTTGTTGGTTTGTCCGACTTCGGTATTAAATAATTGGCAGCGAGAGTTACAAAAATTTTCTCCTACTCTTTCTCAGTTTATTCATCATGGAGATAAGCGCAAAAAGGGGAAAGAGTTTGTCAAATTTGTGCAGAATCAAAACATTATTTTAACCAGTTATTCTCTCGTTTTTCGCGATATTAAAACCCTAGAAATGGTTGATTGGGAAGGAGTTGTTTTAGATGAAGCGCAAAACATCAAAAATTCTCAATCTAAGCAATCTCAAGCAGTCCGAACTTTAAAAGCAGGATTTCGCATTGCTTTAACCGGAACTCCTGTAGAAAATCGCCTTGCAGAATTATGGTCGATTTTGGACTTTCTCAACCCTGGATTTTTGGGGAATAAACAGTTCTTTCAACGACGCTTTGCAATTCCCATTGAAAAGTACGGCGATCGCGACTCCCTCGGACAATTGCGATCGCTGGTACAACCTTTTATTCTGCGTCGTTTAAAAACTGACAAAGATATCATCCAAGATTTACCAGATAAACAAGAAATGAATGTTTTTTGTGGCTTATCCAGGGAACAATCTCAACTCTATCAAACCTTGGTTGATGACTCTTTAACAGCAATTGAGGACGCGGAAGGTATTCAGCGTCATGGCTTAATTTTAACGCTGTTAATGAAGCTAAAACAGGTGTGCAACCATCCCGCACAATATTTGCAAGAAAAGACCCTGACCCGAGGCGATCGCTCGGGAAAATTGTTACGTTTGGAGGAAATGTTAGAAGAAGTGGTTTTAGAAGGCGATCGCGCTTTAATCTTCACGCAATTTGCAGAATGGGGAAAACTCATTCAACCTTATTTAACGCGAAAATTGGAAACAGAAGTTTTGTTCCTTTATGGTGCAACTCGTCGGGAAAAGCGTCAAGAAATGATCGATCGCTTCCAAAGCGATCCCAATGGTCCACAAATTTTTATTCTCTCTTTAAAAGCAGGAGGAACAGGATTAAATTTAACCCGTGCAAATCATGTTTTTCATGTCGATCGCTGGTGGAACCCTGCGGTGGAAAATCAAGCCACCGATCGCGCTTTCCGTATCGGTCAAAAACGCAATGTTCAAGTGCATAAATTTGTCTGTACGGGAACTTTAGAGGAACGCATTGATGAGATTATTAATAGCAAGAAACAACTCGCAGAACAAACAGTGGATGCAGGAGAACAATGGTTAACTCGGTTAGATACGGAACAGTTGCGAAACTTACTACACTTAGATCGGGGGGTTGTGATCGATGAGAATAGTTAGAGACAAACAGGCTAAAAGACTAAAAGACAGATTTTTACCTCCCTTAACCCATTCTCACAACAAATAAATTTATTGCTAGTCCCTTATTTTTCGAGAAACTCCAAATAGCGATCGCTTAATTCTTGCACGGCTAACTCATAAAATTGCTGACCATGTTCTGGGGTCGCTAAATCGGGATTTGACCCCATACGTCCATCGGGATAGGAACGACGAAAATCTGCTGCACCATAGATGCCATGACCCGAGGCAACTTCTGGAGACAAAGGAGCATTTTTAATGGCATCGGGATAAATATATTGCGTGAGAGCAACTTCGCTGGGTGTAGCGTGAGAACCTTCTTCATTTCCGTAAAGTTCCTTTGCCAACCGATACACCGAACCACACATAAACCAATTACCGACCTGACAGCGAAGGCGATCGCTATGGGGAATCTGCAAATTAGCCAAATTATAATAGGTTTCCGAAAAAGCAGCCTTCAGGGTGGCAATATTCCCCCCGTGACCATTGATAAAAAAGAAGTGTGTAAACCCGTGTTGCGCCAGACAAGTTACATAATCATCAATCACTTTAATTAGGGTACTGGGACGCAAACTTATTGAACCCGGAAAAGCCGTGTGATGCAGTGCCATACCTACATTAATCGTTGGCCCCACCAGCGATCGCGTAGCTTCCCCAACCCCTTTGGCGATCGCCTCAGCACAAATGGCATCAGTACCGATCAACCCCGTCGGTCCGTGCTGTTCCGTCGAACCAATGGGAAAAATAATCCCTTGCGATCGCCCTAAATAACTTTCGACTTCCGGCCAGGTACTTAAATGTAGGAGCATAATAACTGATTTTTGGGGAAGGTAGGGGTTTGGTTTCCAAACCCTATAAGTCTAACAATACGGGCAAAAGGGGAAAAATAAAATTTTCCTAATCAAAAAACAAACCGTTCCAGATATAGTGTATTGTAAAGTTTAACTAAAAATATAGTCAAACAGAGTGATTTATGGTAAATTACTGTCATCCTTATGTCTATCCAACTCAGCCAAAAAAGCAGGAGTTGGTAAATTAGATAGGATTGATTGAGATATAGATGTTTTCAAGGCTGTAACTTTTAATCAACCGGGCTTTGTCCTTTTGTTGAGCATGGCAGACTCGAAGAAAACCCTCATCAATTGAACAAAAGCATTCCCAAATGCCTTTAGGGGCTATGGGATAGAGAGGTGCGTAGTTCACCCTAGGAGAATTAATCTCTCAAAGCCAAAATGAAGGGGATTTCTGAAATGGAATCCATGTCTTGTTTATATCTGACTATATTTTGGTTAACTATATGTTGCAGAGAACCCATACTTTCTTATTTTATGCTGTCGCTAGATATACCAAAAAGCGCCATCCAACCGGAATTAGCCAACCCTCCCTACATTCTGGTGGTTGAAGATGAAGACCTCATTCGCGAAATGATCGTCTTAGCTCTCAAAGAGCAGGGTTATGAGGTCGTGACGGCGATCGACGGACGAACTGCCCTTAACTTATTACAAGAAGCCGAGTCTACTTCTAATATGTCTTTCGATCTCATCGTCCTCGACCTAATGTTACCCCAGGTAAACGGTCTCGATCTGTGTCGTTTGTTGCGTTATCAAGGCAATATTATCCCCATTTTGATTCTCAGTGCCAAAGCCAGCGAAACTGACCGTGTTTTGGGTTTAGAAGTTGGAGCCGATGATTATTTGACGAAGCCCTTTAGTATGAGAGAATTAGTGGCTCGCTGTCGTGCTTTATTGCGTCGTCAGAACTTTAGCACGACACCTCAACCCTCCATTTTGCAATTCCAAGATGTGACTCTTTTTCCCGAAGAATGTCGCGTTATGGTTAAAGAAAAAGAAGTCTCTTTATCCCCCAAAGAATTTCGCATCTTGGAATTATTTATGAGTCATCCCCGACGGGTATGGTCTCGGGAACAATTGATCGATCGCATTTGGGGGTTAGATTTCCTTGGGGATACAAAAACTGTAGATGTTCACATTCGCTGGTTGCGGGAAAAATTAGAAGAAGACCCCAGCAAGCCAAAATATATTATTACCGTTCGAGGATTTGGTTATCGATTGGGCTAAACTTAATCTTGAGTAAAATTGCGTTCCCCATTGATAATTGTTAATAATTCAATGTGAATTTCTTTATCTTTATTTTGGGACTGGTTATTGGCTTGGGGGTTTGTACATTCAAGCAATATCAATTTAACCGTAAAGTTCAGCAGATTCTCGCTTTATTGCCTCACGGTGCAGAAGCTCAATCTTCCCTGCCGATTTTATCTCGCTTGCGTGGGGGAATTAGTTTAGTATCGCGATCGCACCAACAACTCGAAGCAGAGTTACAACACCTGCAACAGATACTCGAAGCGGCACCCATCGGCTATTTACAGGTCGATCGCTTCAATCAGTTACTCTGGTGCAATCGGTATTCTCGGCAAGTTTTAAAGATCGATCGCTGGAACCCCGATCGCCAACGCTTATTGTTAGAATTGGTTCGTTCTTATGAATTGGATCGGCTGATCGAACAAACTCGAAACCAGCAAACTCCCCAAGAACAAGAATGGGTGTATCAATTGACCTCTTTTGCGCGAGAAGATGCGCGATCGCTGGATTATTCTTTAACTTTACGTGCCTCGAGTTTGCCTCTACCGGAAGGACAAGTGGGGGTTTTTCTAGAAAACCGACAACCGATCGTTGAGGCGATCGCCTCCCGCGATCGCGTTTTTTCCGATCTAACCCACGAACTGCGAACTCCTCTCACTTCTATCTCTCTCGTCACGGAAGCTCTACATACTCGGGTCGATCCCTCCCTAAAAACATGGGTGACACAAATGAGGGGAGAGCTAGATCGCCTCATTTCTCTCATTCGCGACTCTTTAGATGTTACCCAACTGCAACAACAATCCGAAGTTTGCCTCGATCGCCAATTTTTGAACCTGAAAGCATTACTTTTATCAGTTTGGCAAATTCTCCGCCCCCTCGCCGAAGCAAAAGGGTTAACATTTAATTACTTAGGGGAAGAGTCCCTAGAAATTTGGGGCGATCGCGATCGTCTCGTGCAGGTTTTTCTCAATATTCTCGACAACGGTATCAAGCATAGTGGCGATCGCGGTTCCCTTCGGGTTGAAGTCACAGCAGATTACCCCTTAGAAACACGCACCGATGCTGAATTTTGGATTACAATTGATGTGATTGACTCGGGCTGTGGCTTTCGTGAGTCGGACTTAGAACGAGTATTTGAGCGCTTGTATCGTGGAGATGCTTCTCGACACAGGAATTTAGTTTCCTCCTCTTCTGGTGTTTCTCCTCTGCGTCGAGGGAGTGGTTTGGGGTTAAGCATTGCCCAACAAATTATTATTGCTCATGGTGGCAATATTCGGGCGAGAAACCATCCTGAAACCGGTGGAGCATGGTTACAGATTAAATTACCCAATTTTCATTAAATCTTAACGTTTATTGGCGATCTTTGTTCTAATATTTAATTCTTTAGGGTTTTTCTCTTTCAGTTTCTTTTTAAATTACTAAATTCACTTTCCTTTTATTAAATGCCTCTTTCTACTCACACCCATGATATTACACCTCCCACACAACTTGAACGCTCTCTTAAAGAACTCGATCAAGAAGTATTGAGAATGGGAACATTAGTCGAGCAGTCTTTTCGTTTAAGTCACCAAGCGCTCTTTGCGAGAAATTTGGACGCGATCGCCCAAATTGATGTGATCGAGAAACAAATTGATATTTATTATCGTCAAATTGAACTCGATTGTGCCAAAATCATTACATTACAGCGTCCCGTTGCTTTGGATTTGCGATTATTAAATGCGTTTATGCAACTCGTGCGAGATTTAGAAAGGATCGGCGATTATTCCCAAGATTTGGCAGAATTGGCCATGAAATTAGCCCCTTATTCTCCTCATCCCTGCTTGCCAGATATTGAGGAAATGTCCCATAATGCTCAAATGATGCTGGCAGCTAGTTTAGTCGCTTTAACGGAGCTAGATGCAACCGCAGGAAGACGAGTAAAAGTAATGGATGATCTGGTAGATGATGCTTACGATCGCCTTTATCAAACTTTTGCAGAAGCAAAGGATATTAAGGGATCCATAGAACCAATTTTGTTAATGGTCTTGACAATTCGCCACTTAGAGCGTATGGCAGATCATGCAACAAATATCGGTCAGCGCGTTGCTTATATTGTCACAGGACAAAGAGGGTAAATCAATTACAAATTATAAATTATCAATGGGGAAAAAAACAAGGCTTTTACAATTCGCTTTATTGCTTTTGAGTTGTTTTTTTGTAGCGGAGTTATTGGCAGCTACTTTGAGTCATAGTTTATCATTGGTGGCTGATGCGGGTCACGTTTTTTCTGATATTGCAGCTTTGGGTGTTACTTTAACTGCAACTTGGTTAACTTCTCGTTTTGAGGAAAAAGGTGTGCGATCGCCAACTAACTGCACTCCTTCTAAAATTGAAGCGATCGCTGCATTAGTGAATGGTTTAAGTTTATTGGGGGTTGCAATTTGGGTAGGATGGGAAGCAATTGCGCGACTTAATTCCCCTCACCCAGAAGTACAAGGATTGCCCATGTTATTATTAGCAATCTTAGGGCTGATTGTCAATAGCATTAATGCGATGGGGTTATATCGATGCAGTTGTGGCGATCTTAATCTTAAAAGTGCCTTTTTTCATGTTATTGCCGATGTGGTTTCCTCTTTCGGGGTCATTTTGGCCGCGATCGCGGTAATCTGGTTACACTGGTTTTGGGCAGATGGTGTTGTTAGTTTATTGGTTTGTGGTGCGATCGCACTGTTAGCATTACCGTTACTGGTACAAAGTCTGCAAAGATTATTTAGTGCGGAGATCGAGTCATTCTCTCCAGTTTGCGATCGCGATCGCGAGGCGATCGAGAAACTTTTTTATCCTTCTCTTCAGGATTTACTCGATAAACAGAAATAAACCCTAGATTGAAAATAGTAGGCGATCGCCATAACAATATCTAGGGATATAGATTTTTATCTTGCAGGAATGTGAATAAAATCATAAATTATGCGAATTTTATTAATTGATGATGATAAAATATTAGTTGAATCTCTCAAAAGGAGTTTAACGGAGTGTAATTATGTAGTTGATGCCGTTTTTAATGGCGAACAAGGTTGGACTTATGGTTCTACTTATACTTACGATCTGATTATTTTAGAAATGGTTTTACCTGATATTAATGGCATTGATTTATGTCGGCACTTCCGAGAAAATGACTATCAAATGCCCATTCTTTTTTTAACAGCCAAAAATACTAGCACAGACAAAATTCAGGCTCTCGATGCTGGAGCCGATGACTATGCTGTTAAACCCTTCAATTTTGAAGAACTAAATGCTCGCATTCGAGTTTTATTGCGAAGAGAAAGTGGCAATTTTCTCTCAATTTTGTATTGGGGAGAACTGCAACTCAATACTTGCAGTCAAGAAGTCAGTTATAATGGTAAAATGCTCTCACTGACGGCAAAAGAGTACACATTTATAGAATTACTTTTACACCACGATCGCAGTGTTCTAGATGTTAATGATATTATCGAAGGTTTATGGAATGCTGACGAATCACCCTCCCCAGCAACTGTGCGATCGCATTTAAAGAGTCTGCGTCGAAAACTACAACAAGCAGGAGCCCCTCGCAATTTTATCGAAACTGTCAGAGGACAAGGTTATCGCTTGAAAACACTCCCCGAGTCGGAAAGATTTCCCGAACCGGTTAAACAAGCTAAATATATTGAGAATAGCATCAAAGAACCAACCAAAAATCTTTTTAAAAATCCACCTTTGTTATTAATAATTGATGATAATTATCACTTCATTGAATCTTTAGAAAGTGCAGCCAAAGAGCAGGGAATCAAGATAGAAGTCGTCTTAAATCCCAGAGAAATTCGCTTTTTTTTGAATGCCAATTCCCAATTACTCCCAGATGCCGCATTGCTCAAATTATCTTTTTTGGATTCTCATCCATTAAGCAAACATTCGACGATTTTAGCAGAACGTTTGTCGGCAATTTCCGAACTCTCCTTGCGATCGCCTTCCTTACCAATTATTGCGATCGGCGATCGCGATACCTTTGCCGATCGCCTAGAAGTTGCGCGTCGAGGGGGATGTTTTCTACTTCGAGAACCCGCAACCCCCGAGCAAACGATCGCCTCAATTTTGCCAATTTTACAGCGTTCTCAGATTGAATATAAAGTGATGATTGTCGATGATGATATAGACCTATTAAAATCCCTACCTTCTCTGCTTCATCCTTGGAGATTTAATCTAACAACATTAGATGATTCCAGGCAATTTTGGGATGTATTGCAAGCGATCGCCCCAGATTTATTAGTTCTGGATGTAGAAATGCCTTATATTAGTGGGATTGAGTTATGCCAAGTATTACGCAGTCATCCTTATTGGCAGCGTTTACCGGTGTTATTTCTCACGACTCATACAGATATTGAGACGCAAAATCGTGCTTTTGCGAGCGGTGCTGATGATTTTGTCAATAAGCCAATTCTTGGCCAAGAATTAGCCGATCGCATTCTCAATCGTCTCAGACGAATACAAATCTACTCTGAAACAAATTCATTAGTAATGCGATCGCCGTACTACTAAAATTCATATTCTGAACCAGAGGGCGATCGATTGGGAACCAAATAGAGCATAATAGAGCCATAAACCAATAGACGATAAATTTAATGTCTCTCTCGACGGAAATTCAAGAAACAATTACCCTGCAATTAAATCGAGAACATAAAAAAATTCTCGATCGCGCAGCAGCCAAGCATTGTATGACTTTAACTGAATATTTGCTCAAACTGGTTTTAGATGCCGCAAGAGATGCAATACCAGACCCAGAACCCGACGCTTTAGTATTGAGCGATCGCGGCAGAGAAAAGTTACAATTAAACTTACAAGCTCCCCCTCAAGGCGATCGCCCTTTAAGTTCAGGAACTGCTCCAAGGGAAAAAGATGAAAATTGGCTGCTGTAAGTTAGCGATCAAGTTTTCCGGGTGGATGTTGTTCAAGTCCTTCTGCAACCCGTTTTAAGCGTTGAAGTTGTGCCTGCATATCCCTTTGAGTCCAAGTTAACGCAAATAAGCGAAATCCCCAACGAATGAAGGGATTAGGAATTACAAACTCAAAACAATTTAATAAAATTGTTCCCTCGTCAGTCTCTTGACATTCCCAGCGATCGCGTCCCTGAAAAAAACCTTGAAATTCCCAGACCACTAAACCCGATTTTCGCTCAATGACTGTATTTTCTAACACGAGAGGAAGCGGGGAAAACTTAACGATAAAGCGACTGCGATCGCCAACTTCCGTACCCCATTCTCCTATAGGTTCGCATCGCAAAGAGGGATTGAGCCAACAGCGCATTAAATCAAGATCGATGATGCACCGTTCGACAATAGCAACACTGGCATTAATTGTGATAGATTGCTCTAATTTCATAATCTATAAAATAATCAAATAAATTCTTCTCGAATCGCTAAAGCCGTAGCAGGAGCAAGTAATATACCATTGCGATAGTGGCCTGTCGCTAAGAGAACATTATCATAACCGGATAAGCGAGTAATAATTGGAGCCGGTTGACCTTCGGGACGAGGACGCTTTCCCCACCACGATCGCAATACTTCCCCATCTTCAATCTCGGGACAAAAGGCGATCGCCTCTGCTTTCATTTTTGCGAATAATATTTTATCTGCAATGACCTCTCCATCTGCATCGGGAAACTCCACCGTTGCACCTAACCAATATTCCCCTTGTCCCAAAGGAACAAGATGAATATCATTACCTGTAATCACGGGTTGAAAATCAAGATTTCCCAAAGGATTAGCTAACTTGAGATGGAGTGCTTGTCCCAACACCGGACGAATATCAACGGGTTGTTTTAAATGAGTGGTGAGAGAAGTCGATCCCAGTCCTGCGGCGATAATGAGATCGTCGAATTCGAGAATACCTTTTGTGGTTTGAATCTGCCTGCATTGGCGGTTTTGGGAGTCATTAAGCCGAGTTGAGAAGCAATCTTGAACTCCAGTACCGAATTTACATTCAACCCCCCGTATTTGGGCTGCTGCAACCAAAGCACGAGTGAGAGAGGTGGGTTCTATCTGTTGGTCTTGGGGAGAATAAACCGCACCGATCGCGCGATCGCAACACACTTGAGGACAATATTTCTGTAAAGTTTGCCGATCCCAAAGCTGTAACTCGTACCCTTGAGACTGGCGAATTTTAGCTAAATTCTCCCATTTCTGGCGATCGTCTCCCGCAAAAAGAAGTTTAAGCAGTCCGTGACGATTAGAGGGAATTTTTTCTCCCGTCAGAGACTCCAATTGAGGCAGAAGCGTCTCATAATAAGCCAAACTGGTGCAGCGCAATTGCCATCGTCGTCCCTTGGTTTTCTGGCTAATGACCCCCATTAAAACCCCGAGAGCGGCACCGGTGGCACCCGATGCCGGAACTTGTCGATCCACTAAAATAACCTGTAAATTAGGAATCGAACTAAGTTCATAGGCGATCGCGGCTCCAATAATACCGCTCCCAATTACGACAACTCGCCTCATGAAGCAATATCGCTTTCCGTTGGGATCGTGTCAATATAGCCATTCAAGTCTTTTAACACGCTTTGGTATTCGTCGATCGCATCGCGATAAATCTTAAATCCGACCGCAGCATCCAAGCGCTCGATATCTTCGTAAAAAGTCTCGTACAATTCTGTAAGAGCCGGTCGATCCTTTGACAGGACAACCGCACGATTAATATAGCTCATCGAACTACTCAATCCACCGAGGGGTCCGTGGATGAAGGAGTCTACATTCTTCCAATCCTCTGACTCAATATACTCAGCCAACTCAGGCATCCGCTCTTGTGCGCTGTATACCGGAGTCATGTATCTTTGAATCTCGGCAATTTTTTCGGGAGTGTAAACCGGAGGTGCTTTCGCAACATTGCCCCCGCAACTGACCAATAGGATAGCGAAGGCCGCTAACACAATCGGTAATATAGACCGCAAGCGTTTCATAATTTAGATTTTACAACAAAGTAACTCGACTTAATAGCATAGAACGTTCTGGGGTTCGAGCCTAGCGCGATGTAAAGAAATGTATTGACAGAGTAGGGTTATCCCTACAAATTATGTTTGAGAAATAATGGCTGGCGATCGCTCAGTTATTCTCAACCAGAAAAACATTAACAGTGCGTGCTAGAAATAAAGAAAACTAATCTTCAGGGCGATCGATGAACAATCTCTGGCAAAATTCAATTTTCTCGGGTCAATATATCCCCCACGGACATTGCTACCTCTGGCAAAAGCCGTTAGTGGGACTGCATATTACTGCCGATCTCATTATCGCCCTTTCCTATTATCTTATCCCTCTGATGTTGGTGTATTTCCTTCGCCAACGTCAAGATATTCCTTTTAAAGGGTTATTTTTCTTATTTGGGGCGTTTATTGTCACTTGCGGCACTACTCACCTTATGGCAATTTGGACTCTCTGGCATCCGGACTATTGGCTCTCAGGTGTAATTAAAGCTATAACCGCCCTAGTTTCATTTTACACGGTATTATTACTCTTTCCCGTGATTCCTCAAGCTCTGGCATTACCCAGTCCAACTCAACTCCAAAAACTTAACCAAGATTTAGAACAGCAAATGCGCGATCGCCACAGCGCTGAAATGCAATTTCGCCAACTCAATCAAGACTTGGAAAAAAGAGTGGAAAAGCGCACTCAAGCCCTTAAAGCAGTGAATGAACAATTAAAAAGTGAAGTGGAAGATCGCCAAGTCTTGGCTCAAAAATTGTCTTCTTCAGAAACCTATATCCGCTCTATCTTTGAAGCTATTACCGATATTATCCTCGTCCTTGATGAAGAATGTCAAGTGACTGAAATTCCCCCCACTCGTTCATCCTTAATTTGGGAATCTGAAGCAGAAAACTTAATCGATCGCACTATTAAACAACTGCTTCGTAAGGATCGCATTGACGAATATCGAGAGAAAGTACAACAGGTTCTCGCGACCCAAAAACCCCTCATTCTTGATTATTATTTGAGGCACGATGATTCTACAGAACAATGGTTTTCTGCCAGTATTGCCCCAATTTCTAATGGTCGAGCAATTTGGATCGCTCGGGATATTACCGAACGCAAACAAGCGGAACAAACCTTAAAAGCACAATCGCAAACATTGACCCATTATAGTTTAGCTTTGGAGGCGATCGATCGCCTAAATACTAACAGCTACCAAAACTTTGAAGACTTACTCAATGCTTATTTACAAGTGGGGTGCAAGATTTTTCAACTTCCCACAGGTATTGTCAGTCACGTTTGCGATCGCCGCTATTTTATTGATGCCGTCTGCTCCAATTTAAGCAACCTTACTCCCCATCTCGAATTTGATTTAGGAGATACCTACTGTGCTGAAGTCATTCGCCAAAAAAAGACGATAACTTATGAATGTGTTGGGGCGATCGCATCTCTACAAAATCACCCTGTTTACCAAAATTTACATTTAGAATCTTATTTGGGTACTCCTATCTTTGCTGGTGGTGAAATTTATGGAACTCTCAATTTTTCTGCTACGGAAGCCAAGCAGGAACCCTTTGAAAGCAAAGATCGAGCGATTATCGAGTTAATGGCTCGGGATTTGGGAAAATTTATTGCGGCTCGAGAGGTAGATATTGCCTCTCGCAAAATTGAACAAAAGCGCCAAGAAATGGAATATGCTCTCCGTCAGAGCGAGGCACGCAATCGCGGTATCGTGTCAGCAATTCCCGATTTAATGCTGCGAATCGATGGCAAGGGCTATTATTTGGATTATATTCCAGCCCAGCATTCTCCAGAATTGTTATCTGTCGATCGCCTTGGCAAACACCTCTCTGAAGTGCTACCTCCTGAATTAGTTCCTGTCCAAATGCACGAGATCGCCAAAGCACTTTCTACAGGAAAATTACAGGTTTACGAACGGCAAGTCTACATTGACGATCGCTGCTACGATGAAGAGGTCAGAATTGCCCCCAGTGGGGAAAATGAAGTGCTGGTAATTATTCGCGATATCAGTGAACAAAAATGGGCTGAAATTGCTTTATTCGAGCAAATGCGTTTAGCTTCGTTAGATGCAGATATTGGCCTTGCTCTGACGAGAAACCAAGACTTACAAGATACTCTAGAATGTTGCGCTCTCGGACTAGCTGAAAATCTGAATACGGCATTAAACTGTATCTGGACGATCGCGGAAGGGAATCTCAAAAGACAAGCGATCACCGGCGATCGAATCGTTATCGAAAATAGCGATCGCGATCTGGAAAAGAAATTAAATCTCGATCGCATTCTTGCTGAAGGAAAGCCTTATCTTAAAAATAATCTCACTGAGGATGATGATATTTGCAGTTTGGACTGGATGCAACAGCACAAATTTACGGCGATCGCGGTTTATCCTCTCCTTGTTGATGAAACGGCGATCGGCATTCTTCTACTCTGCGATCGCACTGATTTCTCCGAGACGATTCTTCGCGCTTTAACTTCAGTAGCTAATAGTATTGCATTAGGAATTAACCGTCATTTATCCGATATTGCCCTACAACGAGCCAAAGAAATCGCCGAAGCTGCTAATTTAGCCAAAAGTCAATTTCTGGCCTCTATGAGCCATGAATTACGAACCCCTCTCAATGCCATTCTCGGTTTTGCTCAAATTTTGTATCAAGACATAACTTTGCAAGGAAAACAACGGGAATTTATCAGCATTATCGAACATAGCGGAGAACATCTCCTAGGATTAATCGATGATATTCTCTCAATGTCTAGAATTGAAACCGGACATATCGAACTCGAAAAAGTTGTTTTTAGTCTCGATAGCCTTGTGGATAATCTCTACAGTATGTTTCAATTACAAACTCAATCTAAAGGAATTAATTTATCCTTTCATCGGTCTTCTGAACTTCCCTCCCGACTTATTGGTGACGAAAGTAAATTGCGCCAAATTCTGATTAATTTATTAGGTAATGCGATTAAGTTTACTGAAAATGGTAGCATTACTTTACAAGTTAAAGAGGAGGCAAGAGGCACAATTTGCTTTGAGGTTAGCGATACGGGAGCGGGTATATCCCCAGAAGAACTTCCTCAAATCTTTGCTGCATTCGTACAGAGTGAAAGCGGTCAGAAATCGGGTTTAGGAGCGGGTTTAGGACTTGCACTAACTCGTAAATTTGTCGAGTTGATGGGAGGAGAGATTACTGTTAGCAGTCGCGGCTATATTTTCTCTCCCCATTCCTCGCTATCTTTACGATCGGAGCCGATTAATTCCCAAACAGTAGGGACAGTTTTTTCCCTAGTTATTCCTTTCCAAACTGCTGAACAAATTCCTCAACCCGCACGTCAAAAACCCATAGCTCTTGCACCTAACCAGCCCATCTATCGTATTTTAATTGTTGAGGATACCAGGCAAAATCGCTTGTTGCTGCGATCGCTTCTCATTCCTCTCGGTTTTGAGATCGCAGAAGCAGAGAATGGAGAAGCCGCGATCGCGCTCTGGGAACAATGGCAGCCTCACTTAATTTTAATGGATATGAAAATGCCGGTGATGAATGGGGATGAAGCCACTCGGCAAATCCGTTTAAGAGAGAAGAATTCAGCCAAAACTATCCCACACTCTACAGCAATTATCGCCCTAACTGCCAGCGTATTCAGTAGCGATCTCGAACAAATGCTGTCCTTGGGTTGCGATGATTTTCTCAGCAAACCTTTTCAAGCTACAATTCTCTTAGAAAAGATTGCTAATCTTTTAGGAGTTCGCTATCTTTATAATACTTCGATGGCAATAACAACTGATGTTAATTCCTTGCAATGGCAATCTAGTGGCGATCGCAGTTTTCCCTTAGAAATTCTCTCAAGTATGCCGCGATCGTGGCTGGAAGAATTCTATCAAATGGCCTCTGTTGCTGATGAGGAAGGGATGCGACAACAAATTGCAGAAATTCCCCCAGAGAAGGAGACTTTAGGGCGATCGCTTGAAGTGTTGATCGATGACTTTCGCGTTGATTTGATTTTTGGGTTTGTCCAAACAGTTTTGGGCAATAAATCATAAAATATTTTACGTTTACTCTCCCATTTTTTGAATATGTCTGAGCCATTCCAAGCCGATATTTTAATCGTTGACGACAAACCAGAAAACCTACGTCTTCTTGATACTATGCTAACTCAAGAAGGTTATAAAGTTCGTAAGGTTACGACGGGAAAAATGGCATTGCAAGTTGCCGAAAGCGCCCGACCCGATCTAATTTTACTTGATATTGCTATGCCGGAAATGGATGGTTACGAGGTTTGTAAATATCTGAAAGCAGATGCGATAACTAGGGAAATTCCTGTTATTTTCTTGAGTGCATTAAATCTCACTTTTAATAAAATACAGGCTTTTGAGGTAGGGGGGGCAGACTATATTACTAAACCATTTCACTTGTCAGAAGTGCAAGTACGAATTAATAATCAATTGAAAGTGCGATCGCTAACGAAAGAATTGCTAGAGAAAAATACTCAACTTGAAACAGCCAACCGCAAACTACAGGCTCTTGTTAATATTGATGGTCTGACGGAAGTTGCTAATCGTCGTCACTTTGACCATTGTTTAGAGTTAGAATGGCACAGGCTTGATCGAGAAGCAAAACCCCTCTCTCTAATTATGAGTGATATTGATGCTTTTAAAGCCTACAATGACACTTACGGACATCAAGCTGGCGATCGATGCTTACAAGCGGTTGCTCGAGGGATTTCAGAACAACTTAAACGCCCTTGTGATTTGGTTGCGCGTTATGGTGGGGAAGAGTTTGTTATTATTTTACCCGATACCGATCGCCAAGGGGGACTCGTTGTTGCAGAATCTATTCGCAGTACCATTCAAGCCTTAAAAATTACTCATGCTCATGGCATTAGCGAGAAAGTTGTTACATTAAGTTTAGGTTTAACCAGTCTCATTCCCAGACACAATCTTTCTCCCAGCGAGGCGATCGCTCGAGCCGATAAAGCCCTTTACGAAGCTAAAACACAAGGTAAAAACCGCGTTTGTTTTCAGGGAGAATAGTGGATAGTTGATAGTTGATAGTTGATAGTTGATAGTTGATAGTGGATAGTTGATAGTTGATAGTGGATAGTTGATAGTTGATAGTGGATAGTGGATAGTTGATAGTTGATAGTTGATAGTGGATAGTTGATAGTTGATAGTGGATAGTGGATAGTTGATAGTTGATAGTGGATAGTTGATAGTTGATAGTTGATAGTTGATGGTTGATAGTTGATAGGTATGATAGTTGATAGTTTATGGTTGATAGTTGGTAAAAGTAAATCTATTGTATGATTTCAGATTGAAATTGTTGCTGTCGATCGAGAGTCCAGCTTTGTACATCATTCGCTTTTCCTTGGCTAACAGCAATAATTAAGTAAGAATAATCAGACCAAGCGATCGCGCGATCGAATTCGGAAGGAATTGCGGCTGCGTCGGGGTGAGAATGATAGAATCCTAAGACGATAATATGGCGATCGCGTGCTTCTTTTTGTGCTTTTAATAAGTCTTCTGGGGCAATGGAAAAATTTCTCGCTTTTTCACCACTGCGATCGGCTATATTCGCAATTTCTTGTAAATATTTTGAGTCTTCTTCATTCCAAGCATTTTGGGTGGGAATCAAATCGAGAATAACTTTGCGATCGCCTTCAATTTCCCCTAAGATAATGCCGCAACATTCTTCTGGATAGGTTTTCTCTGCGTGACGAAAAAGGCTCTGGAATTGTTCCGATTTGATCTGAATAATCATTAAAGCTCCTTAAATGTAGAATTGTTAAAATAGATTTATTTGTTGTAGAATAATACTAATCAGCTTGTTGCAATATAGTAGGGGTTTGGTTTCCAAACCCTCCCTCTGTATTTGGTCTGTATTTGGTTTCCAAACCCTCCCTTTGTATTTGATTCTTTTAGGATATTCCGAATTATGGCACTACAAAAAGTTTTAATTCCTTTATCTATCTTAGTCGTGGCAAGTCTGCTGGGAATTTATGCAACTTCTCAACCGTCTGGGAAGATTATTCCAGATTTAATGCCAATTTCCAACAGTCAATCAGAAACCGATAAAACAATATCTCCGACTCAACCCAAAAATACTCTAGAGAATAATCGAGAAACTAATCTTATGGCACAAAGTCCAACAATTCCCCTTGATGGTAGCCCCGTTTATGTTCGCAAACAAGGACAATGGTATGAGGCAATTTTAACAGGTTGGCAGTGGAATAGTTCAACAGGAGAACAATATGAAGTTTCTTATGTTGAAAATAATAGTACAGAAACGGGAGTGACGCGCGATCGCATTTTAACATTACAAGAAGCTCAACAGCGCGGCATTGCAACTAATGTTTACGATCTGGCCAGTCAAACCGGGATCGAACAAATGTTAAACACTCATAATCAATGGCGGCAGAAAGTGGGGGTTTCTCCCCTACAATGGTCGCCAGATTTAGCAAATTATGCTCAAGAATGGGCGAATAAACTATTACGCGAGGATAAATTTGAACACCGCCAAAATTCGCCTTATGGGGAAAACTTGGCATCGGCATCGGGACAACAATTAAGCCCAGAAAGAGTTGTAAATATGTGGGGAGATGAAGTTAAAGATTACAACTATAATAATAACAGTTGTAAACCGAACAAAATATGCGGTCACTATACTCAAGTTGTTTGGAATAGCACCCGAGAAGTAGGCTGCGCTGTGGCTCGAAATAGCGATCGCGAAGTTTGGGTTTGTAATTACAATCCTCCCGGAAATATTGTTGGACGGAAGCCCTATTAAATCTCATCAAATCTCAAAATGAGTTTGTAGAGTGAAGATAAAAGCATCGTCATTACCACTATTCTGATTGAGAGAAGGAAGCCAAATTATACCAGGAGTTACAGCAATGCGATCGCTAACTTGATAGCGGTAGAGTGCCTCAACGTGCCAGACATTATCGCGATCGAGTAAAGGCACAGAATTCCCCCCCGATCGCACCCCTTTAAGAGTAGGTTCAGACCCCAAAATCAAGGCACCCAAATTCCCTTCCTTCCCCAGATCGGGAAAAGCAAACGCGATCGCATAGTTCCAAATTTCTCCATCCCCAAACTCAATAAACTTGGCCTTAGTTAAACCAGCCCATGCCGAAATTGCAAAACCCTCATCGAGTTGATAAAATGCTGATAATCCGTAAGAATTACCGACAACAGGAGTATCAAAAGCACTATCTGTTCGTCCGCTATTAGCATTTAAAGCCAGAGGAATGAGATTGGCAGAAAATGACCCCGTAGCAACCCCACTCCCCCCAAAGCGAAACGTATTGGCTCGACTATAATTATGCAGATAAGTTAACCCAAATTGGAAAGAATCGGGAGAACCCAAAATAACCTGCCCCATGAGAGAATAATTACCATTAAATACACCTTCATCGGGTTTATTCGCATTGTTCGCTAAATAGCCCACATCGACCCGCAAACCTTCCCCAAACTGATAATTTAAGCCAACTCCTCCCCCTTCTCCCCCGATCGCATAAAGAGGGTTACGCTGTCCAAAACGAGATAAAGCCCCCTGACCTCCATCTTGGTCATCTAAATAAGGGTTTAGAGTTTCCGCATAGTCAAAATGGGAGCCTCCTGTGGCAAAAAGATGCGCCATACCATTTTTACCCACAGGAAAGCGATAACTGAGCAGATCGAGAAAAACAGAATTAGTATTTTCGCTGACCGTAGAAGTGTCCAAAGCTAGGCGACCATCATTAGAAGAGAGTAAACTGGCCGCATTTGTCCCCCCCGTATTTCCCCCCGAAGCGAACAAAGGCACTGCATTACTCGCAGAAATCTGAGTTCTCAGGCGATCGCCTCCGTAAAAACTGGTATCGAAATTGAAGCGCGATCGGTATTGAAACACCGTTTCTGTATCGCCATTGGTACTACTGCGAAAAATATCAGTAATATTGTTGGCACCCAAAACATCACTCAAGGCAAAAATAGCCTCTCCCGTCAGTTTTGTCGTCGTGGAAAACATATTTGCCTCCAACTCCTGTACCCGGGCTTCTAAACCATCAGTGCGTCCTCGCATCACAGCAATTTCTTGGTTAAAATCTCTTGTAAGCTGTAAGATTGTCTCCAAATCTTCTCGCGAGACAAACTCAGAACTGGTTTGGGCAATTAACCGTTCAATTTGTTGCCAGCAAGCATTTAATGCCGCCGCAAATTCATAGCGCGAGAGAGGGCGATCGCCCTTATATTGGCCATCAGGATATCCTGCCAAACAATCATAACGAGCAACCAGATCCCGAAGAGCTTGATAAGCCCAGTCTTGAGGAGAAACATCGCGAAAGTCAGCCACGCGATTGATTTGAGACATGGGAGAATCGTCGCCAAATTCAAGTTCTGTAAGCGTTTGGGCGTTGAGAGGTGAGACAAATGCTAAAACAGTACAGAAAGCAAGGGTTGCTTCCCATTTTGGATTTTGAAATAACATAATTTGAGACTTATTTGAGATTTATTTGAGATTTTCCTATCCAAAAATGCAAAAAGAGGACTCCCGTTAGACCCAAAGGGTTAACGGTGAGATGACGAGCGCGTTCCCTAGGTGAATTCGATTCACCGGGG
>NZ_JACSWA010000596.1 GCF_016888125.1 Spirulina sp. CCY15215
CAATCATTACAGTAGTAATAATAACCGTAATAAAAAACCCTAGGGAGCGAGACGCTCCCACTACGATAATATTCAATCATTACAGTAGTAATAATAATCGTAATAAAAAACCTAGGGAGCGAGACGCTCCCACTACGATAATATTCAATCATTACAGTAGTAATAATAATCGTAATAAAAAACCCTAGGGAGCGAGACGCTCCCACTACGATAATATTCAATCATTACAGTAGTGCGGGCATCTTGCCCGATTGTTATACCCATTAACCGGATTTGATCTAATCCTAGATTAGAGGGTTTTCACAAACTCAGAAACAACCCGCACAAATTCTTGGGGAGACTCGTAAGGAAGCACATTACGACCGGCAATTTTACAGCCTTGAATGTTAGGGAAATGCTCTAAATAAGATTCGAGACGGCGATCGGGGGTTTCGGTTTTGCCTGGACGACTGATACTGGAAGCCTTATTGCCAAAAATAGCTAAAGTGGGTTGAGAAATTGCCGCGATCGCCTCTTGAAAATCCTCTCGCCAAAATCCTGCTAAAAAGGAAAAGACTGCATGACGACTCGCCATTTTATCTGCGCCAATTTTTAGAGTTTCTAACCATTCTTCATCTACATCTTCAGTGCGATCGAATAGCTGACGGACTGAAAAGGACTGCAAAAATTGACGACGACGGGCATAACGAAAAAAGCCCCAACCTAGAGGAGATGCTAATAGATTCCAGATGATTTTTTGCTGTTGAAGTGATGCAGGAGTTTTCATTAATGTCCAGGCTGGGGGTCCTGCTAAAACCAAACCTTTAATCAATTCAGGACATTTTTGCGTACAGTAAATAGCGACGGGAAATAATGCGCCTTGTACAACAATAATAACAGGTTGTCGGACAATATTTTCAATAAAATATTGCATCTGATTTGCCCAATCTTCCGGATAGCAAGCAACTCCAGGCATTTCACTTTCTCCGCAGCCCAATAAATCGGGATTGTAGAGAGAATTCTGATTTCCTTCGCGATACCAAGTCAGGCAAAAACGCTGCCAAAATTGACGAGATAAACCAACTCCAATGGGATGAATTAATAATAAGGGAATTTGCCGATCGCCAGGGGTGCGATCGGGTTGTCTAATTTCGTAAGCACAACGATAGTTTTTCCAAGTATAAAATTGTGTCAGTTGGGGCTGAGTTGAGATCATGATTTTAATTAGAAGAATTAAGTTTTGCAGAACTTTGAATCTGTTCTAAAATTGCTATAATTTCGCGCTCAAATGTCACCTTAGCACGATTGGTTTTTCCACCTAAATAAAAGCGATCGCCTTCCTGCAAAGCCCAGATTTGCGAGTGGGAAAAATAGCTCATCACTACACCTATCATTAATAAAGCAAACCCACTATAAACAATAGGAATGCCCGGATCAGCTTTAATTTGTAATCCCGTTGAACCTATTAACTCTAACACTTTTAGAGTTACACCATTCAACAAATCAATTCCCCCACCTTCTCGCACTGCACCAATTAAATTACCAGTGCGATCGTAAGCAAAAAGCGTCCCCTGCAAATCTCTTGCAACCAAAGAAACTCCATCGCTTAAATCGGGTTTTGTCGGCACCCAAGTCCCCCAAAAACGGCCTTGTCCTCCTGTATCTAATTGTGCCATTGGCAGGCGAAAAATAGGGCTATTATTTAACTGTACTTTCACCGCATCAATACCCCAATTGGTTTGATAGAGGGTGACACCTTGGTAGCGTAAAGGTTGATTCACATAAATTGTTTTACGATCTACTTCTTCCCCTTGGCGATCGAGGACAGAAAGATCGGAATAAAACTGATCTATATTGCCATCTGGCGTATAATCAATCCAAAAATCATTAACTTTAACCACCCAATTCTGAGGAATTTGACTGGCTGCGAAAGGTCCCGCATCGATAATATTCCGAATCTGAAATATTGAACCACTAGGGGCAATTTCTTGAGCAAAAAATCCCGTCATCGATCCCCAAATTGAACCCGCTAAAATCACGAGCATACCAATGTGAACAATGATAGGACCGATGCGCCCAATGATTCCTTTACGAGCATATAAACTATCTCCTTCACGGAAGATTTTATAATTTTTCTTCCCTAATAAAGGTTCAAGAGAATTGAGAGAACCCGAATCTAATTCTGCACTTAATACGAGTTTATTAAATTGTTTTGATTTTGTATAATAACTCCAGCGTCGAGCCGATTTTAGAGTAGGAATTTGTCGGGTAAAACTACAAGCGGTTAAACTGCTGCCAAATACGACTAAAAGGGATAAAAACCACCAAGTTCGATAAACATGGTCTAATCCTAAAATCAAGAGAACTTTCCAGGTTAAAAAGCCAAATAAAGCAGGATTTTCAGGATAATTGGTTTGATAAAAAGCAAGACTTTGCCCCTGTTCGATCACAGTTCCAGAAATACTAAAGAGTGCGATCGCCAATAATAATATAATCGCTAAACGCAAATCGGCGAGAATCTTGATGCTGCGACGAAACCCACGCTTAAAATTGCTTAAAACTGTTTGTTCTGGAGATGTTTCTTCTATGTTCATGGAATTAGAATAGGAATGCGAGAGAGGAGAGAAAATGTACCAAAACCAATCAATAAAATGCCGCTAATGGGATTAATCCAACTCGACCAGCGACGCAATTCTAACAGTTTTTTGAGGGAAGCGGTAAAGGTTCCGGCTATAATTAGAGGAGCAACATAACCGATCGCATAACACAAGAGCAAAACTCCTCCCATAACAATATCCTGTGTTTTGATTACCCAAGATAACAACGTTGCTAAAACAGGAGTGCTGCAAGGAGAAGCAACTAAACCAAAGGTTAACCCCAATAAATAAGAGCGAATACTTTTAGGCAGGTTAGGTGAAATCCAATCATTTCCTCCTAAAGAAGGAAAATTCAGAGGGATAATTTCTAAGAGATTTAATCCCATTAAAATAGCGACTAAACTCACCAAAATTGGCAACCCAATGCCGATTTGTCCGTAAACTTTGCCCAAGGTTGCTGCTGCAATACCTAACCCGGCTAAAGTGCTGGCTAAACCCAAAGCAAACCATGTTGATTGAATCATACCTTGCCAGCGATCGCGATTGGGGGAGCCGTTTTCATATCCCCCAATATAGGCGATGGTAATGGGCAGCATCGAGAGCATACAGGGGGTTAAACTGGTTAATAAACCCGCTATCAAAACGATCGCGATACTGGTGATACTCAGGCGATCGAGTTGTGCCGCAACGATCGCATCGGCAAATTGTGAGAGTTGATAGAGTTGAGTTTGCAGGGTTTCGAGCATTGTAGGATTGACAGGTTGCGATCGCATTTTAATATCAAATCCGGTTAATGGGTACAATAAGCGGGCAAGATGTCCCCACCACTATCACCCTTGGGTATTAACGTAGACTTAATATAAACTGTATAAACTCTTTCAAAAAGAAATCCCCGCTTCTTGAGAGCAGGGATTTTAAATTGTTACCATTTCAACAGATTAAACTGTTCCATATCCACCGTATCCCGATTGCGATAAATGGCAAGAATAATAGCCAAACCCACTGCTGCTTCTGCGGCTGCAACTGTAATCACAAAGATCGCAAAAACTTGCCCTCTTATGTTTTCTGGGTCCAAAAAGTTGGAAAAGCCCATCAAATTGAGATTGACAGCATTGAGAAGCAATTCCACGGACATGAGAACTCGCACGGCATTACGACTGGTGACTAAACCATAAATGCCGATACAAAATAATGCAGCAGCCAGAATGAGGAAATACTGAAGTTGTAAGTGCATAAACGCTTAGTTTTGAGTTTTGATTGCTTAATTTTTGGGAGAATTGCCTGCGATCGCCGCTACCTCTCGAGGACGTTCGGGTAATTTTAGATCCCCTTGAGGTTGCTTGGAAGTCTTAGAAACTGTGGGAATAAAATCCCGACGTGCTAGAATAATTGCCCCTACCATTGCCATTAAAAGTAATACCGAAGCTAACTCAAAGGGCAACAAAAAATCGCTGAAAAAATGCTTGCCGATCGCAATCACGGTACTACCCGTAACAACAGTTTCATCTATCGCCCAGGGAGTCGCTACAACCATTGTTCCCAATAACAGGAATAAACCCCCACAAACCACTGCCGTTGCCCCTTGGCGCAGCCAGCGATTTTTAAGAGGAGTATAAATTTCCCGCTTGTTCACCAGCATAATAGCGAACAAAATTAAAACATTCACCGCCCCCACATAAATCAAAATCTGGGCTGCTGCGACAAAATCAGCATTGAGCAAAACATATAGCCCAGAAATACTGATAAAAACCAAAGCCAACAAAAATGCCGAGTAAACAATTTTCTCGAACAAGACAACCCCCAAAGCAGCCATAATCATTAAGGCTGCTAAAACGATAAAGGCTATGTCTTGAACTCCTTCTGCTAAAGTCACTTTTTCTCCTTGTTGTAAATAATGGATAATCGGTAATGGGCGATCGCTACTCTTTAATATCTTCAGGATGCTGACCTGCTCTTTGAGAACCTTTAGGTAGATCGTGAGGCTCCATAACCCCTTTGGGTAAATAAGCGAATTCTCGCAAGGGCGTTACCATTGGGTCTTGCGTCACCTTATAGGGTAAGCGTCCTAGAGCCACATTATCGTAATTGAGTTCGTGGCGATCGAAAGTTGCGAGTTCGTATTCTTCCGTCGCAGAGAGGCAATTGGTGGGACAATATTCAATGCAATTCGCACAGAAAATACAAACCCCAAAATCAATACTGTAGTGATTGAGTTTTTTCTTCTTTGCTACTTTGTCAAATTCCCAATCCACAACAGGAAGATTGATCGGACAAACGCGAACACAGACTTCGCAGGAAATACACTTATCAAACTCAAAATGGATTCTACCCCGATAGCGTTCCGAGGGAATGAGCTTTTCGTAGGGATACTGCACGGTAATCGGACGGCGCTGCATATGGTCGAAAGTCACCGATAGACCTTGACCGATATATTTTGCAGCTTGCACGGCATCCGTGGCATAGTCGCTAACTTGTTTGAGAAATTTAAACATGGAATAATTGGTGACTGAGCGCTGATAACTAATGACTGCTCACTGAATATTAGCCGCCAAAAGCAAAAGGAAGGGCTAATTTGAAAGCCGCCGTGAGGAGAAGATTTGCTAAAGAAATGGGTAGCAAAAATTTCCATCCTAAATTGAGGAGTTGGTCAATGCGAACCCGAGGCACAGTCCAACGGACAAGGATGGCGATAAAGACGAGAAAATAGGCTTTCAGTATCGTCATGATAATGCCTAGAGAAGCCGTTAAGACCTGTAACCAAGGGGTTGTTTCCCCGATTCCCAGCCATCCTGCTACGCGATCGAGAGGAATGGGAAATTCCCAACCCCCGAGGTAGAGAATAGCAACAACTAAGGCAGAAAGCACGAGGTTGATATAAGAACCCACATAAAAGAGTCCAAAGCGCATTCCCGCGTATTCTGTTTGATATCCCGCGACTAATTCTTCTTCGGCTTCGGGTAAATCGAAGGGAAGGCGTTCGCATTCAGCGAGGGCGGCGATCCAGAAGATCACAAAGCCGATGGGTTGTCGCCAAATATTCCAACCGAGGATGCCATAACCGGACTGCTGTTGGACAATATCAATAGTGCTGAGACTGTTGGACATCATGACCACAGCTAATACGGATAAGGCGAGGGGAATTTCGTAACTAATTGATTGAGCCGCCGCCCGTAAACCTCCCAAAAGAGAATACTTATTGTTAGAGGAGTAACCAGCCATGAGGAGGCCGATGGGGGCGATGCTGGAGATAGAAATCCAGAGAAAAATGCCAATATCGAGATCTGTAATTAGGAGATTTTGTCCAAAGGGAATGATGAGATAAGACAAAATCACGGGAATAACCACCAAAACCGGACCGAGGGTAAATAACCAAGGATCGGCTTGGGCGGGAATGACATCTTCTTTAAACACGAGTTTCAAGCCATCGGCGACGGGCTGTAGGACTCCGAGGGGTCCTGCATATTCTGGACCGATGCGCTGTTGGGCGGCGGCGGAGATTTTCCGCTCTAACCACACTGTGACTAGGACCCCAACGACAGAAGCGATGAGAACTAATGTCATGGGAATGGGGATCCAAAGGGCTTTGGCTGCTTCTGAGGACAGTCCCAAGTCCGTGAGGGTTTGAATAAAACTGCCTTGTAGGTCGATTCCTGAGTTCATTGAGCGATCGCGATCGTGATAGTTGGACGGCGGGATTTTAACAATCCAGCTTTAGAAAAGTCGATTCTCCGATCTTAGAATACCTTAGACTCAGATTTTTGTAGAGATTCTCAGGGATAGATTTAAGACCACGCTAATAATGTAGGGTCCGCGATCGCCTCGAGGATTTGCAACCCGCCGATGTAGTGACGTGCTTTTAAGTGCTGAACTTGATTCCGACACTAAGGGAACGCAAGGAAGTTCTCAAACGCTGCACAGAAACCTAAAATCAATCTAATTTTACTGGGAGCGGCAACAACAACTTCACTATTATATAAGTCTGTCTGCAAATCAGAAAAGCGATCGCCACTTTAATCTATGACTGACCCTATTTATACTGCTATCACTTTTTCTCCCGTGCAAGGATTTATCGAAAAATCCCGCAAACTTCGGGATTTATAGCAGAGAAAGCCGCGAAAAATGGGGGGCGCGATCGCATTGCTTTGCGAATTCTTTTTAATGGTGGCAATCATTTGGAATGGGTCTGTCCTTGGCGCTTTTTAGAGCAGATTTTGACGGGGTACCGCGATCGCGATAATAAACAAAATTGGGGGCATATTTACAGCGATATTGCTGCTTTAGAATCTCGTCATGCTTTTAGCGATCGGAGTTTTTCGATCGCCAAAAGTATCTTTGATTTATATTTTCCCAAATGTCAAAATGTTCTCGATCCGAACAATTGGTGGAATGTAGATCAAAAAACATGGTGGCAAACCAAAGATAGAGCCGGAATTTTGGGTCAGCGAGAAAACTTTAAATCCAATCCGGAAGTTTATTCGGCTCTCAATAACTGGGTAATTAATTTAGCAAAGGTAGGTTTTCATCTATGCAAGTAACTGAAACTCAAAACAAAAACGGAGCAACATTATCTCGTCCTGCTTTTCAATATCTCGTCATTATTGAACCTTTAGGATTATTATATGGCAGTGCGGGACCCTTTCTTTCTCCTGAGAACTTAGTGGGGCGATCGGGTCAGAAATTCCCGCCGGCTGCGACGGCATTATCGGGAATTTGTGCCGCATCTCTTCCTCCTCCTAAATCGGAAAAACTCGATGATTGGTCGGAGGAATTTCGGGATTTACAATTGGCGGGACCGTTTTGGGGGTGGGACAAAAATCCTCAAAATTTCTATGTTCCTACTCCGTTTAATTGTTTAGTAGAAGATGGAAAAATTAAATATCAATTAAAATGGCGATCGCCTGAAAAAACAGCCAGTGAGAAAGAAACTCATCCTAAACGATGGTTAGTAGATGAAGACCAACTCCCCGATGAGAAAAAAGACGAAAATCCTCCTGTTGGGAAATTTACTAAGGGGAGTTGGTTGGCTATTGATTCTTGGCCAGATTTGAATGCGGGAAAAATGCCTCCCGTAGAAACAATCCCTCCTTGGAAATTTATTCCCCATTTACATCCTCGTTTAAAAGAAGGAGAAAGAATCGTAGACCAAGACAGCGATCGCGGCAGTTTATTCCTAGAAAATGCAGTGCAGTTAGATTCTCATGCTTGTTTAGTGTATCTCTGCAATGCAAAAATCAAGGATGGGTGCTATCGCTTTGGAGGAGAGGGACATTTAGTTGAGTTGCGTTGCGAAGAAATTGGCGAAACAGTGCGCGGGTTACTGGATGCACCTATTGAGAACAGTTTTGCCCTCATTACTCCCGGAATTTGGGGATCGAATGACTATTCTTATCGCGCACCGCGACAAAACAAGCAGGGAGAATTATTGTGGGGAAATGGCGCAGTAGAGGCGCTTTTAACGGAACGACCTACTCCCCTTCGTCACCGTCGAGGCAGTCGTGCTGTAGGCGATAATAACCCCTCTGCACGCCTTTCTCGGGGTCGCTATGCTGTGCCTCCAGGTAGCGTTTACGTGCTGGAGAAACCTTTAAATCTCTCTTGGCAAAACTGGCCGGATGAGTGGTTTCCCAAGGAAGGAACGACTTTTAAACGCTGGGGTAGTGGCTTATCACTGCCACTTTCAGTTACCAGTTAGCATCACCCATTACCTATTACCCATTACCCATCACCCATTACCCATCACCCAAAATCATGTACAAAAAAGGTTACGGCATTATTGAAACTTTAGCACCTCTCCATGTAGGTGCTTCGGCGGGAGAAGAAATGGGCAATTTAAACTTGATTTTCCGCGACCAATTTACCCGCACGGGGATTATTCCTGGAAGTTCCCTCAGAGGTCGTTTTCGGGCAGATTCGCGCCAGATGAAGGAAGATTATGAAGGTTGGTATGGACGGGATTCTCAAGGGAAAAATAAGCCAAAATCGGAGGATTCTGATGAGGAAAAAACGGAAGATAAGCCAAAGCCAGAGGATTCTGATGAGGAGAAAACGACTGATTCCGAACTTCCTAACTTCCTAAATCCCTAACTTCCTAAATCCCTAACTTCCTAGCTTCCTAAATCCCTAAATCCCTAGCTTCCTAAATCCCTAGCTTCCTAAATTATGAGAGGAGATGTTGTCAATTTGTAACTTTGAGATGCACCCCATTGCAAAAAACACCGATCTTGACTCAACCTACTTAGAACTTAAGGAGATTAATGATGACTGAACTCAAAAGACCTAATCCTCGTCATTCTTTCGTTGACCTCTGAAGGTCGCTTGTCCCGCAAGGGTTTCAAAGATTGCCAAAGGAGCAAAAAGACACTTTCTCATCCCTTTTTTGGGTCGTTTTCAGACCTATGGAGGTTGGGGGGTCTGAAAGCTGGTCTGGGCAAGGTGTCTGTGAGGGCGCTCCCTACCGATGGGTTTAAATCGGATTAGTTGAAAACCTGTCATTGAACCAATCGGATACGAGTGCCATAGTAAGAAAAACTCTACCGATGGGTTTAAATCGGATTAGTTGAAAATAATGAAGTAGGTTTGGTAGGGGCGTATTGCATACGCCCTTTATCGATATCGTCAATCAATTGCATACGCCCTTTATCGATATCATCAATCAATTGCATACGCCCTTTATCGATATCATCAATCAATTGCATACGCCCTTTATCGATATCATCAATCAATTGCATACACCCTTTATCGATATCATCAATCAATTGCATACGCCCTTTATCGATATCATCAATCAATTGCATACGCCCTTTATCGATATCGTCAATCAATTGCATACGCCCTTTATCGATATCGTCAATCAATTGCATACGCCCTTTATCGATATCATCAATCAATTGTTTTGAAAAAATGATGGTTTTATCGCAAGTTTGGGCGCAAGCGTTGCGCCCCTACGGTAAATCGAACGGGGATGAAAGAAAAGCGATCGCATTTCCCGAAAAAAGGGTTAATCTTATAGAGGAATATAAATAATGCGATTTTGATAATCAGCGCGATCGCCCTGAATTCTCATTTATTGGATTTTGTCTGGCTTTTTTCATATTTCTTAATTGGCGAAGTTTAAGAATAAAATCGGGGGGGTTTTCATCTTGTTCTCGTTCCGATCGCAAACAATATTCAAGCCAATCTGACATATAGCGACCTATTTTTTTCCGATCGTGAAGATAATATAAAATCGTGGCATAAACTTGTTCAAGGGTCAAAGTTGAATAGGTTTTGGCGATCGCTTCTGGCGATCGACTGCAATAAATATACTCATACAAAATAGTTTCAATACCAATCCGCGAATTCCGAATGCGAATATCGTTAGGTGTTAAAATTGTAAAATAATCTTCTAACTGCATACAATTCACTGAATTACTATTACTATCGTATCATGCTGTTTGACGATTGGGAGTCCACCACCGAAACCGCCGCCGACGGTTTACATAATTTAATGTGGGGCTGGACAGATTGGACGTTTTTATGTAGTCCAAAAGGAGAAATCTATTAAAACGGATTAGGGAAGAATGCGATCGCGCTGATGGTTGAGAAAAATTTGAGGAGATGCGATCGCGTTATAATGAGGAAGAAATGCGATCGAATAATGATGGTCAGATGATAAACCGCACTAACCTATTAGCTCGAATTACTCAGACACCGGGAAAATGTGGCGGTCGTCCCTGCATACGTGGGATGCGAATTCGCGTTAGTGATATTCTTGAAACATTAGCAGATAATATCCCTGCTAGCGAAATTTTAGAAGACTTTCCCGATCTCGAACCTGAAGATATTCAGGCGTGTTTATTATTTGCCGCCCTGCAAATTGATTTTCCCAAAATAGCCGTATGATTTTTTGGTTAAATGCTCAACTTCCTCCCAGTTTAGCGCAATGGTTGACTGATACATTTGATGTTAATGCCTTAGCCTTGCGCGATCTGGAATTACGTGACGCACAAGATATTGAGATTTTCAACGCAGCACAAATTAACGGTTTAGGCACGGTTATTATTACAAAAGATCGAGATTTTGTCGATTTAGCGATCCGTCAGGGGATTCCACCTCAAATTCTTTGGTTAACTTGTGGTAATATCAACAATCGAGATTTAAAACGTATTTTTAGTCGCGCATTTCCACAAGCATTAGTTTTACTGGAACAAGGTGAAACAATTGTAGAAATTGGCAGAACATAATTTGCACGGAAAAGCGATCGCGTTTCCCGTTGAGAAAAATTTGAGGAGATGCGATCGCTCATCTAAATCTAAGCATTGCATTTTATCCCGTCAAAACCTCATCATAAATCTCTGCCATTGTCAAGGTTAAATCTACTGAATTTAACGCTAAAATATCGTCTGCTTCTAAGATTTCGAGAGACCAAATTCCTGCTGCATTCCGTCGATAAACTTCTACCTTCATTTCCGTTTGAGAAACGAGGATGTATTCTTGTAAACTGGGCAAAGTTTGATAATTTAATCGTTTTTCTCGCCGATCTAAACTTTGAGTGGAAGGGGAAAGCACTTCAATAATTAAACAGGGACGAGTTTTATAATATTTTTCCGTATCTTGGCGATCGCAAGTCACCATGACATCAGGATAATAAAAAAGTTCTGCTGTATTTTGAGCAATAGGCATATTGACTTTCATATCTGACATAAAAGTTTTACACCCACTCCCGCGTAAATGAATTAATAAACGAGTATAGATATTCCCAGCAATGCGATTATGTTCTTCGCTACCTCCAGACATCGCAAATATTTGACCGCCAAGATATTCATGGCGAATGGGGCTTACTTTTTCGCCTTCAAGATAGTCTGATACAGAAATAAACGCCGTGGATAGTTTCATGATTTTGTCCTATAATGATTCACTAATAATCGAGAAAATGCTAGATGGTGAAAAAGTGACAATCAATCAACTGAGTGAACAAGTTCCCCTCATGTTTCGCGCCCAAATTCGCGGGCGCTGTCAACTCCACTACATTAACAATAACAAGCAAATTGAACGCTGGGTGTCCGAGTGGATCGATCCCCTCCCCAAACGTCCTTACCAATGGCGAAAAAATCCTCAGCAAAGAACCAATGACTATAAATTTAACTGGCGCTTCGTTACCAACGGCGGCCAAGATGATGGCATCATTCGCCCGGCGATCGGTGCCAATGGACTGCCCTTCTATCCCGGTAGCAGCATGAAAGGGGCATTTCGTCGCGCCTGTACCCCCCAGCAAATTGCCAAATATTGCGGGAGATCTAGCGAGGGAAGTCATCGACCCGGAAGCACTCCCCTGCGCTTTCATGGGGGCTATCCCGTCAATAACGACTGGCAGGAAAATCTCATCGATCTGGTTCACCCGCAACAGAAATGGCAAGTAAAAACCCTCGATACTGGCAAAAAACCGAAGGGAGAAAGTGCTTTTGCCCTGATTTCCCTCTACAAACCCGAATTTAAGTTCTGCATTTCCAGTCCCAAACCTCTCAGCGAGGAAGACTGGGGGGAAATTTGGCAAATTTGGGATAAGGCGATCGCCTCGGCTTTGGCAAATCTTGGCGCAGAAGCGATCATCGTCTCTTTTTCCCAGAATATTACGATCGCAATGAAGCAAAACCCTTAATTGGCTGTCATTGGGATTGGTTGAAACCGAGAAAGGAGAATAAAATCAAGAAACTGGAAGAAATAGGACAGTTTATCAATGATACCCGCGAGACTTTTTCCGGATGGATGCGATCGCCGGATTCTAGTCCGTCGCCATCTCAGCAGTGGGTTGTAAATTGGCGAGAGGCTTGGCATCCAGACAATGTGCTAGTGTGGGGACGGAAGGCAGATAATCGGGATGATTCTACGGCGATTCGCTGGTTTCACGGAGACTATAAAAACATTGACAGTAAAACAATTTACCAGTCATCGCTTACAGGAAAGGTTTCAAAACAAGGAGCCCAAATTGGCCGTTTGTGGCATCGAATGTACCCAGTAACGAGAAAACTTCGTCGCAAAAATTCAGAAGAAACATTTATCCACAAGATGTTTTTTGAATTGTTGGTGATATTTCCCGATGAATTAGAGCAAACAGAGGAGTTTCTTAAGTTTCTGCGATCGCATCCCGACGGATTCGAGTTACTCTGGGGCAATGGATAATGCGATCGAAGGATTGTCGTAGCTTCCTTCTAGTGGGTCAGAAACCTCTAAGGACGGGGTTTCTACCCAATTTTTCGATGAATTCCATTAAAAAGGGGGACTTTTGCATTCTCCCCCCTTATCAAGTCAGGCTGGGGGGATCGAATCAATAACTAGCAAATTGAGTTAATATTGAACAAAATGTCGAGTGCAGTCCCTACCCATAATCTTTGATTTGGGTAGGGTTAGCGAGACCAACAAAGGAAATCGCGAAGCATCCGACTAGAG
>NZ_JACSWA010000597.1 GCF_016888125.1 Spirulina sp. CCY15215
CAGAACGAGAAGAGATTTCTTGTTTAGCATCAGAAGAATTAATTTGCGTTGAATCTGGAGTTATAACTGTTTCTGGAATAGGAGAAATAGATTGTTTTTGAACAGGTTCGTTTGGCGCTATACCAGAACGAGAAGGGGTTTCTTGTTTAGTATCAAAAGAAGAGATTTCTTGTTTGGTATCAGAAGAATTAATTTGAGTTGAATCTGGAGTTATAACTGTTTCTGAGATAGGAGAAATAGATTGTTTCTGAACAGGTTCGTTTGGCGCTACACCAGAACGAGAAGAGATTTCTTGTTTAGCATCAGAAGACTCGATTTGAGGTGAATCTGGAGTTATAACTGTTTCTGAGATAGGAGAAATAGATTGTTTCTGAACA
>NZ_JACSWA010000598.1 GCF_016888125.1 Spirulina sp. CCY15215
AAAAGACTGTAACCCCGATGTGTCGTTGTAGAACAAATGATTACTAACGAAAAATAAGGGATTGTAACAATTTTCTCTGCTTAATGAATAGTCCCTGGGCTTTTATGGGGGCAGGGGCAGCTAATCTCATTATGTCTCTTGCGGTGAGGTATCACGTTTACAAGGAGGTGCAGTGGGCAAGGTCTGAGGATTAGGTTTCGTTTTGTAACAATTTGTGGGCGTAAATTTAACCTATTTTGTCTGAGAGGTCTATAATAAAGAGATATTTTCCCTCTATCCTAATAATTAATTTTTCAATCGATTATCAACCAAAAATCAGGAGGAATACATTATGTTACTCAAAAAGTTATTCGTTCGTTTCTATAAGTCTTTCAATTATGACTATTTAAAAAAATCTAGTCTTGAACCCTCACAAGAGAAACCTTGGGAATGGGTTGACTTGGAAAAAACATTATGGTATCCCTATATTGAAATTCCTATTGATGAGAAAATAACAACTGTTGTAGGTGCAAATGAGTCCGGAAAGTCTCATCTTTTAGATGCAATTTCAAAGGGAATTACAGGTCAAGGTATTAAACATCAAGACCAAAAAGATGAAAGAATTGAGCGTGAAGATTTTTGCCGCTATTCTCAATTTTTTACCGTCACTACAGGGGAATTGAAATTTCCTGATTTCGGTTTTGAATGGACTAATTTATCAATACAAGAACAAGATAAACTTCGAGAATTGGCAAGTATATCACCTGAAATCAATTGTGAAAGTTTTTTTATGTTCAGAACTCAAAAAGATACCATTACTATTTATGACACAGAAAATTTAAACTCTTTTGTTATTGAAGATAACCCATCAATTCAATCATTTCTACCGAAAATTTTACCTATCCAATCAAAGGTAGCTTTACCAGATAGTGTTCCTATTCAAAAGCTCATTGATATAGATCGAAATAACTCATCATCCCAAAATTCTGCTTTTGTATTTGACTTAGAACAGTGGAAAGAGATTCATGAGTTATTAATAGAGATTAGTACAGAAGACGAAATTCCTTGTAATCAAACACATACAACAGGACAAGGCTATACTGATGATTCGGGGGATTTTCGTCCCACACCTAATTACACAAAAGATTTTTTCAATATATCTCCGAAATATAAAACCCCAATAGAAACTCGTAATAATTTACGAAAACTTTTGCGGAATAAAACAACAACTCAACAAAAACAAAATGAATATAACTTAGCTTATAAATTGATTTGTAAAGTTGCAGAAATTGATTCAGAATCTTTGGACGAGATATTAAAAAATCCTTATAATGTTCAAAAACAGGGATATGTAGCAGCAATTATTGACCGAATCAATAAAAACTTATCAGAAAGACTTAATTTTCCTAGCTGGTGGGTTCAGGATAAAGAATTTAATTTAGTTGTGTCTGCTAATAATTATCATCTCAAATTTGCTATCAAAGACAAAACAGGAACAACTTATTCATTTTCAGAAAGAAGTCAAGGCTTAAAGTATTTTTTAAGCTATTACATTCAATATAAATCTCATGAACCATCTGCGAACCCCCCTGCAAACCAGCAAGAGATTTTATTGATGGATGAACCAGATGCGTTTTTATCCAGTCAAGCGCAACAGGATTTAATGAAAATTTTTAAAGCATTTTCAGACAATCAAAATGGTAAATTACCTATTCAGGTTATTTTTGTAACACATTCTCCATTTTTAATCGATAAAAATCATCCAGAACGAATTCGTGTTTTACAAAAAGGTGTAGAAGAAGAAGGAACAAGACTGGTTAATGATATGGGTCGAAACCACTATGAACCATTAAGATCATCTATTGGTTCATTAGTTGGTGAAACCGCTTTTATTGGCAATTGTAATCTGATTGTTTCACGTTTTTCCGATAAAGTTTTACTTGCTGGTCTAGCTAATTATTTGAATCAATTTCAAGTAAGCGATTCAGAAACTTTAGACTTAAACCATATCACAATTGTTCCTGCTGGAGATGTTTCACAAATTCCTTATCTAATTGATCGATTTCAAATCGATACAGAAAAGCCTGCAATGGTAGTTCTTCTAAATAATGATGAGTTAAGTCAAAAAGTTTCTACAGTTATTCGTCAGTCAAGCACAGAGACAAAAACAGCTTTACGGAAAGGAAAATGTATAAAAGATAACTTTATATGCCACTTGGAGAAAGGAATAGCTAATAAAGCTACAGAGAGCCAAATCACTGAATTAGAAGATTTAATACCTCCCTCAATAGCCATCAAAGCAATTCAAAAATACGTTAGAATTTTCTCAGATCACGATCTGTTTCAAGAGTCAACACAAGAGTCAACAATTGAAAATAGTTTAGATCCAAAATTGCCTCTCTTTGAGAACTTATACAACTTTCTCGAAAAACAAGAAATCATCTTAGACAGACTAGGTTTTGTTAAAAGTCTCATTGATGTGTTACAGGAAAATTCATTATCTGAATCTGATGATGCAGTAAAAGAAATAACAGATAATTTTAAAAAAGTGTTCATCAAGATAAATAATGCTAAACGTGACGCTGAACTCCATTTCAATCAAGAAAAAATTGGAGAAAAAGTAGGTCGCTTTATTAAAGCATTTAAACTAGATCACAAACAATCAGCAAGGAAAGTTGATGCAGAAGAACTTTTCAAGAAAATCGAAGCTGTTTTGGATGATAGTGAAGAAAGTAGTGAAACTCGTAAGACAATTGATTCCCTACGTCGAGATTATGAAATAACCACTGATCCTCTTTCACAAATTAGTGTTAGTGATAGTGATTATCATAAGTTTTATGACCAAGATTTAGAAAAGATAAAATATACACCGCTATTAGCGACACAAGACAATCAAGACCATCCAAAAAATGACTCCAATCCAAAAAATAACGGTAAGGAGAAACAACCCAATTCAACAACTCCAAAAACAAGAGCAAAACGAGCGAGAGGAAAATCTCAAAATACAGATAAAGGGTTTGGTACAAATTAATTGTAAATTCTAGCTATGACACAACCGCAAATCATCCAACTCGCCAAACAAGGCAATGCTAAAGCCATCGTCACCCTTATCAATCACTCTCTCAAACCGAAAGGGATTCAGGTGGTCAAATATTCCTTGAAAGAGGGAGACTTGAAACTCATGCTAGAAGGGGAAGAAGTCCCGGCACAAGAACAGATGACGAATTTTGTGCGCCAAGGACTCACAAAAATTAATATTCCAAAACTACAAACTGTACAGCTTCATGCTAAAAAGAAAGGCCAGCCCACCACAATCTGGCAACAAACAATTGATTTCACATCCGCAAAATCACAAGCTCAAACCGAGCAAAATCATGAAGTTAATAAATTTAACAATTCTTATCATCAAAACTATGATCACTCTACCTCACAACAAAAAAATAAGCATTTACAAAACAGTAAAAATGCTCCCATTGAAGTCAGTAAAGTTAACTATTGGCTGACCCAACTGCTAGAAGCCTTCCATAAACAAAAACTAGCGATTTTAGGAATAGCTATCCTTGGATGTTTGTCTACCTTTCTCCCTTGGCTTCATGCTCCTGTTATAGGCAGTGTTTCTGGTGCAAAAGGAGATGGATGGATCACCCTAATGTTATTTATACCCGCTATTGTCTTGAGCTTACGGGGCGATCGCTTAACTCCTTTAGTTGGAAATCTTCGTTTAGGGGCAACCATTCCAGCAGGACTCGCTGCATTTACTGGACTCTGGAAAATTTTCGCTTTGAATAGCATCGCGTCTGATATAGGTGATGATAATCCTTTTGGGGCAATGATATCTTCTTCCATAGAAGCTGGGATCGGTTTATATTTACTTATTGCAGCAGGAATCGCCCTCTGTGTTGTAGCGTGGGTCTTAGAAAAGCGATAGTTTATTGTTCAGAAATTGCAATTTATTTTTCTCTATTCAGAACCCATGAAAACTATTTTATTTTACCAAGATCGGGAATTGGAAAAAGCAAAACAGTTGATTCAGACCTTGCTTACGATCGCCTCGCACTATCTAGACAAGTGCGATCGCATCATTAAATGTGTATTCGTTCAAACGGTTGATTTCGATAACAAAGATTTGACTCGTTGCAGTTGGCAAGGGGGAATGAGTAAAGCAGAAGCCTTGCGACAAGGGATGCTGGCGACTCAAGCGCAATTTCCCAACCCGAAAAACTGGGCAGCTTTGGCGATCGTCGGGACGGGAGATTAAGTCAATATCAACGAATGTGCATAAGTTTTAGCAGTTTTTGATTTATTTTTTTCACAAAAAAAGAAATACTTTACTTGGGCTTTACAAAACAACCGAATTGACCTTTTCTTTATAAAGATTCCATCAATTTTAGCTTCCCCCTCTTGCAGAAAAAATCTGACCATATTAATCTAATGATATAGACAAATAAATCTAAATCCTACAGGTACAGACAAATGAAAAATTTATTAACGACAGGAATCATTGCCAGTGCATCCTTAGCCATGCTTGCAGCACCCGCAGATGCTTTTACCTTCACAAGCAACTTTACTGGAGACGCTTCCAAAGGCGATATTTGGTTACAATCCATTCAGCTAGAAGATGGCTCAATCGTGGATAGCTTTTCTATGATTACCAGTGCGAACATCGTTGCTAACGATGCCTATACTGGCGGCAATAGCGGTGCAGCCAGCGCGGATAGAGGAGATAATACTACCACTGGCGTAAAGGTAGAAAATGCAACAGCCGCAGATTTAGTAACAAACCTCAGCAATCTCAACCTTAATAATATTGTTGATACCGAAGATAGCGGCAGTTTCGAAATTGATCTTTTCTTTGACAAGGCGATCGATAACCTCTTGATTTGGGAACGCGGACAGAATAGCGCCTTAGCCGTTCAAGCCTTAGACGAGAATGGCGCACTCATTGGAGATAAAGTCGTCGTTGATTTTAGAACGCTCGATAAAACCGCGCATTACGCTGGGTATAGCATCGATACTCTCGAAATTGGTGGCGCGCAAAAAGTTAATTCTGTTGGTTTAACTTTAGCTGATTTGGGTCTTACAGACGCATCCATCAATAGCTTCCGTTTCTTCAGCGAAGGCGGTCCTGATGGATATAATGGACCCGACTGGAAAATTCTCGGAACCCAAGCAGAAGATGTTTCCGTTGGCGTTCCCGAACCTGGTACGGTTTTAGGATTAACATTAATTAGCGGACTTGTTGCAGCTGCCCGTCGCAAGAAGTAAAAATTTGGCTTCTTGCCTACCTATCGCAAGAAGTAAAAATTGGCTTCTCTCCTTCCTGATGTTATCGGTAGGGAGAGAAATTTTTTGGAGATTATTGAATTAGATTAGAGATAACAGCCAACATACAGGGAAAATTTCCATGCCGACTTATCCCGGAATATCCAGCGAAGCCTTTAAACACCCTCTCGACTATCAAGCGGAAACCGCCCTCCGCAGGGTGCCGGGGTTCGATTTATTAGCCAGGAATTTTGTCGAATATTTTCACGAACGTCCTTGGTTGATTAACTTATTGGGAAATAGCATTCAAGTCGGTCCTCGCCAATATTCTACGCTTTACGGTATTTTTCGCGAATGCGTTCGAGATTTAAGTGTGGCGCACGAGCCGAAGCTATTTGTTACCCAAAATCCCCAGGTGAATAGTTTTTCCTTGGGTCGAGATCATCCTTGTTTGGTAGTGCATTCCGGTTTATTGGACTTGCTCAATGAAGCGGAAACTCGCACAGTTATCGCTCATGAACTGGGACATATTAAGTGCGATCATAGCGTTCTTACTCAAATGGCAGTTTGGGCGATGCAGGCAACGCAATTTTTAGGAGATGTCACCTTTGGTTTGGGCAATATTTTGAGTAGCGGATTAATTATTGCTTTTTACGAGTGGCGACGCAAAGCCGAATTATCTGCCGATCGCGCCGCATTATTGGTAATGGATGACCTAGAACTGGTAATGCGAACTATGATGAAGGTGGCGGGAGGGGTTCAGAAATATGCCCACGAGTGCAGTCTCGATGAGTTTATTCGCCAGTCGGAAGAATATCAGGAACTCGATCGCGATGAATTGAACCAAGTTTATAAATTTCTCATTTATAACGGCGGTCAAGGGGTTTTCTTTTCTCACCCTTTTCCTGTAGAACGTTTGCATTATTTACAGGAATGGGAGCGATCGGAACAATATCGCCAGATTCGTCAGGGGAACTATAAAAATGTGACTCGAGAAGGTTCTGTCAATGTTTCTACTTCTGATTCGGAGAACGAAATCGAGACACTACAACGTCAGATCAGGGATTTAGAGGAGAAAATTGCACGGGTTAAAAGACAATCGTAATCTAGAGAGGAGGTCTGTACAACTTGTCATCGCGATCGCGATCGCGGAAAATACGGATAGCGATCGTAGCAAATTTCAGCATTTTGTCTCATAGTTAATCCTGTAATTTTAGGTTGCGATCGTCCGGCTCGAACAAATAATGAGGGATACGGACGCAGAATATGATCTACCAATTTTTCTTAGACACTGTTCGTTACTTTGCACCAGAGGACGCTTTAGTTGAGTTCAAGCGTTTATTCTTCGATTATCAATCAACACCCAATAATATTGACGCATTTACAAGCCTTTCTCGCATTTTGTCGGAGAATGATCGCGACGAATTTATCAATACATTAAAGCGCTGTTGTTATATTCTGATTAATAATTGGGAAACCAAGAGACAATCCCCAGCTATCTGTCAATTAGTAGACAGTTTCGCCGATCTCAATTTTACGGTTCGGCCAACCCACAAAAAGAATATTCGTCGCTTAAAATCTTGGTTGAAATTTTTTCTTGAAAGCCAAGGTTATCAAGAACTTCAGCTTTTTATCTCTAGACACAATACCAATTCACCGCAACAACATTGGAGCAGTCGTTACACTTCTTATTTATTAGTTCCCCAGTATAGTAATTCAAGTAATTCTCCGGAACAGCGAGAGGCCGCAAGAGTGCTTTGCAAACAGTTAAAAGATCGCTTTAAGTTCGATCTGGCTATGTATACAGCACGTTCGGAATTGGAACACCAACCTCCATCCCCAGTAGACAATCCCACAGCTTTAGGCACTAATGTCTTACGGTTAATCAAAAAAATTGTGGCGAAACGCGGTCAGTTTAGTCATACTAATTTGGCTCATATTTTTATCAAACAAATTAAAGGTATTCGTTATCGAGAATTTAAAACAGCTTTACTTAATTATTTGATTTTTTCGGTTGAGAAACAAACCATCGTTGAAATTCTAAAAACAAATCTCAGTCGCAAACTGGAAAAACTTTATGTCGATAGAGATGATGAGACTGTCAATGAAGCATTAATCCTGAGAACCTGCAATAAAATTTTTGGCTATTTAACTACAGAAGGAGAAAAACAGCCTTCAGAAACTTTTGTATTTTTGCTCTCTCAAGGCAATCCTTTGACCCTGGTGATGGTACTTTTAAAGTTAGTTTTAATTTGTCCTAATTCTCGCACTCATCTGGAAAATCGCATTGCCGATCTGATTCGTTATTATCAGCAGTTTCCTAACGAAGATAGTCAATGGGTGGTTAATTTCTTTGAGATTTTTAATATTACTTTTTCTATTTATGCTGATAATGATGTTCAATATAATCTAATTCGTGTAAAATCGAATAAATCTAACCATTCTGACGAAGAAGATAATCTTGATGCTTACCGAATTTTCTCTCAACATAAAGAATTATATGCCCCTGCGATCGCAGAACCTGAAGTTAATGCGATCGACGAATATCTTTCCTCTTAATGGGTTGTTTAACTTTTCCCTTGTAATGTTAATTTCAAACCCTGTAAAAATCTGCGTAACTGACCTCCCGATTTTTGCAAAAGCGGATCTTGAGGTGGGTTTTCATCTTGTAAATAGCGATAGTGTTTCCAAATATCCCAATAAGGACAACCTGGTTCGATGCGAATGCCAGCCCAGTGTAAATACTGTAAAGATTGGTTGCGGTTGGGGTCAAATAAAACATTCCCTTGGCGTTTAAATTGGGGACTTCCTGCCCAACTTCCAGGGGCTTCTCCTGGACGACCCACGATATTAAAACGGCGAGGAATGCGCTTTAATATGGTGTAATTAATAATGGGTTGATCTGAGGTTTTTTTGGAGAAATCAAAGTATTCGGGGTGTGCCGCACATTCGGCAAACATATCATATAAATCTTGTTCTGAAAGTAGGTTTTTCTTGGCGGCCCACCAACCCCCATTAAAAATACCTTGAATATCTTCTTCTTTAAATACTTCGTCTTCTAAGATTTTGGGAGTAAAAACATTAGTTAGTCCTCCTGAATGTTGATAATCGCAACAAAGGAAGTCATATTGTTTAAAGTAGTCGAGATTGTCAATAATCTTTTCAAATACAACAATATCTGTATCAATGTAGAGAAATTCATCAAACTCCCCAAACCAGCAAGCCTGTTTGCGAAATTGATTGGGACGGGCAAAGAAGCCTTCACCAAAAATTTCGTAGAGTTTTTGGGACAGGCGATCGATAAAGGCTAAATCTTCATAGACTTTAACCCCATAATTTTTCTTGAGAAGATCGGCGATCGCCTGATAATTATCATCATAAGGAATGAGAGTGATGGGTGTATCGGCATCGTAACAGCGAATACTATTAAGAAGCGCGATCGTTTGTTCGGTGACTTTATCGTTAGCTGTGATATAAATACCGCGAGTCATTTTAGTGATTAGTGATTAGTGATTAGTGATTAGTAAAGAGTTATTGATGCTAAATTCCTAATTTTCTCTTGATTTTCTCGAAAAAACTGGGGGGTGCATCGTAAACTTTCGGTTTTCCCGACAGGGTTGGGGGTTTTTCTGGTTCGTGAAGATAGCGATAGTGGAGAAAAATATCGCGATAGGGAAAATCAATATTTTCTCCTCCACAAAGGCGGGAAAAAATACGGGAAGAAATACCAATATAGTGTAAGTATGTTAAGCGAGTCCCTCCATCGTAAAGAAGATGATCTTCTGCTTTAAAGTGGGGGGAAGTGACACAACATCCCGTAATGCGATCGCCGGGTAATTCCAAAGCTAAATTATAAATCGATTTGCCCGATCGCATCATCATATAATTAATTAAAGACTGATCCACAGACATAGGATAAAGAACTTCTGCTTCTCCGGCTTTCAACCGATTGACAATCCAATCTCGTTGTGCAGGAGGGAATGTATTCTTTTTACTGGCAAACAATCCCGAACAAAAGATTTCGCGATCAAGTCGTTCTTGGGGAAAAACTTGGGTTAATTTGGGGGAATTAACATCATAAATGTGGGTGATATCTTTAAACTGGAAGTCATAAACAACACAATCATGATGCTCTAATTCCTTGAAAATCGGCGCAGGATCGTTCATTAAAAGCGTATCGGCATCCATATACAAAAAGCGATCGAAAGGCGCGTCAAAGGCACAATAACGCCGATGAGTGCCAAAACGATGATAGCCTTGACTTCCGGCTTGACTCCATCGTTGGAATGCTGTTGGGTGGGTATCCCATGCGGCTTTAGCAAAGCTATCCCATGCGTCCATTGAGTCGCGATCGCCATAAATTTCTACATTCGGACGATGGGCGATCGCGGCGGTTAATTGCTCAATATTATCATCATAGGGATAAATACAGACGGGAAAATCTGCTCCTAACATCACCTCAATGCTGTTGAGAAGCGCAATAACTTGGTCGAATACACGGTCGTTACCCAGAGTACAAATTCCGTCCATAAAATTTTTTTCGCAATGAAATTAGTGAGCCAGAAAGTTTTAATCTTTAGGTATTTTTTCCTACAAATCGAGACAGCCATGCTAGGAGATTTAACTCGTGTAAAATGATCTGTCTGGCTTCTGCGATCGCCTCTTTTGCTTCGTGCCACGCATCTAAGGTAGATGTCACTTCTTTAATATAAGCTAAACCCTTTTCATCTTGGGAAGGAAGGCGCAAAAAACTACCTGGAGGCAATAATTTATCGGCGGCTGTTCCTCCATAGTAGATCGGCAAGCACCAGCCGAGAAGAGAATCCCATAATTTTTCGCTGACATACCAATCATTTTCGGCGTAGTTTTCTACGGCTAAATTGTAATAATAAGGATTGAGGGCATGAGCTTTATTTTCAATTTGTCCGTAGCTTTGAGACCAGTCAGGTAAGTCGCGTCCGTAAACATCTAACTCGAGTTCGCTTTCCACGAGAGATTTTAAAAAGGCCAATCGCTTACGATGGTTAACAGTACGAGAAATACCTGAAGTAATCCAAGAACAGCGACGATTTTTCTGGGGGGGAGGCATTTCGTTTAACTCCCGAAAAGAGTCACCATGATACCAAATAGCGGGCATATAGTCGGGAACCGGGGCAAAATCATCGGGTCCAGAGACATAGCCGCAATACCTTTGTGCGTCTCGATACATTACTTCATAGCGAGGGAGAATCTCCTCTAAAGGAGGTTCTCGCCAGAGAAACATCGTGCGATCGCGATGGACTTGACTCAAGCGCGATCGGGTTGCTGCATCTAGTTCTTTGCGTTTTTGCAACCCCCTCTGTTCGCTGCGTCGCCAGGCTTTGTGCCAAGGTAGGGTAAAAGGGTCATCTTGAGGAAAGGTATTTAAGTTATAGAGTAGGAGAAAATCCGGACATTGGCGACGTGCCTGGATTTGGATATCACCCCAAACTCCCATTGGTTCTGGGGTTTGCTTCCACAGCCAATCTCCTTGTACCAGTCCTTCATAGCTGCTGGCCATGCCAACGATTGTTTTTTTACTCATTGTTTCTATCAATTTTCAATATTGGCTTCGATTATACAGCGATCGCCTCTCTTCTAAGTTGTCGCAGCATTTGACTCGTTCCCTCTCGATATGCCTGGGCGATTAAACGGGGTATCATTTCTAAAATAGCTAAATCTGGAAAAATTGCGCTATTTTGGTTCAATTTATAACCTTCTGACTGCAAAATGTAAATTCTCAATTTATTATTTTCATAAATCCAAACTTCCGGTACGGCGATCGCCTCATAAGCATCTAAAGTGGTTTTAGAAGTCACATCAGATTCGATCGCCAGATCGGGAGGAGGATCTACATCAAGATCGATCCGCAACAAACTGCGAACTTGTGTCGCATTTTCGATGTATAAGCAAGTATCTGCTTCTAAACCTGCCTTTTTTGGCTTCCTAAATGTCGTCGATCCAAAATCTTCCCAGTCGCGATCGCGCACATCCAAAAGAACTTTCACAATATCGGCGATAATACGATGAGGACGTTCATGAGCGGGTAAAGGTGACATTAACTCTAGGGTTCGACTACAATAATTAATGCGCGGAATTGCGCGATCGCTGCCTAATTCTTCTAATAATGCTTCATATTGTTCCCAAGACACATCTTCAATCAGGAGATGACTACCGGGAGATAAATTAACGGTTGTAATAGGAAAAGAAACGGGGAAACCAATCATTATCAATTATCAATTATCAATATTAGATGAGTAGTAAAGATTGTTTTTTTCTTGAAAATCTCGGCATTGAATCGCTTCTTCCGTATTGGCAATAAAAGGTTGGATCGTACATTTTAAACGGTGGTCATTGGTAAAAAAACGACAATTTACGCAAGGAATAGCGTGCATTTGCTGACTTCTGGCCATCGCATCTCGAATCGCATTAAATATGCCTAAAAGTGCAGCGATCGTTAGTCCCCAAGCGAGAACAAAACAAACAGGAATTAAAAAAGGGTTGAGCCAATGAAAGACAAAATATAAAACTTGAAACATTGTTCTTATCCGTTCATACTTAAAAATTCTACTAATTGAGAAAGTTGTTTTTTGTTAAAAATGTGAGTCAGGGCTTTGGCTGCAGCCTTGGGTTCAACGGGAATGAGAACTTGAGGCATTTTAGCACCAGCCAGTTGCTTGAGAGATTCGCTAACTTGAATTTCCTCCCCTTTTTTTAAGACGATCGCATCGCTACCCTGTTTGAGTTCTGTAATAATAATTGGGGCGAGAGTGCGATAAGAAAACTTAGGATTGGCGATCGCCCGATGGGAAGCCTTGGCCACCTTTTGCCAATTCTTTTCTCCTGATGCTAACTTAGCAAGACGCACGCAAAAACGTTGCAATTCTTTCCGTCCTTCTGGGGTCGCCTTTTGCTTGAAACAGGACAGCATTTTTTTGAGGAGTTCCTTAGATTCTCGAGCGAATTTTTCCTGTTCTGGAGAGAGTTGGGGTTCGAGAGTCCGAAGAGATATTGTCTCGGAGTCCGAAACTTGGGGAGAAACATCTAAAGTAACATCCCGCCTCATTAATTGATTAAGATAAGCCTCCAGTTCAGTAAAATGGGGTTCTGCTTCAGTAATCAGGCGATCGGCATCCTCATCGCGCAACCCAAAAGGACTATCGAGTTGTTCGATTAGGGCTTGAAGGGTATCATACACTTTTAAAAAAAGTGTTTCTAACTTATGATCGGCAGCAACGTCATTATCTTTGAGGATTTTAAACCCATCTTCTAAACGGTGTGCCGTTTTTTGGATGCTGTTATAGCCCAGCATCGCCGATCCTCCTTTCACCGAATGCGCCGCCCGAAATAACTCATTTAACTCTTCAGGGTCGTTCATAACCTTAGATAGGTCCATCAACCCATGTTCCAAGGTTTCCAGATGTTCCCGCGACTCCTCAATGAAGTAGCCTAAGATTTTTTGTTGATTGGCATCCAACGTCGTTTCTCCCAACTCGATACAACTCTGTACAATGGAGGGAAAGAAGCAGGCCTATTGTCCTCATTCAAGAATTTCCCCATTTTAACCTCTATTTTTGACCTCTATTTTCGGCGATCGCGATCGACCAAAAACGATCGCAGTCCGGCGGCCTTGGCTGCCTTATAATCATTTTCGACGCTATCCCCGATATGCCAAGCATTTTCCGGCTGACACCCATGTTTTTTTAGAGCAATCTCAAAAATTTTCGCCTCCGGTTTTGCCGCCCCACTTGCTGAAGAAATCGTGATACTGGTAAAAAAATGCTCCAGTTCTAATGTTCCGATTAAACCGTACAAGCGAGAATCAAAATTTGAGATGATTCCCAATTCAACACCATCTCCTCGCCATTTTTTGAGAACGTCAGAAACCTCCTCATAAACAATCCACGGGTCCGGGGTTGTAAAGTAAGCGTAAAGTTGTTGAAAAAATGCGCCAAAATTATCGAATTGAGGTAATGCACCTGTTTTTTTAAAGGTTGCTTGTACCAAGTCATGCCACCAGTAATATTCTTTTTCAGGAATATCGATGAAACTGAGATCGGGAAAAGCGAGGGGAGGAGTTTGTTGATAACAGTGGTAGAAAGCTAGGTGAATATCTTTTGGGGAAACATCAACGCCAAAATCGCAGGCAATCTTGCTATAGACTTTTCCCACACCTCCTTTTACGCCGAATAATGTGCCGACGGCATCTAGAAAAATGACTTTTGGTTTGGACATCGCACTCAATTCACCCTTTTTTACGATAAAAATTCAATTAATGGTTGAGAGATCCAGTTAAAGCCAACAGCAAGTTGGTGCTTTAAGACGGGTAAGCGATACAGATAAACCAATCGCCGTGCTAAATAAGCTAAGGTGCCATCTAATTTTATGCCCAATCCTGTCAAGGTCGCATTATCAATTCCCAAGGTCATCATTTCTCCGAGGGAATTGTAGCGGAAGGGCAACAAAGGGCGATCGCTTAGAGAAGCCCAGATATTCCACGCGCAATAGTCAGCCTGCTGAAGGGCAGTTTGGGCGGTGGCGGGAATTTTTTCTCCCGTCGTCGCAATATCTCCCAAAGCAAATATGCCTTCATAAGCCTCAATTTGCAAGGTCGGTGTTAGCTGTAAGAGTTTGTATTCGTTGCGAGGAAAGGGGAGAGAGTCAAGGAGGGGCGAGGCTTTCGTTCCGACGGTCCAGAGGACAATTTCCGTGGCAATGGTGTCTACTTGACCCTTGTAAAGTAGGGAAAGGCTATCTGCGCCGATCGCCTCTACTGTAGTTTCTAAGTCCAGCCAAATTTCCCTTTCTTCTAGGCTCTTTTTGGCAGCTTGGCGGTTAAATTCTGAGGCGGTTGCGAGGATATCTTCTCCTCGTTCGATGATGCGAAGGCGGCCTCTTTTCCCGAGGCGATCGGCGAGTTTGCAGGCTAGTTCGACACCGCTATAGCCCCCCCCGACGATCGCAATACGAATTTTATCGTGATCGGATTCTTCCAGAAAACGCAATTTTTCCTGTAAGCGATAGGCATCTTCGAGGGTACGGAAGGGGATGGCGTGTTCTTTCGCACCTGGTACGAGGTTTAAGGGGGTTGTTGCGCCGATGGCAATAACGAGGCGATCGCAGGTGATATCAGGGCGATTTTCTAGTTGCACTTGCTTGTTTTGAGGATCGATCCCCGTAATTTTTGCTTGCAGAAAATGCACGCCAGTATCTGCGAGAAGTTCTTCAAAGGGGGGGGCAATTTCCCAGGTTTGCATTTCTCCGGTGAGAAGTTCGTATAACAGGGGAGAGAAGAGAAAGCGATCGTTTTTATCGATCAAGACAATTTCCGGTTTAGGGGCATTATCCCAGGGGAGTTTGCTTAAACGTAAGGCGGTATAGAGTCCGCCAAAACCACCGCCCAGAATACAGATCCGTTTGGGTTGTTCGTTCATGGAAGGAAAGTTGGGAAGAGATTTTTTCTTCATTTTAGAGGCAAAGCAATGAATGCTGAGTCCTAAAATGATGAATGATGAATTTTTCTCTATCCTCTGTTTCCTCTTTCTGTACTGACGTATCGATCTCTGACGGGTATTGCGATCGCGCTCGTTTTTCGTTAAATTAATGCTCACAACAAACTAAATTTTTTCAGGTTGGGTGCGTTTGCGATCGTTTAATTACCTCTTACCCTTGTCATAGAATTGTGAATAATTTGCTCTCTTTTGGTTGCACTGGAATCATTTTCCTCGGTTGTCTTGCCCCTGCGATCGCGCAAGTGACCCCTGTTGAAAGGACTTCAGCCAGTGACCTTCTTCTTGTTAAACCGCGTCTTGGAGGTGGTGTAAGTACCTCTGGGGCTGGAGTTCCCCGTTTTTCCCATCTTGAAGGTTTTGCGCCTCTAGTACAGACCCCTGGAGAAAGTATTTTATTTCTGGAAGGGCGTTTATCTTGGTTTGATTACGAGACAATTGGTACAAGTTTGACGTTGGGACATCGTTTTTTCGATCGCGATCGCGTTTTTGGGGGTTATGTTTCCTACGATAGCCGCGATACAGGCAACAATCACTTCAATCAAATTGGGATTGGGTTTGAACGTCTTAGTGATGATTGGGATTTGCGCTTAAATAGTTATGTTCCTTTGGGGGATAACCGCAAGCAAATTGGTTCGACGGTTTCTAATATTACCAATGCCAGCATTTCGAGTTTTGGTTTTCAAGGCAATTTATTATTGTTTTCTGGAACACAAACCCGAGAGGAAACAAGACAATATGAAGCAGCGATGTTGGCGATCGATGGAGAAGCAGGGGGCAAACTACTCGATATTAGCGATTTTGGGCAAGTGCGAGGTTATGGAGGATTATATTATCTTGATGCCAAGAATAGCACGGCATTAGGATGGCGGGCAAGATTAGAAGCACGAGCATTAGATAATTATATTGTTGGTTTAGGTATTCAGCATGATGCTGTTTTTGGTACAAATTTTGTTTTTAATTTTGGGATTAATTTTGGTGGGTCTTCAGGGAAAGAAAAAGAAGCAGGTTTACTCGCCAGAATGGGAGAATTTGTCACGCGCAATAATGCAATTATTATTGACGAACAAACCGAGATCGCAGCCTCTTCAGAAACTTTTTCCAATGTTGTTGCAACGAATCCAGTAACAGGAGAACAATGGTTTTTCCAGCACGTCAGCAATACGGAAGGAATTGGGGGAAATGGAACATTTGAGAATCCTTTCAATACAATTGTAGCAGGAATCAATGCAGCCAATACGAACAGTACGAATAATCAAAATGAAATCGTTTACGTGCAGTTTGGTAATGATATTGCTAACACCACAGCAATTACCATCCCCAGCAATATTCAACTGCTTTCGATCGCGCCAACGCAAACTATTAATACACAACTAGGAACGATACAATTGCCCTCATCAGGGGCAGGGACAAGCCAGCGACCGCAAATCAATGCAACAGTAACAATGGGCAATAATAGCGTTCTCTCTGGATTTAATCTTAATAATATAACAGGAGATGGCATTTCTGCCCAGAATGTTAGCGGTTTTACCGTTGAGGAAAGTTCGCTAAGTTCGATAACAGGAAATGGAATTTCTTCAAACAATTCCAGTGGATTTACAGTTAAGAATAATTCCTTTAATACCATAACCCAAAATGGGATTTCTGCAAGTGGTTCTAGTGGGTTTACTGTGAGTAATAATTCTTTTAATACCATAACTCAAAATGGAATTTCTGCTAGTAGTTCAAATGGATTTACTGTCAGTGATAATTCTTTTAATGCCATAACCCAAAATGGGATTTCTGCCAGTAGTTCCAGTGGGTTTACTGTCAGTGATAATTCTTTTAAGACTGTAACAGAAGATGGAATTTCTGCCAGTAATTCAAATGGATTTACCGTGAGTAATAATTCCTTTGATACTATCGCAGAAGTTGGGATTTTTGCCGAGAATGCTACGAGTTATACCATTGAAGGCAATACGCTGACTAATATTACCCAATATGGAATTCAAGGAGGGGTTAATAATGGTAGTAGTATTGGCAGTATTGTCATTCAAAATAATATCTTAAGCAATATTGGAGGGGGAAGTAGTTCTACAAACAATTTATATGATGGGATTTTTGTTGGTGCTTCAAATAGTAGTACAATTACCGATGTTACCATTTCTGGAAATACGATTAGTAATGTAGATAATGACGGCATTGCCGTTGGTGCAACCCAAAGCAGTACGTTATCTCTGGCAACAATTACAGGTAATAATGTAAGTAATGTTGGACGTTTTGGAATTGGGGTGGGTGTTGATGCTGCAATTGCTGGTTTAGGTTTAGCTGCTTCAAGCGGTTCGGTTGTTTCTAATGTGGCAATTACTGGTAATAGTGTTAGTGGTGGAGGTGCGAAAGCAAGTATAATAAATCCGGGTGCAAATATAGGAATTGCAATTCAGTCTACTACGAGTCAAGTTTGTTTTAGTTTGTCTAATAATACTCTAACAAATCCTCCTGCTACATCATTCTCACCATCATTTCCAGGAGTAACAGTAACAGATTTACAAGTTTATTTGCAAAATACGTTGGCAGGTACTCCTGTTGCAGCTAATTTTGATATTGTTGGAAGTAACAGTGAAAGCGCCATTCAAAGCAATAATAACAATTTCACGGGAAATGTTCAGATGTACAGAGGTATCCCTGTGAATCCTTTTGTAGTTACGGACACTGTAGCTAATCAGTCTGAAAGTGTACCAAGTTGTCCCTAGCACAACTCAAATCAAATAACAAGGAATAGAGGTAAATATTTATTACAAACACTCTGCGATCGCCTCTTCTAATTCCACCTGACTCAACGCAGTAATCATAAACACTTCCTGTACACTTTTATTATGACGAGCAATGATTTTGTAACCGCCGCGAATAGGAACAGAAACGCGCAATTTTAACTGAGGAATATTCCCCCTAGCACGACTAATAACCCCCGGTGTCACCGTGGTAATATTTCCGAGGGCAATTAAGCGCTCTAAAACAGGAATTAAAGTGGGAATGTGGGTAGAATGATTCCAAACCAGACGACCTTTAGCAGGTTTAACCATGATTATGCTTTCTCCAAAGGTGCCATTGTTAATCCTGCGCGACTCAACTGTTGATGATACAATTCTGCGGATTCCTGGGGTCCCACCCATACCGTTGCTTGTCCTTCAAAATGAACGCTATTGGTAAGCTCCCAAGCGCGATCGCTGGTCATTCCTGGGATATACTTCATTAAACACTCCGCGACGTGCTGGAACGTATTAAAATCGTCATTGAGGACGATCACCCGATAATTGGGATAGGGTTTGCGAATAGTTTGACTGACCCGATCTGGGGCGATCGTCGGACTCGCTGCGAGAATAGGATTATTGACTACCATGACCCGATGGGAGACTGGCATTACTGCACTCATTACCACACTCATTGGTTTTTAAAAACCTCTGTTCAACTTCATTACCATATTATCTGCCTATTTTAGCGTTTTTTGAGATTCTTTTCCAACTCTTATTGCGATCGCGAAGTTCCTCAATCCTAATCCTCAACAGGTAAAGCGATCGCAAATTCAGTCCCCTCCCCAACTTTCGAGGTACAAGTCAAAATACCTTCGTGCTTTTCTTCGATAATTTGTTTTGCGATCGCCAGTCCGAGTCCCGTTCCTTTCCCCACAGCTTTAGTGGTAAAGTGGGTTTCAAAAATGCGTTGTCTGATCTCTTCCGTCATCCCCATAGCATTATCGCGAATGCGGACGATCGCCTGTTTTCCCGACACTTCTGTGGCGATCGCAATTTGATTGGGGTTAGCTTCAATTTCGCTAAAAGAAAGCCCTGTATTGTTTTCTTCTAAAGCATCGATCGCATTGGAGAGAAGATTCATAAAAACTTGATTTAGTTGTCCTGGGAAACAGTCAATTTCGGGTAATTGTCCGTAACTTTTAACGACGGCAATTTCGGGACGACTTTCCTTTGCTTTTAAGCGATGTTTTAAAATCAATAGCGTACTTTCTAAACCTTGGTGCAAATCGTAAGTTGTTTTTTCCGTTGTATCCCCACGAGAAAATGTGCGTAAGGCCCGACTGATATCTTGCAGGCGATCGGCACCCTCTTTCATAGAATTAATTGCATTGGGTAAATCTTCCCGCAAATATTCCAGATCGATATCTTCTGCATATTCTCTAATTTCTGAGTCAAGAGTAGGATAATATTTTTCATATAACGTTAAATATCCCAAGAGGTCTTCAACATAATTCGCCGCATGGGATAAATTCCCTTTAATAAAGCCAATAGGATTATTGATTTCGTGAGCAATACCAGAAACTAATTGACCCAGTGAAGACATTTTTTCACCTTGTATCAGTTGGAGTTGAGATTGTTTTAATTCTTGCAGATTTTCTTCTAATTCCTGCGTTCGCTCGGCGACCTTTTCTTGTAAGATTTTATTTTGTGCTTCCAAATCTTTAGTTAGAGAATGAATGCGGAGATGAGTGGTAACTCGGGCTAATAATTCTCTCTGCTCAATTGGCTTGGTGATATAATCGACTCCTCCGACTTCAAACCCTTTGAGTTTATCATCAGGATTTGATAAAGCAGTCATGAAGATAACAGGAATTTCTCGAAGATTCGGATCGGCTTTTAAACGTTGACAGGTTTCAAAACCATTGATTCCTGGCATGAGAATATCAAGTAAAATAAGGTGTGGTTGGTCAAATTCTGCCCGCGCTAATGCACTTTCTCCATCCTGAGAAACCAAAACATTTAAGCCGCATTCTTCTAAATAATTGACGGCAACAGCTAGATTGATGGGATTGTCATCAACTAATAAAATCTTATAATCTTCAAGGTTAAAATTACCTATATCTAAGTGCATTATTTTTCTCCTAATTTGTTCTCCTAATTTGCTATATTTTTGAATTAAAGCAACAAGTGCTTTTTCTTGAAATCCTTGAGCCAATTTGTTAATGCGATCGGCAAATGGAACATATTTTTCAAGTTCTTCTAAATAAATAGCCCGATCGCGAATCTTTTCCATATATCTTGATATTCTACAAGTTTGTTGGGTAAATTGCTAGTCAGTTGCGCTAATTGTAGAATAGGTGTGACGAGACGACGGCTGAGAGTACGAGCCAGAAGAACGGAAAAAACTGCGATCGCCAGTCAAATCGTTAGGCTTTGAATATAAAATAATGAGAAGAACTAAAATAAACAGAGAACAAACTTATCTGAAAGGGGCAATAATCTGTCTCATTTTACTCAAGAATAAAAGAGTATTCTACTACTAAGAGATGCACCCTTATCAATGGGTGCATCTCAAAATTGCAAAATTGACAATATTTTCTCGAATAATTATAGCTCTAGGGAGCGAGACGCTCCCACTACAATAGCCGATAATTGAGTAGCAAAATTGACAATATTTTCTCGAATAATTATAGCTCTAGGGAGCGAGACGCTCCCACTACAATAGCCGATAATTGAGGTAGTGCGAGCATCTTGCTCGCTGTTTTTACAAAACTGGGATGCACCCCGAAAAATAAAGGGGGTAGCGCGATCGCCTCCCCCAATACTAACAAACTAACGGACAAATAATCAATATCTTAATTATTTGTCTGGCAAAATAGACAAGGTAATTTGACCTACATTATCATACTTATAAGTATCGAAGAACAAAGCAGAAAGTTTGACAGTTTCGATTACTTCTAAGGTAATAGTGTCGTCATAACCATTTAAAGCAGCCCATGTGCATCCCACCTCTAAATTGGTTTTCTTATTGATAAACTTGCCACCATAGAACCAAAGTAAAACCCAAGGTTCTCCCGCGAATTTTTGTTGAAAGTCCGGCCAGTAATTAAATAAACCACTTTCAATGCGGATGACATAAACACCGGGATTTAATTCAAGAGTATTTGATCCAGTTTCTAAGTCAGATAATTGCCTAGTATCTAAAGGATAACAATTGGTTTTGCTATCAATTGTCAATGTTCCATAACAATTGCTCGGCAAACTGATGGTTGGCAAATTGACAGGCTCGGGTTTATTCCCATCCGATCGCCCTTCTTGCGGTTCTTGGGATTGTTCTATCGCGATCGCTGCTGCAACAGCCCCAACTACTCCCACAGCCGCAATTCCTGGAATATCTGCGGGAGAAGTAGAAGGAGTATCGGGTTTCATTTCCAAGGGAGTCTCGCTGATTAAATCCGGTTCCGGGGTTTCCAATGCTGCGGGAGGAACAGGAGTAGGTGTAATTTTCGCCTCTGGAGTTACAACAGGAGGAACAGGAGTAGGTGTAATTTTCGCCTCTGGAGTTACAACAGGAGGAACAGGAGTAGGCGTAATTTTCGCCTCTGGGGTGGGTGTTGGTTCTGGAGAAGGAGTGCTAGGAGGAGTTGGCTCGGGTTCAGTTGGGGCTGGTGCTAAAGCAATTGGGGGAGCTTGTCCTGGTAAACTGGCGATCGCACCTTTGACAAAAGAGGTCGCCTTTTGTTTATTCAGCCACAACCAGAGGAGTCCCAGCACCCCTAAAAAGGATAAAAACCACCAAAAGATAGCAGAATCTTCGTCTTGATTTTCAGTTTGATTTTCAGTTTGATTTTCAGTTTGACTTATGGTTTCCGTCGGACTGGCTTCAGCAATGGGATTTTCTGAGGATAATTTTGATGTATTGGCGATCGCCCCTAAACTCTCATTTTCCTCTGTCTTGGGATTTGTATCAGCAGAGGCGATCACCCCTGTTGTTTTCGTCTCTTCCTCAACTTTCTCTCCGACAGTATCCGCACCCGATGAGGGGTTAGTCTGACTATTAAACTTAGGCGAAAGTGCCAGAAGACCAGCAGAAATAGCTGTTTTTCCCCCTGGTTTTGCTGATTCAACAATTTGCTGTCCCCTAGGAGTATCAATCGAACCTAAAAAGGACTTCACTGCCGCACTAGAATTATCCTTGCGATAAGCGTAGTAACGAGGTTGAGAAAAAGGATAGCTATCATCCGTCACAAAAGCATTGTGCATCAACAGAATCCGCAATTCCTGGCGATTGATGGCTTGATCGGCAATCGTATAACCAATGGCATTCTCATCCAATTCTTTAATTAAAGCCGCCGTACTATCTTCAGCCAGTTTAATAGCATTATCCCCTGCATCAAATGGCTTCTCTTGAAAGATGGGATAAACAAGAAAGGCCTGACGGGTATCGCTGGTTTTGGGGCGATCAATGAGGTGAATTTTCCCGCGATCGCCACCAACTTCAGACCAGTCCACAATCTCTCCACGAAAAATGCGTCCAAATTGTTCGTGAGTCAAACTACCTTGAAAAGAATTATCAGCACTCACAACAACAGCAATTTTGCGTCGGCTTAAAGGATAAGCAATAAATCCGGCTGCTTTTTCTTCTGCGGTTAGAGGGCGACCGATCGCCGCTAAATCTATCGTTCCTTCTGTTAATGCTTTTAGCGCTTCTTCTGTTCCCCGATACTGAAGCGTTACTTTTGTCTCGGGATATTTTGTTTCTATATACTCTTTCAGTGTTTCATTGACCGTCGCCATACTACTCGATCCGTCAATTTTAACAGTCGTTCCCTCACTAACAACTGGTGTAAGAGATTGAGCCGCCACCGAATCGATCGGGAGTGCAATAACTAAAGCGGATGCAGCCGCTAAGGTCAATTGGAACAACAAGCGAGCAATTGAAGTTTTCTTTTTTTGTGGCAACATCGCGATCGTTCAAACCCCTTATTTACTTAATTATCAGTTCTTGTATCGGTTATTTGGTATACCAAATAACCGATAATTTGTTACAAACTATTCATCTTTTAAGACTGAAAGTGTAACTGCTCCGGTATTATCCTGAGCGTAAGTGTCAAAGAATAGTCCACATAATGTTGTTGTTTCCAATACCTCCAGTGTCACCGTGTCATCCAATCCATTGAGGGAAGACCAAGTACAACCAACTTCAATATTAGTCTTCTTGTTTATGAATTTACCGCCATAAATCCATAACAAGACCCAAGGCTCTCCAGGAAACTCCTGATTTTCAGACCAATAGTTGAACGTCCCTTGGTTGATCCGAACAACATAAGTGCCAGGCTCTAATTTAATTGAATTTGCCGTATTTTGCAGAGCATTTATTTTGTTCTCATCAAGAACGTAACAATCTTTTTGGCTATCAATGGTAAGACGCGGCATAAATGACTCCTCAATATAAGAGTATAACGATCTTAGGTTAGTTTAACTCGTTCCGTTAGCACGAGAAAATCCTTCTTTTTTTTAACATTTTATTGAATCCATTTGCCATGCAAATCATAAATAAAATATTAAACAATCTACTCTTTTCGATGGAGATGTGGTAAACACAGTGGAGATTCCTCAATATTTTCGCAAAAGATAATCCCGAGTTCAGCGCGATCGCCATTAAAAAATAGAGAAAAATCAAGGCTAAGAATTAATACTAGAACTTAATGCTAGGACTAAAACGGTTGAGGATTAAATCAAAGGTAACAATTGCTCTTTTAAGTGTGAGCTTGGTTTCCGTCGGAATCATTGGTTTTTTGACTTGGCAGAGAGCGAGAAACATTCTAACTGAGCGTATTTTTGAGCAACTCACAAGCGTGCGTTCTTCTAAGTCAGCCGAAATTGAATCCTACTTTCAATTTATGTATGCTCAGATTGGAACTCTTGCAGAAGATCGCATGATCGTCACGGCAATGGTTGAATTTAATCGTGCTTTCAATCGCCTCAACGGATCATTACCCTTATCATTACCCTTATCATTACCCTTATCATTACCCTTAGAAGAAAACTCAGACCCAGATAGTGCTAATGTTAGTTCCCTTCCTCCAATTCCCCCAGCTTGGCAACAATCCCTGAAAAATTATTACACCCAAGAATTTTTTCCGCGACTTTCCCAAAATATCGCCGGGAAACCCATTTTTGAAATTTATCAACCCGAGCAAAGAGCGGCTCAATACCTACAGTATCACTATATTGCCAATAATCCCAAACCTGTCGGAAAAAAAGACGAATTGATGCAGGCAAACGATGGCAGCGAATATAGTCAACTGCATTCCCTCTATCATCCCTTACTTCGCAATCTCATCAAACAGTTTGGTTACTACGATTTATTTCTCATCGATACAGATACGGGAAATATTGTTTATTCTGTTTACAAAGAAACCGACTTTGGGACGAGCTTAAAAGATGGACCTTATGCTAACAGTAATTTTGCAGAAGTAGTCGAAGCGGTCAGAAAAAATCCCGAACCTGGTGCCGTCCAAATTATCGATTTTGACAGCTATCGTCCTTCTTATGGAGCGCCAGCAGCCTTCTTTGCGACACCGATCTATAATGGTACCCGACAAGTCGGAATTTTGGCCGCACAACTTCCCGTCGATCGCATTAATGATGTATTAACGGGCAAGCAAAATTGGCAAAATGAAGGACTGGGAAACAGTGGCGAAGTTTATCTTGTTGGTTCAGATTATTTAATGCGATCGGTGTCGCGTTTTCTCCTTGAGGATGCGGAAGGATATCTCGCAGCACTGCAAAAAGTGGGAACACCCGAAGACAATCTCGAAAGTATCAAACGTTTGGATACTTCCATTTTATTGCAGACTGTGAAAACAGAAGGAGTATTAGCTGCCTTTCAAGGTAAAAGCGGCACGCAAATTATTGATGATTATCGAGGTATACCCGTTCTCAGTTCCTACAATTTAGTCGATATTAAAGGTGTGAATTGGGCGATTCTGGCGGAGATAGATTTAGCCGAAGCCTACGAACCTTTATATAATTTACAACAATATATTCTGACAATTACAGTTGTTCTTGTTTTCATTGTCACCTCAATTGCGATCGTAGCTGCTAATGCCTTAGTTAAACCAATTAGCTTGCTGATCGAAGATTCCCGAAAAATCGCCGGAGGAGATATGCAGGAAGGAGGACTGCAATCCTTAGCTCAAGATGAACTTAGCAGCTTAGTCGAAAGTTTTAATGAAGTCATTAAAAATCTCAAAGACCAACAAGGATTAGTCATAGAAAAAGAACGAGAAAATGAAAAACTTATCCGTCATATTGTTCCTCAATCTGTTGCCGATCGCTTAAAAAATGGTGAGAAAAAAATCGTAAATTCAACAGAACAAGCAACGGTATTAGTTGTCAACATTGAAGGATTAATTCGTCTATCAAAGCGCTGGAATGTATCAGAATATGCAGATATTTTACATGAATTAATGAACAGTTTTAATGAGGCAGCAGAACAGTTAGATGTGCTATCTATCGCGCCAATTGGAGAACTATATTTTGCTGTTTGTGGCTTGTCTGTACCGCGAATCGATCACGCCAAGCGCATCATGGATTTAGGTTTTGAGATTGTGGAAATTTTACAAGTATTCAATCATAAATATGGAGTTTCTTTAGGATTTCACATTGGTATTGCCACCGGAGAAATGATGGCAGCGGCGATCGATAGTAAATATTTGAACTATTATTTATGGGGGCAAACTTTTCTGGTTGCAGTTCATCTCAATCGTCAAGCTACATTAGGAACAATTCGCGTTACGGAGGATGTTTATGAGAGTGTCAAGGACTTATATAGTTTCGAGGAGTCAGAATCTCTCCAAATTCCCGAAATAGGTTCCTTGAAGACTTGGAAAATTAATCAAGATAAAACAGATATTCAAGACCATACACCTAAGTTAAGAATAGGATGAACAGAGATGGATCGATCGCAATGGGTTAATGCAATTGTATTTATTATTGGATTTCCCTTTTTAACCATTATTTTAGGAGAAATTGTCGATCGCCTAGAAACTCGCAAAAATATAGGCTGGGCAAAATTATTAGGAAATATTCGCATTCTCGTTTTACCTTCCCTCGCAACTTGGGTGGTGATCCATCAATTTTTGGCAGTGACTCGCGAAAGTTGGTTGCTTAAAGGGATCGAATCTCTGATCGGATATAGTGCGATCGTCGCTCTTCTCAACCTAATTGGAATCCTGTTTATTCGCAATCCCAAAGCTAAATCTCAGCCTCTTTTTATCGTTCCTCGTTTATTCGTACAGATCGCTCACATTCTCGTTATTTTAAGCGTGGGAGCATATATATTAAGTAGTATTTGGCAAGTCGATTTAAGCAGTATTGCGACCGCTTTAGGAGTCGGTTCCCTGGTCATTGCTTTAGCGTTGCAAAATACCCTCAGTAATCTAGTCTCTGGATTTTTGTTGCTTTTTGATAGTCCTTTTAAGGTGGGAGACTGGATTCGCTTTGGAGATATTGAAGGGCAAATTGTGGATCTCAACTGGCGATCGGTACGTTTAAAAACCCTAGATCGGGATTTATTAATTGTTCCTAATAGTGTTTTAGATGGGGAAAATATTTATAATTATCATAGTGGCGATCGCCTTCACGCTGAACGCTATTTAGTCGGTTTCTCTTATGATGATCCTCCCAATCACGTCAAGCGAGTTTTAGAAAGTGCAACAGCAGAAACTCATCGCATCTTATCTCAACCTCGTCCAGAAGTCCGAACTGTATCCTATGATGATTTTGCTATTACTTATGAAGTGAAGTATTTCATCGATGATTTTCAATATGTTGAAGAAATTAGGAATGAATTTAGAACCAGCATTTTTTACGCAGCTAAACGGAATGGTTTAACGATTCCTTTCCCCATTCGGACTATATATCACGTCCGTCAATCAATTCCTCGAAGGGAAGAATATCTCGAACAAATACAGAATTTTTTACAATCTTTACCCTATTTTGTCTCTCTTGAACCCAATACGATCGCCAAATTTGCAGAAAAGGCGGCGATACAAGTATATGGTATTGGCGATCGCGTGGTGAGAGAAGGAGAATCCGACGATGGTTTATATATCATTCAAGAGGGAAAAATTCGCCTTTTTGTCGCGGATTTACACGGCCATCAAAAGGAAGTTGCTTATCTATCTCAAGAGGACTTTTTTGGCGAAACAGCTTTACTTCCAGGGGAAGTTAGCTTGGTGACAGGAATTGTGACTCAAGATTTGACCGTTTTGGTACTCCCTTCTGAAGTTGTAGCAGAGTCGATCGCCGGAAGCGCTCGTTTTGCCAAACAAATGTATCATTTTATTGAGGAACGGAAAGCACAAATCTACCTGACTAAAGGTGCGAAAAGTTTATCTTAGGATTTGGCATAAAATTGGGATATAAGTGATTTATCTGGCTATTATTTTCTCTTTTAAGGATAAAATACGCTCGATCGCCTCTTCTACGGATTTATCGGGGGTAGAGGCTCCGGAGGTAATACCGATCGCTATTTTACCCTCTGGCAACCAATTCTCTGTTACTGCGATCGCCTTGTCTAAAGGTTTATGTTCGATGCGATTTCCAGGGCCAATGCGATCGGCGCTATCGATATGATAAGAAATAATGCCTTTATCAATGGCAATTTCCTGTAGGTGGGTAGTATTAGAAGAGTTAAAACCACCAATGACAACCATGAGAGATAAATCTTCTTTAACGAGGCCAAACATGGCATCTTGACGCTCTTGAGTAGCATCACAAATCGTATTGAAACTCATAAAATGCGCGTTAAATTCTATCGGTCCATATTTTTCCAGCATGGTTTTTTCAAAGAGTTTCCCGATCGCCTCAGTTTCGCTTTTAAGCATAGTCGTTTGATTGGCGACACCAATACGCTCTAGATCGCGATCGGGATCGAACCCGAGAGAATGAGCATTAGTAAATTTAGCTAAGAATTCTTCTTTATCGCCACCCTGCAAAATATAATTGCGAACATATTCCGCTTCTTTTAAATTCAAAACGACTAAATAAGTTCCTGCAAAAGAACTGGTTGCAACGGTTTCTTCATGTTTGTATTTGCCGTGAATAATCGAAGTATGCTTTTTCTTCTTATGTTTTTCCACAGAATTCCAGACTTTAGAAACCCAAGGACAAGTTGTATCGACAATTGTGCAGCCGCGATCGTTGAGAAATTTCATTTCTTGAACGCTGGCACCAAAAGCAGGTAAAATAACAATATCGCCAGTCTCAACCACTGAAAAATCTTTCTCTCCTGCTTTGACTTCAATAAAACCGACTTCCATTTCCTGTAAGCGTGTATTAACACTAGGATTATGGATAATTTCATTGGTGATCCAAATTCGTTCCTCGGGAAAATGACTGCGAGTTTCGTAAGCCATTGCTACAGCACGTTCAACTCCCCAACAAAACCCAAAAGATTCTGCTAAAAAGATAGTCACGTCGCCGCGATCGAGACGATAATTATTATCGCGAATTTCTTGAATTAAACTGCTTTGATATTCAGTATTTAAAGCCACAACAGCTTCTTTATGATTGCCAAATCCCCGACGGTAGTAATTAGGGGAATGATTGAGATCGCGTTTAAAAGTTTTTGTATCCATGTTTTGTTACCTGTTTACCTGTTTGCCTGTTTGCCTGTTTGCCTATTCCCTCACTGATAAGCAATTTGGTCGAAAATTTTTAAAGCAGTTGACCACACTTTATATCCTTCCGAATTAAGGTGCAAACCGTCGGTACTGAGTTCCATTCTTAAGTTACCGCGATCGTCGGCAAAAAGGGGATAGAGATCGAGAAAAAGAGCATTTTCCTCTCGAGCGATCGCTTGGAGTTGATAATTGAGGTGTCGCACTCGTTCATTCGGGATTTCCAAGAGGCGATCGCGACCTTCCCAAGTGGCTTTTTCAGCACTGTGGGGCAGAATGGACTGTACGATGATTCGGGTGCGAGGATGGGCATTTTTCAAGTCTTGGAGAATGAGCCGATAATTAGCCAAAATGGTTTCATCGCCAATGCCTGCCAAGATATCATTAATCCCGATCATCAAGAAGAAAGTTTCTGGACTGGTGCGATCGAGTAAATGCAAACGACGCAATAATCCTTTGGTTTTCTCTCCCGAAATGCCTTGATTGAGCCAAGTTTTGTTAGTGGGGAGAAAATTCTGATTAAACCAGAGTGTAATCGAATCTCCCAAGAGAACAGATAAATTATTCGGTTGTACCTCAGCCATACTATTTGCTTCTCGTGCCAATAATTCCACCCATTGGCGGTAATTCAGGCGCTGACTCGGATTGTTTTGTTCTTGGGCGAGGGGGGTTTTAGCCAGTAGCTGCATGGACGCACCCGAGAAATTAGCTAAAGCAATTTCTGAAGGGATTGGCTGTTGCTGCCAAAGATAGACAACTGCTAATAATAAAATGCCATTGGCAGTTAAGGACAAAACCGACCAATTGTAGGCGGTAATACTTCTATCCTGGGTTTGTAGGTGAGGCCTTCCCCCGCGAGACGATCGCCTCCGCAGTTCATTTTTGAGTTTACCTCGATCACGATCGCCCGGATTTACGGACAATTGAGAACGATTGTTTTGCTCTAAAGTTTTGTCCCGATCGCGATCGGGTCTTCTCTTGACCCGACGAGAATGCTTTTTCCAAGGCACAGACACGCATTGTCTCCTAGTTGTTTGATTTGCTTCCTAGTTTGACCGAGAAGGGAAAAAAGTAAAGACCTACCTTTGACCCAGAGGACGGGGAACATTGACGATGCACCCCTAGGATTCCTCATTTTAGGATAAAAGGCAGGCTTTCTAGATGTAAATTTGCTGAAATGTTAGGGAAATAGGAATAAAGTCAGGCTGCGCGATCGCATCAAAACTTAAATTTCTCCAGCGACATCGCTACCGCTAACCGGAGAAACTGTTCCTCCAGAAAAGGTATCGGTTTCGGTAACGAAGCCGCTATATGCCTCCATTCCGTGTTCGCTGATATCCAAACCTCGCATTTCTTCTTCTGCTCCAACACGAATGCCTAAGATAGCTTTGAGAAGTAACCAAACAATAGAGCTAAAGGCAACAGTAAAACCACCAACGGAGAGAATACCGACAATTTGAGCTAAGAAATTCGCACCGCCAAAAATGGCCACGGCGATCGTTCCCCAGATTCCATTGACGAGGTGAACCGAAAGCGCCCCTACAGGATCGTCAATTCTGATGGCATCAAAGAAGGCAACAGCAAAGACCACAAGGACTCCTGCGATCGCGCCGACAATAACGGCTCCCCAATAGGGAATGGCATCGCAACCGGCGGTAATTCCCACCAATCCAGCTAAAATGCCGTTAACGACCATTGATAAGTCAGGCTTGCCATCTTTAACCCATGAGGTGATAGTGGCAAGAACCCCCCCCGCAGATGCGGCAAGAGTGGTGGTCAGAGCAATATAGGTAATATTGGGGGTTGCACCTAATTCTGAACCGGGGTTGAATCCATACCAACCAATCCACAGAATCAAACATCCCAAGGTAGCAATACTCATATTGTGGCCGGGGATGGCATTAACACCGCCACTGGCGGGATATTTGCTGATTCTTGGACCGAGGAAAGCCGCCCCCATTAATGCCGCCCAACCGCCAACAGAGTGAACGACAGTAGAACCTGCAAAATCATGGAAGCCAACATCTTCACCAAAGGGAAGAGAGCTTAACCAGCCTCCCGCCCAAACCCAGTGACCGGTGATGGGATAGGAAATAGCAACCAGTAAAAAGGCAAAGATAATGAAAGAGGTAAAATGAATCCTTTCTGCTACTGTTCCAGAAACAATGGTGGCAGCCGTTGCAGCAAAGGCAACTTGGAATAAAAAGGCTACGGAAATTGGCAGTCCTCCGGGAAATGGATCGAGTCCGTAAGTTGCCGGATCGCTACTGGCTAGGAAAAAGCCACTCATGCCAATAAAGGGGCCTCCCGGGGCTGCCCCATACATAAAGGCAAAACCAACCGCCCAGTAAGCCAATACAGCAATCCCAAAAACAATCAAGTTTTTGGCAAGGATATTCACTGCATTTTTTTGGCGGCAGAATCCTGCTTCTACCATTGCAAAACCAGCGTTCATGAAGATCACCAGCACGGCACAGAAGAAGACAAAAACCGTATCCAAAATCCCTTTGATGACGGCTGGATCGCTCATGTCCATTTCGTCAAGGTCAAAGGCGTGCTGGGCAACTGCCGCGCCGTCCCAAACCAAGACAATAATGGCAACTAAGGGGATGCAGATCAGCCACGTGGGAGAAAACCAACGCGAGATTTTTTTGAAAGATTTGAGATAAGGGGATGTTCCTGTCGCGAAGCGCGATCGCTGTTTCCGCCCCGACCTCACACTCTCTGTTGTTGAATTGGACATCGTTACAAAACTTTCCTGAATTTAAGCAACACGGTTCAAGCGTTAACCCGGAACTCGTTCTGTCAGATTGAAATTCCCAACAGATTCCGTTCGTTTCCATTCTTGCTTGCCCTTGAATGGGGTTAGCATATCATTTGAATGGGGACTTGCTCTGAACTTATACAATTACCCGATTTAACTTCAAAAGTCTAGTCTTATTAGAGATTAAAATATACGATTGTTACGATTGTTGCAAAGTTAAGAACATAAATATGAGAGGGTAAATTCACCAATCTTGTAATGTTTCCTTTTTTCTTTCTGTATCTTTAATTACAGTTATTTGAGATTAATGATTACTTAATAATCCTACGTTAAAATTGTTTATTGAACATCCTTCAGTGACATTCCCGATCGCCAAAAGAAGTAAATGGCAAGAATAGCTAAGAGAGTACGAAAACACAAATTCACAACGCGATCGGGGAGTTTTGGTAAATAGCGGGTACTTATTCTCGCGCCCAATAAACCGCCGACTCCCAAAAAGATTCCGGGTAGCAATAAAACATTATTTTCCAGGGCATGACCGATACAAGCTGCAATTGAAGTGATGACAATAACTCCCAAGCTGGTTTGGATTGCTGTTTTAATGGTTTCTCCCAGCAGGAGCATTTGTAAGGGAACCATAATTACTCCGCCACCGACTCCAAAAAGTCCGGCTAAAAGTCCGGCTAACCCTCCGGTAATTAAGCGGAAGATTAAGGGCTTAATGCCTTCTCTATGGAAGGATGTCGTTTCAGATGTATCCCTGAGACGTTTTCGTAACATCCCCAAAAAAATTGTAACGATTAGTAATACACCAAATGCGCCTTCTTTAAGGTAGGTGGGCAGTTGGCCGACTAAATAGACTCCTATTTGTGCTGTGGCGATCGCCGGCAGTCCCAAGAGAATAATATTTTTAGGTTGGAGGAACCCCATACGCCAGTTTTGTAGGGTTCCTGACAGGGCAGTGATAACAATGGCTAAACTACTTGTAGCAATGGCTTGATTGTAGGGATAGCCCAAACCTACTAAAATTGGCACTAGCACCGTCCCTCCGCCAATTCCGAATAATCCGGCCAGCAGCCCGGCAAATAAGCCCGCAAAAGGCAATAGAATCCAGTTTGTGGCAACCACGCTTTTTCAGTTAAAGGTTAATATTAGATATAGTTAACCGCAAGATCTCGGGCTTGTCGAATTGACGGGAAAATGTTACGAGTATAAGGAAAAATATTTTGGCGATCGCGATGAAAGAGTTTTTTGAAAATGTTTTGCGCTACCAACGCTATTTTATTACCATCACATTAGGGATTTTCTTTGCGCTGTTTGGCTGGTTGAAACCTTTACTCAAAAATCCTGTCACGGCAGTTGCTTTAGTCGGAATGCTTGTTAGTATTTTGATTTTTGTGACTTTAACCCTGAGAGGAATGTTAGGATTATCAACACTTTGAGAAAATAAAGCGAATTTGTTGTTAATGGGGCGATCGCAACATTCGCCACTGTTTAGATATTAAGTATTGCCAATAACTGAGGGAGAATTATGGCTAATAGTCGTCGAGTTTCTAGGGTTTCTGCTTTAATTAAGCGCGAAGTCGGTCAATTATTATTTAATGGCATCAAGGATGATCGTGTGGTGGGAATGGTCAGCGTTACCGATGTGGACGTTTCCGGAGATCTACAACACGTTAAAATTTTTGTCAGTATTTATGGAACTGAAGAGGTCAAAATGCAAACAATGGAAGGGTTAAAAGCCTCTAAGGGTTGGGTGCGCCGCGAACTAGGTCAACGGGTACGCTTGCGACGCACTCCAGAGGTGGTTTTTATTGAGGATCGCGCTCTCGAACGCGGCGATCGCATGATTCACTTATTAGAAGAGATTGTGGGGGATTCTAGCTCATCCAATACTGAACCGGAAACTGAAGGCGATCGCCAACCTCTCGTTGCAGAAGAAATAGAAACAGACACGGAAATAACCCCAAAAACATAATAAAAAATGAAAAACGAAATTGGCCAAATGCTTGTGGTGCGGGCATCTGGTCATTTATTTGACCAACAAATTCGCTATCCGGTTTGGGAGGCAACCCAGCAACAATTACAATATTGGCTCGCCGATCTGAATATTGGTGGGGTTATTTTGCTGGGGGGAAGTGTGGTTGAATTAGCCGCGCGATCGCGTCAATTACAAAATTGGGCGAAAACGCCCCTTCTCATTGCTGCGGATATTGAAGAGGGAGTCGGACAGCGTTTTCCGGGTGGGACCTGGTTTCCTCCTCCCATGGCCTTAAGCGCGATCGCCGATCGCAAAACCGCGCAACAATGTGCAGCAGAAATGGGGAAAACCACAGCGCGAGAAGCCCTTGCAGCAGGGATTAATTGGCTTCTCGCCCCGGTTGTTGATGTTAATAATAATCCCGATAATCCTGTCATTAATATTCGCGCTTTTGGGGATACTCCCGAAGCCGTAACGGAACTAGCAACAGCTTTTATTGCGGGATGTCAGCATTATCCCGTTTTAACGACAGCCAAACATTTTCCTGGACATGGGGACACCGCGACGGATTCTCATTTGGACTTACCCGCGATCGCCCATTCAGAAAAGCGTCTCCATGAGGTCGAATTACCCCCCTTTATAGGCGCGATCGCCGCCGGGGTTGATAGCATCATGACGGCTCATTTACGGGTTTTAGCGTGGGATGAAGAGACTCCCGCAACCCTCTCCTATCCCATTCTGACGGAGCAACTGCGGCACAAGATGGGTTTTGAGGGCTTAATTGTCACCGATGCCCTTGTGATGGCTGGAGTTGCCAATTATGCTGATGCTGAGGAAATTTGCTTGCAGGCGATCGAAGCCGGTGCCGATATTCTCTTAATGCCCGCGAATCCAGAAAAAGCAATTGCAGCCATTGAGAATGCCGTAAAAACTGGGCGAATTTCCCGCGATCGCCTTCGTGCTTCCCTCGATCGCATTCGCACAGCAAAAGAGAAAATTAGTGCGAATGCCCTAGCGCGATCGCCCCAAAAACAAGATGCGGCGATCGCCCTCTCCTTCGATCCTTCTCAATTTGCCCAAACCCGCGATCGCGCCACTGTCGAAACAATTTTACGAGAGTCAATGCAGCAAGGGGGAAATTTGCCCCTACAACCGCCCCAAACCCCTCACCAAGGGATTAATGCGATCGTCGCCAACACCCTTCTCAACAATGATTTCCTTGGTTTCCACACCCCCGCCATTACCATTCCCCGTCAATTAGGTTACGAATTGCAACTTTTACAACCCCAACATTTAGAGCAACTGCTCACTTTCTCATCCATTGTCTTACAACTGTTCGTGCGAGGAAATCCCTTTCGCGGTAGTGCCAGTCTCACTCCTGAAACGCGATCGGTAATTAAAGGTTTGTTAAGAAACGGTCAAATCAAGGCCATTGCCATATACGGTAGTCCCTATACCGTCGAGTGGTTATTGCCAGACTTAACTCCCGATCTTCCTTGGGCGTTCTCTTATGGGCAAATGCCCACCGCACAAAAGATAATGTGGGAATTTTTGTTGGGTTCGGAAATATTAGAAAATGTTCGGCAAAATGCTTTTATATAACTTATATTAATCTTTGCCCGAAAAAAAATACTTCCTCTTCTCTATTTTTGAGAAGAACCCAAAAGCAGTCTTTTAATGGCTTTTCCCTTGTTTTTCTTCCCCCGTGCAGAACTTATACCGATCTCAATCCAGTTTTAGAATTCTTATCTTCCTAGGAGATTGAACTGTAACTCCTTATACTGAATTAAGTGCAGTTACCCTAAGAAGGATTGCTCGAAGTTACTGTTCGAGATTGCTGCTCGACATTTCTAGAAAACGGCTCGCGTTAGGTGAATTATGACTGTTCCAACTTTAATATCTGCCCCTTCCATTATCCCGTCTACCCCTTCAGGCTTTCGCTATTCCATTGATTTACTTAAAGATGAAGCAAGAGGATTGGTGGATAGAGGAATGGTGAGCCGCCAACAACCCATTTACGTCCTTTGTCAACATATTCCCGCCCGTGAATGGATCTTCGTCGAATGCGAGTTAGAGAAATGCGAATACTTGCTTCGCGATCGCATTGGAGATTTAATCGGCTCAGAGACTTGGGAAAACGACTGAATTTATCTAATTCAATTTATCTAATTTACCTAATTTACCTTGACCTTCATTTTCTCGCTCATACAGCTTGTTCTAAGTACGAGTTGATATCTTCGACTAATTGAGTGAGTTCCGCCTCTGTTGTGAGGCGTAGGCGATCGTCTCTTACGGTAATCAGAACCTTGGCCGCAAAGGGTGTGGCATAAATATTAGGATTGCAAAACACCTCCAGAAAAACGTCCCCCGCATAGCGATATTCCATATTGGCTTTGGGAGACGGTTTTTTTTTGCCCGCAGCCCTCTCAGAGGCAATCTCCTTTAAGGTTTGCATGAGTTTCTGAATTTCCGCCTTCAGTGCATTGGCAGAATCCAGCGTAAATTTAAAGGAAACAGAACCTTGAGTTAAATTGAGAGAGAGTTGACTCATTAGATAGTTGATAATTGATCTTGACGAGTTGATACAGGGTAGAAATTTGTCCCGATCCCCACGATCGCCTAAAACTTGTCCCTGAAAAAATCTATCAGAGAACGATCGCTTTTGGTTGATTTTGCTTAACAAAAGTAAACAAACCCTTTTCTGTTTTTTATGCCCCATTACCCATTATCCCGTTGTGGTTAAAGATAACCGTGCAGAAGTTCGTAAAGTCTTACTCCTAACCTTGGGACTCAATCTTGCCGTATTGGGTCTTAAAGCCGGGGTTGGCTTTATCACGGGGTCTCTCAGCTTGCAAGCCGATGCCCTGCATAGCGTCACCGATAGCGCGAATAACATACTGGGACTGGTGGCCAGCAATTTTTCTTCTCCCCAACCCGATCGCGATCATCCCTACGGACACCAAAAATTTGAGGCACTTGGAGCCTTGGGAATTGCCGCGTTTTTGGGGATCGCCTGTTTTGAAATTCTACGAAATGCGGTCGGGGGCTTGTTTGCGGATTTGACCCCCATCAAAATTTCGCTGACAGAATTGGGATTTTTACTCATTGTCTTGGGAATTAATATTTTTGTCGCCTTTTATGAGCGCAGTGTGGGAAGGCGCGTGGGTAGTCCTATTCTCATTGCCGATGCCAAACATACCATGAGCGATATCTGGGTGACAATTGCAGTTTTAGTCGGCTTATTTGGGGTGTGGCAGGGAGAATTACTGGGCTGGCCGCAATTACAATGGTTAGATGTAGTTTTATCTTTTCCTGTAGCCTTGCTGGTCTTTTGGAGTGGCTGGGAAGTTTTAAAAGAAAATTTACCCTGGTTAGTCGATCGCATGGCGATCGCACCAGAAACGATTTACGAAATCGCCATAAATGTTCCAGGGGTGATTAACTGTCACGAGATCGCCTCTCGGGGGGTTTTAGGGAGACAAGTTTTTATTGAAATGCACTTAATTGTTGATGCACCCGATGTCAAGACCGCCCATAATATTACAGAAGAAGTCGAGGCACGTTTAGAAGAACGTTTTAGTCCCGTGCGAATTCTGATTCATGTTGAACCGCCAAGTTATCAGAGCGATCGCATTACTTATTAAATTTTATGCCCTCCACCTAAGTTATCCACAATATTGTTACTTTTTCCACAGATTTTCAGGAGTTTTCCACAGTATTAAAGGCACGATAATTCGGAGGAATACTCTCTTTATCTTCTGTCAATACTTAGAGAATGAGTATCGCGATCGCCAAGCTCAAGAAAATGGGGCGATCGCAGGGATCTGTGAATTTCAGAAAATACGTCACGAGTTTGGTTATAATTAATGGCTAGTCTATCGACTCTTGGATTGATGCAAAAGACAAAAAATAAATGGAAGAGATATCGAGGAGAACTTTTCTTTTTATTATCCCTCCTAATTTTTATTTTAGTATTGGGATGGGTTAACTTAAACTTTAATCCAGATACGATTAAGATCGCGATCGCCGTCCCTCAAAGTAATACTGAAAAAGCATTGGTCTCCCTCGGTCAAGAGATGATAGACGGCGCTCAATTTTATGTTGACCAAGTGAATCGGGAAGGAGGAATTAAAGGCAAAAAACTAGAGTTACTGGTTTATGATGACCAATTTAAACCCAATATAGCTGGGAAAGTAGCCCAAGATATTTGTGCTTCTTCAGCCCTAGGGATTTTAGGGCATTATACTGGCGCAATGTCTTTAAAAGCAGGCGAAGTCTATCAAAAATGCGAAATTCCTGCGATTACAGGGAGTGCGACAGTTGACACGGTAACGGATAATAACCCTTGGTATTTTCGCACAATTTTCAAGAATAGCGATCAAGCTCGGTTTATTGCCCACTACGTTCAATCTGTCTTTAAATCAAAAAATGTTTACTTAGTAACCGGTGATGATCCTTATAGTAAAACGTTAGGAGAAGAACTAAAAACATATTTTATCGCCTTTGGAGAAAAACTTAACTTTATCGGATCGCAAGAATTAAACGACGATATCAGTCGCACGGTAGATAGCATTTTTTTTCACTTATTAAAGTTAAAAAAGGCAGGTCAAGAACCCGATTTAATCATTATTGCCATGCAAGAATTTGAAGCTACAAAACTCATTCGTAAAATGAGACGAAATGGCATAAACTCATCCATTGTTGGGGGGGACTCAATCGGTAATGTTTCGTTTGCTCAAAGTTTTGCTGATACAACCGAAGAACAATCAACCCCTGGTTTTTTTACCGATGATATTCATGCTGTTGTACCGGCAATTCTCGATATTTCTGGAGAGGAAGGAGAAAAGTTTAAGAACGAATTTGAGTTGCGCTATGGCTATACACCGGGATGGCTTCCTATATTTTACCATGATTCCGCTCATGTTCTTGTTGAAGCCATTAAAAATGCTATCATTGCTAATGAAAATTCATCTCAAAAAAGATTTAACTTTAAAGATATCGCGACAATGCGTCGTCAAGTCCGGGACGCATTAACAAAAATAAACTCCCCAGAAAAAGCAGTTGAAGGAGTCACCCGAACCTTCTATTTCAACGACCAAAGAAATACTCAACCACTGGTTTTAATGGGTATTTTTAATCAAAATCAATTCATTTCTGCCCTCACTCAACTTACTCTTATTAAGGATGGTACTATCATTAATGATTTGGAAGAAGAACTGGAACAGGATAATTTGATTCAAATCGGTAGCGATAGCTATTTGGAAAAAACCCATATTGTTTATACGGGTATAGATATCAATGAAGTAACCCATATCGACGAAAAAAATTCATCTTTTTTACTGGATTTTTATCTCTGGTTTCGCTACAAAGGAGATATAGAACCTGACG
>NZ_JACSWA010000599.1 GCF_016888125.1 Spirulina sp. CCY15215
TCTTCCATCGAACTGCCCACAAAAAAAATGCTGTAGCCTTCTTGTTCTATTTTCTCAAGGCTAAACTCTCCTTCTCCTTGGGGAACACCATAGAAGCGATCGCCAACTTTGAGAATATTGAATCTTTGATAATTTTCTGCAACTAATTCAATTTTTATAATTTTGTCAATCTTTATTTGTGCCTCTTCAACCGAACTGTACAGAACAAAATTACTATAGTTATTTCGTTCTATTCTCTCCATACTAAACTCTCCTTCTCCCTGAGGAATAGCATAGACCCGATTCAGAGTCTTGAAAATCCTGAATCCCTGATAACCTTGAGTCATGAGTTTAACGTCATCTAGGGATTGAGGAAAACTCAAATTTGCCATCAGCATGGTATCAATAATCTCACTGAGGGTTGCATAAGTTCGAGAATTTTTGTACTCGACTGGACAAAAATCTACAAGAGAGAGACGACTGGGCAATAAAGTAGCACAATTAGTGACTTGAAGGGCTAAATCGTCAAGTTTGGCATTACGCAAAATCATCCATGCTCTCTGTAGCATGGAGGCATTAGTTGACTTTTTGCACAATAAATCTACTGCCCTTAAAATTGGCTCCAAAGGTCGAGGAACAAAAGAACAGGCTTTGTCTAAAAGATGAAGAAAATACAGATCGGTATAAGGAAGAGAGGTTATATAGTCTAGGTAAGCATCAAAATCTTGTTCCGATGTGGGCTGAAAATCTTGGAGTCTTCTCCACCCCTCTCCCCCATGCCAAAATAGTCCGAGTTGTAGCGACCCTCGGCGATAATGGGAGTTGTCATCATAAGCATCTGTAATCACCCTCACATCATAAGTATGGCGGCGATAACCCTGGGGTACATGGGACTTTCTGGGAGAAGTGTGTAGATGTTCTCCATGAAAGACAATACAAGAACCAAAAGGAAGGGAATAATCAAGAGGAGAACTCAACTCAAGTAATTCTCGCTTGGTGTTGTCAGTATCAAGAACATAAGAATTTCGATAGTGTTGAGGAAATATCTGTAAAATCTCATCGGAAGCTAAATCGTGTAAACCAAACCAAGTATTAAACGAGAAACACTGATGCGGCCGATTGAAATCCCGATGGATATTCGCCTTGCGTGGCATGAAAATCTCAACATCGCTATCATCTGGGGCACTTTCAAAGTAGAAGCGATCGAGTTTCTTTCTATTTTTAATTAAATTAATAGTTCTTGCATCTACAACTAATCGAGCTAGTCCACAATCTGTAAGGTCAGTAGTTTTACACCCCAGCTTTTCGTAAAATGGATAGAGTAATTTGAGTAAGGTCTTTTCTTGCTGATGCTTCCGAATTTCTCGGGCCAGCATTTCTATAGCTTCAGGAGAGCATTGATGACCTTGATAAGACGGGTTGGTGTAGAATAGTTCAATTTCTTGAAAAAGAAAAGACTTTTGCAATTCAGCAAAAATTAGTTTTCTAAAAGCATAAATTGGCTCGCAGTTTCTAACTAAGAGTATTTCTCCAAATTTAAGCGCACCTAAATGATGATTGCTTAATTCTGAATAATCAATTTCTTGGTAAAACATTTTCTCAGACTTCCAAATTAGAAATTAATTCTTTTTTCTATGATAGTTAAAGGTCTCTTTTTAACCTGCTGATATATCCTGCCTAAATATTCACCAATGATTCCTAAAAATAAAGCATTGACACTAAAAGAGAGGAGAATAAGTATAGTTGTTGTCGCAAATCCTGCCGGCATATTCACTGCAAAAATCAACCTAGCAAATAAGTATATGAGGCTTAAACAGAGTGTAAAAAATGAAATACTTATACCAGCATAACTCGCGATTCTTAAAGGTATAATAGAATGATTCAAAATAGCATCAATTGATAAATGAACCATACTACGAAAAGAAAATTTACTTTGTCCATATTTTCTGTCTCGACGATTGTAATTTATACCGATTTGATTAAAACCCATAGTAGCGATCGTCCCTCTCAAATAAGGTTGAGAATCATCAATTTCTCTGAGGATATCTATAACAATTCGGTCTACTAAACGAAAGTCTCCTGCATCATGGGGCAAAGAGTCTTCGCTTAGAAAATCTACCAAGCGATAGAAAATTTTCCTAATGGTTTGGATGAGCCATCCTTCTTTGCGAGTTTTACGAACCCCGTAAACGACTTTATAGCCTTGCTGCCAAAATTTAATAAACTCTGGAACAAGTTCCGGAGGGTCTTGTAGATCGGCATCCAATTGAACGGCAAAATCGCCCCTTGCATTCAAATAACCAGTATAAATAGAGTGCTGATAACCAAAATTCTTGGAAAAACGAATGATGCGGACGCAACTATTAATATTAGCGAGATCGCGTAATAACTCAAATGTTCCATCATAGCTGTGATTATCGGTGAATATGATTTCATAATCAAAATTATTCAATTCTGTTTTCATTAAAGAGATTATGGCATCGTAAATGCGATTAACATTATCCTCCTCATTAAACACGGGAATAATAAAAGATATAAGTTTTGTTTTAGAAAGAATTTGCTCGGTCATAATAATTTTAGAATTTTACTTTGAACTGGTTTTTTAAAAACTAGAATAGATTTAACTCATTCATATCTATGACGAGGGTATTCTCATCACTTATTTTTGGACTTTCTGGCTTGGAGAGATCGACTCCAAAAATATGTTCTCCAGAGGAATTATAAACTGTAACAATGGGGGGCATCTTGGGTTTCTGGCTACTACTATTTACTTCTGAAAATACGCAAGTTAGAATATGAGCAATATTTTGTGGATATCTTGAGGAATACGCATTTAATTCAGAAATTGAATTGCTTAGAATTGGCGGATAATTGGAATGTGTAGTTACTTTGATTGCTTGCACATTTTGAATAATTTCTTCCGGAATGGAGTTAATTTTGTATTTTAGATAATGTATTTCTGAGGAGTAAGCGATCGCCAAATTTTGAAGACGTAGATTCGTGTTAAATATATTTACACTGCATATAAAAGCGAGCAAAGAAAGTAGAACAATTTTTCCATTTACATTTTTGAAATAGTGCGTAAATTTTGTCCTAGAAAAGATAAAATTAAGTATAAATTCAATTGAAATAATTATGGTAATTAACACAAATGTAGTTAAAGGCACTAATGTTCTCTGATTAATGTCAGAGTTACGACTTACGATGATTGCAAGATACGAAAGGGGTATGCAAAAAATCGCGATAAAATATTTATAGATAACTAATAATAGATGTACTTTATTCTTGATATAAAACAATTTATTATTTTTATGAGAAAAACTTACAATTGAACCCAAGTCTTTTGATAAAAGGACAATAATAGATAATACAAAGAGAAGGATTAAAATAGGTGTTAAAATTTTACTTTCAATATCTATAAAGTTTAATGAGTTGGCAAATGGAACTTTGACAAACCAGAGAAGTCTTTCAAAGATTCTACCGTAAAGATCGCCGAGAACCCTAGGATCGTATTCAGTAGAAAATTGCTCAAAGGCAAAGAGCGAGATCAAAACTCTCAGAATCAAAAAGTATAACGCATTTGAAATTAGAAATATTCCCCCAAATATCATACTCTTGATCGCAAATAAATTAAGACTCAGTTTCTTCTCTCTCAGAAAAGAAATTGCCACAAAACAAGTAAAAAATCCTGCTGAAGGTTGGTAAGTTGATAACGTTAGGATATAGAAAATGATAGAAGATACAAAAAATAGTATAAATTTTATTTTAGAAACGAGTAAAAGCAGATTAAAATCCTTTCGGTGCGAGTATCGTGATGATTCTCTAACCAACTTTTCTGCTAACCAAATCGAGAAAATTGAGAAAATAATGGCAACCGGCATATATGCTGTCATTATCCAAGTATTATAAACATGGAAAGAAAAACCCGTTACAATTATCAAAGAAAGCCCATAAGCAACCAGCTTTTTGAACTCTAGATAAATCAGATATCTATTAATGAGGAAAAAAATAATTGAGGTCAAAAAGATAGAGATTAAACGCACAAAGTTAGCACTATCTAGGCCATCTATCATCGTGCCTAAAGGACAGACAACAACATTAGAAAGAGGACGACCAATCACTAATAAAAATAGATATTGAGGATGAGTGTTGCACATCCCTTTTTGCCAAGCCCAGAAATAAAAATCATCATGAAATACAAAATATGAATTGGTGAGTGGTGCATAAGCTAATAATAGAAAGAATAATCCTGAAATATATGTAATGGCACTTTCCCAAAACTGGATTTTAAGTTTCAAGCATATTTGTTTCAAGCATATTTGGTAGATGCAAAATAAACCTAAAGCAGTGACTACCCAGACTATCGAATAAACACTTACATTGGAATAGTCGTTCGAGATACTTTCTAATATTTTTAACATTGTTCTTTATTGATTTAAAAAACAATAAGGGTTAGAGTATAAAGTTTTTTCGATACCTTCCGATAAGGTGTGTTGGGGATGCCATCCTAGATTCTTTAGAGGATTTATTGAGGCTTTAGAATCCATTATTTCATAGTTTGCATAAGGAATAGCACCAAAATTCAACTTCGTTCGTGAATTTAGAGAATCATGAATCATTTCTACAAAATCTCTGAGAAGAATGCTCTCACCTGTACCAACTTCATATTCGATATAGGAGTTATCTACAGATGGGATCAAATGGTATTTCTTAATTAGAGTTAGAAAAGCATCCACAACATCTTCCACATAGATAAAATCTCGACGCTGAGTTCCCAAGGTTAAATCAATTTTTGGAACATTATTTTTAAGATTTTCAATCAAAAAGGGTAAAAACTTATTACTATTATCATGAGGTCCAAAAATATGCTCTAGTCTTAAATTTAAAAGTTTTATCGAACTTTTCTGTCTCAAGATTGTCATCCATTCAAGCAAGTTTTGTTTGGATAATGAATAAGCTGGTAATTTTCCATAGGGAATGGAAAATTTATTAAAATAGGTGTCTGTGTTTATAAAAACTTTTATTTTAAACTCTCCTGAGCATTCTAATAGACTCAGAGGAAAAACTAGATTTGATTCAATTACTCCAGTTATAGGCTCGTTCAATGAACGCCCATAATTAGTTGCTAGATGAATAATTGCATCACCCTGAAAAGAGGTAAGAATTTCTGGTATTAACATTGTGTCTAAGTCAAAAATATCTATAAGACTTAAAAAAGGATTCAGTCTTGATAAATCAGAAAACTTCCGTTTAAGTATTCCTACCTTATAGCCTTCAGCAACCAACTTAGAAATGACGTGATGACCTAAAAAACCTGTTGCTCCAGTAACAAGAATATTTTTTAAGGCTTTAGAATTTTCTTTCTTCATATCATTACCTCTTGTACTGTGATTTTGTCAACTCATTCATATCTAGGGCTTGCTGTATAAGTGTGAAAGCTATGCTAGATATGTAGTTTTCAGCTTTTTTGAGCTAAAAAAGTCCAAGGTTATTGCCCCGAGTCGCTCAAAACCCTTGCATTTTCGTGGAAAATTTCTGGGTAGATTGGCGATCGCAGCGATGAAACTACCATTGTGTATACCGTATAGCCTCCAGAATCGATCTATCCACTTTCCATCCTTCTTCTTCTGGTACAGTTAGAACGAGAGGGGTAATTGCTCCCTTAATTGAGTTAGGTGCTGGCTTTAACCCTGATTTATCCGTAGTTGACAATATCTTAATGTATGGTGTATTTCTAGGTTTCTCTCGGCAATATATGCGGGCGAAAACCGACGAAATTTTAGAATTTAACGGTGGTTTCTTTATTCTTAATAAAAAAGTTTTGGATTTTATTGAATCTACTACAACAATTTGGGAACAAGAGCCACTACAAAAACTTGTTAATATTGGTGAACTAGCTGTTTATGAGCATACAGGTTTTTGGCAGTGCATGGATACTTATCGGGAGATGGAGTTCCTGAATGAACTCTGGCTCAATAGTTCAGCACCTTGGAGGGTTTGGTAATGAGTGATTTTTGGGAAGATAGAGCAGTTTTTGTAACAGGGTGCAGTGGTCTTTTGGGAAGTTGGCTAGTTTCTGAGCTCATCGATCGCAAGGCCAAAGTTGTTGGACTCGTGAGGGACTGGGTTCCTTTTTCAAAACTCTTTTCTGAGAAAAGTTTAGACCAGATTAGCTTAGTTGCAGGTCAAGTTGAGGATATTCATATCTTAGAACGAATCCTCTCGGACTATGAAATTGATACTGTATTCCATCTGGCTGCTCAAACCATTGTCGGAATTGCCAATAAAAATCCTATCGGCACTTTTCAAGCAAATATTCAAGGGACGTGGAATGTTTTGGAGGCATGTAGGAGAGTTGGTGGTGTTAGTCGTATTATTATTGCCTCCAGCGATAAGGCTTATGGCGACCAAGAAATATTACCTTATAGTGAGGACACCCCTCTGCAAGGAAAACATCCTTACGATGTTTCAAAAAGTTGTGCTGACTTGATTTCTGCCACTTACTATGAGTCTTACACTCTGCCAATTTGTATTACAAGATGTGGTAACTTTTATGGAGGTGGAGACTTGAACTTTAATCGCATTGTTCCAGATACTATTCGTTCTACTCTTAGAGGACAACCGATTACAATCCGGAGTGATGGCAGTTACATCAGAGATTATTTTTATGTCAAAGATGGGGTTTTGGCTTACATTCATTTAGCCGAACAAATGGATAGAAAAGAAGTTGTAGGAGAGGCCTTTAATTTTAGCAATGAATTACAGGTAACAGTTCTGGAAATCGTCAAAACAATATTAAACTTGATGAACCGAGAAGATATATTTCCCATTATTTTAGGAGAGGCTTATAATGAGATTAAACACCAGTATCTTTCGGCGAATAAAGCGAGAACTTTACTCAATTGGAAGCCAAGTTTTTCTCTTGAGGCTGGTCTTGCCGAGACGATCGCTTGGTATCGAGAGTTTCTAAAGTAACGAATTTTTTTTTTTAATAGCGAGGTTTTTGTGGAAGAACTTTTTCCCGATTTGAATCATTGTTCTGCGAAAGAGCGCGATTTGCGCTTAGATGTATTGAGGGCTGCCGAAAAATATTACCAATATAAATTCTCGCAGAAAGAATTTATTCCGTGTGAAACTTATATCCCGGTATCTGGTAAAGTTTTTGATGAGAGAGAGCTATTTACTTTACTGGATTCATCTCTGGATTTTTGGCTGACAACCGGTCGCTATGCGGAAAAATTTGAACAGCAATTTGCTGAATGGATAGGGGTCAAGCATTGTTTGCTTGTAAATTCTGGCTCATCTGCTAATCTACTTGCCTTATCCGCTTTAACGTCTCCTAAATTGGGCGATCGCCGTCTTGTGCCGGGAGATGAGGTGATTACCGTAGCTGCGGGTTTTCCCACAACTGTTAATCCTATTATCCAAAATCAGTTGATTCCCGTGTTTGTGGATATTAAAATCCCAACTTATAATATAGATACTTCCTATTTAGAAGATGCATTATCTCCGAAAACTAAAGCGATTATGCTGGCTCATACTTTGGGAAATCCCTTCAATCTTAAAGAAATATTAGAATTTGCTCGAGAACACGATCTTTGGTTAATTGAAGATAATTGTGATGCGGTTGGTAGTTTATACGAAGGGCAAAAAACGGGCACATTTGGGGATATTTCTACCGTTAGCTTTTATCCTGCTCATCACATGACAATGGGTGAAGGAGGAGCCGTTTTAACAAATGATAGTCGTCTGAAAAAAATCATCGAATCCTTTCGAGATTGGGGAAGAGATTGTTGGTGTCCTCCAGGAAAAGACAACAGTTGTCAGAAGCGTTTTGCATGGCAATTGGGGGATTTACCTTACGGTTACGACCACAAATATACCTATTCCCATATTGGGTATAACTTGAAAATGACCGATATGCAAGCGGCTGTAGGTTGTGCTCAGTTAGAGAAATTAGATGAATTCGTCAATAAGCGAATCCAAAACTTTGGGTTTTTGAGAGAAAAACTAGATTTCTTAAACGATCGCTTCTATCTTCCAGAAGAAACAACCCACTCAAAACCTAGTTGGTTTGGATTCCCTATGACTATCAAAGAATCCTCAAACTTACAGCGCGGACAGGTTATCAATTTTTTGCAGCAGAATAAGATAGGTACTCGTTTACTCTTTGGAGGTAATATTTTAAAACAACCCGCTTACCAACAGATTAAATGTAGGATTGTTTCTGAACTCAGTAGCAGTGATCGGGTAATGAATAATACTTTCTGGATCGGAGTTTATCCCGGCATTACAGAACCCATGATAACCTATGTGCAACAAGTCTTTAAGCGGGGTATCGAAAATGATTTTTCCTTAATTGTCTAGGTATTATGAAAACTTCTTCAGGTATACTCCTTCGAGAGACATCAATTAAAGGATGCTACGAACTTCAACCTAATCTTAAGAAAGATGAACGAGGGTCTTTCGTCAAAACTTTTCACAAGGATGATTTTGAGGCATTGAATCTTGAGGTCGATTTTGCTGAAGAATACTATTCAGTTTCTCATCAAAAAGTCCTTAGAGGTCTTCATTTTCAGATTCCTCCTCACGATCATGTTAAAATGGTTTACTGCCTCTTGGGAGAGATCCAAGATGTTGTCGTCGATTTAAGAATGGACTCTCCGAGTTATGGTAAGTATGAGATACTTACATTGAGTTCCGAAATTGCAAATATGGTTTATCTTCCTAAAGGAACAGCACATGGTTTTTTAACCCTCAGCGAATCAGCGATCGTCATGTACAAAGTGACAAAAACCTATGCTCCTGACTTTGATAGGGGGGTTTTGTGGAACTCATTAAATATCCCTTGGCAGGAAAAAAATCCCGTTCTTTCAGAACGCGATCGCTCATTTCAACCTTTGGAAAAGTTTCAAAGTCCTTTCATCGCACAGGGGAGCCCCGGTTAAACAAGCCAAGGGTAAAATAACATCTACCTTAGCTACGAGTTCCTTGACGAGATCGCGATCGCGCACGTCCCCCCGAATAATTTTCAGATTGCGATCGTAACAACAATCCAGTAAGGGTATTTGACCATTATTCTACTTTGCCGCCAGAGATTTGCGAGTAACGAACACGCGTCGAATATACTCCTGTAAAGACTTATCCAAGCGCGATTCCTGACGCTGAGAAATCAGATTAAACAGCATCCGTATCAGCCGCCAAGGGCGCAGCGTATACTGTGTACTATAAAATATCAATGTTCCTAAAAGCCACATAAGATTGAGTTCCTTGGTTGAGAGATTGCTACACCAAGAAACCGTTTGAGTCGGATCGCTATAACAGGCTAAACCCAAAAAATAATCATCCGAATATTCAGTAATCTTCTTATCCTCGGTAAGCTCTTGGAATAATTCAGAACCGGGGTAGGGGGAGAACATAGTAATCGACATATCATGAACGCCAATCCAAGCCATTTTGACTAAAAACCCGAGAGTCTCCCAAACTTGGCGGCGCGTTTCCCTCGGGAAGCCGATGATAACATGGGCTTTGACATTCAAACCATTCTTGACGGCTGCCTTCATAGAATCCAGCATTCGGTCTAGTTTGACCATCTTTTTGATTTTTTTCAAGGTTTCCATCGAACCACTCTCGGGCGCATAGGACAGATTGCGACACCCGGCTTCGTAAAGGAGTTGCGAGACTTCTGCATCGATCGCCTCCGAACGAGTGCCACTAGGTAATTGCCAAGTAAATTTAAGATTGCGTTGTTTAATCAATTGGCAGAATTCAACAATCCAATCTTTTCGCACGATCGCGGTGAGGTCATAAAAATCGATATTGTCCACCTGATATTTCTTGATGTATTCTTCAATTTCATCCAAAACTAATTCTGGTTTACGCGCAATCCATTTTGTCGTCCACATGCTGGGATTGGAACAAAAAGTGCAGCGAAAAGGACAGCCTCTCGTGGCAATGAGGGGCATACTTCGCCCCAAATCAACGCCATAACCTAGACCATTACTTAAATAATTTTCTAGAGGGACTAAATCCCAAGCAGGTTGAGGAATATCATCAATGGCTGTAATTCTCGCACGTGGGGGAGTTCGCAAAATTCGCCCTTCCCGTCGCAGCGCCAAGCCTTCTACTTCTGTCATCGTGGTAGGATCGTCCAGGCGCTTGGCAATATCGACTAAGGTTTCTTCTCCTTCTCCTAAAGCACAGTATTCCAAGTCTGGACATTCCTCCAGCACGAAGTCGGGCATAGCAGTAATATGTTCTCCTCCCGCAAGGAGGGGAACTTGCGGCGATTTTATTTTCAATAACTCAATCAGTTTGCGAATGTAGGGCCATTCTTGAGAAAACATACAACTGACCCCGATTAAATCGGTATGCTGGGGAACTCGTTCTACAATTTCGTGCATCAACAGGCCGATTGCCAGCATTCTGTCGTCAAAGAGTGGCGTTATTTTGAGGGGATCTTCGCCGATTCCATCGACGATAGTTACCGAATGACCGGCCTCGATTAGGCTCGCAGCAATATAAGCCAGCCCAATGGGCGGAGTTAAAGGACCAGTATTAGAATGACGGGATATTAAAGCAGGGGGACGAACTAATGTTATGTGTGACATAGGAGAGTTGTTTGAAAATAAAAAAAATGTACAGAAACTATTCAGGGATACAAACAGTGGGTTGGAATTGAGCGCGATCGCAACGAGAGAGAAGTCGATACAGCATCATTTCTGCTCCTCCCGTGTCTAGATCGGTAATAATATGTAAAATTTTCATTATTTTTTGATTGCTAAAGTCAGGATTTTTTGTATCACTTTCAAACCTAGATAAGTATAGAATATTCCCACACAGCAAAAGGTTAATAAGCGCATTACTCCAATGATATAATGCCAGTCATTCCTATAAAAATAAAAAAGAATATATGGAGCAAGATAACAATATAGAATCAAAAGATAAGAATTATTCTTGGGATAAAATCTGAGAAAGAAAAACAGAAAAGTCCACCACAAGGAAACAGCTACAAATCCCCCAATAACATAAAGTTCGCCAAGACTTGTAGAGGCTAATCCCCACGAAACTTCTGGAAACAACGTATTTTGCACATAAAAATTAAAAGAAATTCTCGAATTTCCTGTAATTGTTTCATAGAAGGGAATATATTGAATCAAAGATTCCCAAATGTAATGATTGTTAACATTTATATTTTGTTTTATTGTTTCATTTAAGACTCCCATTGTTACAAAAGGTTCGCTCCCAATAAAACTATTCTCTAGAATTTCAGAAATTATATAATTAACTTGAAAAATCTTTTGTTCCAAAGAGTAGTAAATTGGTTTATAGATGAATGCAGCTAGAATTGCAAACACTGAAATCAAAAAGAGTTTAACTTTATTAACAATATTGAAAGATGTATTTTCTTGCCAAAACAAAACAAGACATACTGAAATAAATCCCAAAATTACTGTCGTCCTATACCCCATAAATACATCGAGAATTAGAAAAAAGATGGGAGGAATTAGAGCAATTACTGTTTTGGGTTTATATAGGCACCAATAGAGAATGGCAAGGACGGCAAAGATTGCAGCAAAGGAGTACCAAGAGGAAATATATTGAATTCTTTCCAACTTAGAAATCCATAAATTATTCCATCCTAAATTCTTCAAGAAAAGAAATAGACAAATAATTAAGTCTACATTAATTGCTAAAATAAGTAATTTATTATTCGTAACAAGTTTTTTGGGGGAAGAGTCTTGAAAAAAGAATGCGATCGTAAAGAACAATAGATGAAGAAATAGGAAAATCAAATAAAGTCTCCAATCAAGACGAGAAAAATAGGTTGAAACATCAGCGCCTTGGTTTTCATAACCTGTTACAAACGTAGTATAGCCCCAAAACAGAGGTAAACCATAGATTATTGTTCCTAAGCCAAACAGAGAAATTGGAGAAATTGGATTTTGCTGAGTGACGATATTGATAAGAACAAATAGCGAACTTAGACAATAAATTATTTGTAGTAACATAGGTTGAAATACTTTTTTATATTTTTTGTGATTTAGCTATCTTTTTGTTACAAACTCGAGTCCAGTAAAAAAACAAAAAAGCAAAAGAAATGATGTAAACGAAACTTGTTGATAATGCTATTCCAGCTATACCAATTTTTTGAATAAAAAGAAAATTTAAACCAATATTGACTGCCACATTTATTATTGTTCCAATTGCTAATATCTGATTGGCAAGGAGAGAAGAAACCAACCTAGACATTATAACTGATGCAAGATAAAAAGGTAGTTGCAAAGCATAGCATGATTGAATCTTAGCAACCAAATGCGTATTTTCAGCAGTAAATGATCCTCTTTGAAAAAGAAATTGAATAAGCGGTTCGGACATTATGATAATCAAAACAGTTCCCAATAATCCAAAAATAAAAATCATTTTTAGATATCGATTGAGTATTATTTTGATTTGCTTCCAATCATTGCAAGCAATCATTTGAGAAAAATAAGGTATCATCGCAGTCCCTAAAGCTGTTGCACCTAGTCCAGAAAGAGAGGCGATCGCTCGTTCGCCATAGTTTAATGCTGCGACACTGCCTGAATCCAGGCCAGCAGCCATTGCGCGATCAATCAAAGTTGTACTCGACATTAAAAGTGAACCCAAAAAGATAACGAGATACTGCAACATAAATTGAAGAACATAGTCATTATTACCAAACCATCGCGGACGCAAGGAGAATCCATTGCTTTTAACAGCAATGCCCAAAGTTATAAATTCAAAAAATACACCTACAACCAATCCAATAGTCAGAGCATAAATGCCCCATAATTTGCTCATAAAAAATACAAAAATAATTGTAGATAAAGCAGTTAAACTAGGTGAAAGGGCAACCAGTCGAAAATGCTTATCTGCATTTAAAATTGCTCCCCATATTATAACCATACCATTAAGAAAGATGACAGGAGAAAGAACATATAATAAATTTAAAGTGAGTTTTAATTTTTCCGCACTAAAGCCTCCAATTAATTTAGGAAGATACCAATGAGCGGCTTGGACGATTGCTATACTGGCAATAATTAATAGGATTGCGCCAATACAAGTTACTTCTGAGAAAAACTGTTGAGCTATATCGATACCTTTTTTCTCGCGAATTCGGATATAAATAGGGATAAATGCTGCGTTGAAAGCACCCGATATTACACTAATCATAAAAGAAGGGATAACGAGGGCAATCAAAAAAGCATCTAAATCGCTTCCTGTTCCAAATTTCCAAGCCACAATAATTTCTTTAAAAAAGGATAAAAATTTAACAATAATTGTCATTCCAGCTATTGCTAAAACTGCACTTAGTATCTGAGAGTTAATAGTCTTAATTAAAACATCTTTTAAGTAATTCGTCATGGAAAATTATTTTAAAGTAACTTGATATGTTGGTAACTAAAGTCTTATTGTCAGAAAGTAGTTTATAAGTACTCTCTTAAATTATGCAAAGGAGAGAGAAGAGCAGAGAAAATATTTTCGGTAATGTATGCTAACAAAAGCTAACAAAATTAGATTGGGTAATGTCTATGATATCATGTTCTTAGTAAAGTAACCAAATGTTCTATTTTTATGAAATCAAATCAACCTAGGAAGAATGTCGTCAAGGAAGAACTCATTTCTTTGAGAAATTGCATTGCTTTTTTCAGACAAAACTGGAGACTATTATTAGGGATAGTCTTGATTTTGTCTGGATGTACGATTGTTTTCTCTTGGTCTCAATCTAAGTCTCACGGTAAACTTTATTATATGGATATAACTTTTTCAGTTCGATGGAACCCTATTTTGCTGCCCAGAGTGACTCATTCGAGTAATCTAACGATTCCATCTCCATCTTTGGAAGTAGATGAAGTTTACCAGATGATTTTAAATGATTTGAGAAAACTTTTTCCAAAAGAGATTGGTTTTGGCTATAGTTTCGATACAGAAGCTCTAACAGTTAATTCACAATTTTCTGCATCCGATCCGGAAAAATTAACAGACATCCATTCTGTTTTAGAAAGGCATCTAGAAAAATCATTCCAAAATTTTATTGAGCATGATATCAAAGAGAAACTTTCTTTACTAGAAGTCATTTTAGAACGATATAAAAATATGAAACCACACATAGATAAAGCAATTCTTGAGAAAAGTATCCATACCTATATAACTAACTGGCCTTCTATTTATCATCAAGAAAAGGAGACACAAATGGAAACGGTAATTATTCAAAATCTATCTATTCCCATGATAATCACTGAGATGGAGTCTGAAAAACAGTATCTAGAAAAACTCTTACGCAATCCAGAAGAAATTACCTCGAAAATTTTATCTATTGAGACCCTAAGAGTCTCTCCGATAGAATCTAACCAGTCTCCCCGTCGAGTTATTGTCCTCGCCTTTATTGCAAGCATTGCTTTTTCTATTCCTTGTGTTATTGTTTATAATAAAATTAAAAATCTACTTTCAATCTCGAACAGAACGCCTGATTAAAGATTGAGTGCGATCCACTAATCGAGTAATACTAAAATTATTAATAATACGTTTTCTGGCTTGCTCACCTTGACATATAAATTTTTGGCTCTGTATTTGAGCAATATAGATTAACCACCCTTGGCAAAGTTTTTCCGGATGTTTGATCGGAGCGATAATCCCTGTATCGCCAACAATCCAAGCAGAGTCTCCCACATCCGTAACCACACAAGAAACACCACAAGACATTGCTTCTGCGATCGCATTAGAAAATCCTTCACTGAGAGAACAAGAAGTCACGATATCCAAAGCATTATAAACTGCTGGCATATCATTCCGCATTCCCGTCCAAATTACATTTTCTGCTATCCCCAATTCTTCCGCAAATACCTGCAATTTGTTTTGATAGCTTTCTTCTCCACTCCCCACACAAACAAAACAGATATTCTCTCGCTGACTCAGTAATAATTTAGCAGCTTGAAAGAAAGTAACATGATCTTTAATCGGATCGAGTCTTCCCACCAAACCCACTAAAATTTTATTATCTTCAATCCCCCATTCTAAGTGAATGCGCTCTCTTGCTTCGATATTGGGGTAAAATAAGCTGGTATCAATTCCATTGGGTATTACCGTCATTTTTCGTGCAGGAAAACCCTGCTGAAGATGATATTCTTTCCCCGTTTGAGAATTGACAATAATGCGATCGGCAAATTTCGATAAAAGACACTCCAACTGAAAATTAAGCCGTGCAAACCAATCATATTGGCTCAAATCTAAATTAGAAGCACGTACTCCCCAAAAAATGCGAGTTTTGGGAAGAAAAGGTTTCAAAAATAATGCAATTAAATTAGAGGTACTCAGATAACCGTGCAAGATATCGGGTTGAAATTGTTGAAGATGGTGAAGTAATTGAGAGAGGAAACCAAAAATATCCCAGCGATCGCGTTTTTGCAAGCAAATTGTTTTTACTTGACTATTTTGTAATTCTGCTTCTAATGCACCTCCACCATAAAAATAAAAAACTGCGATTTCAAAACGCGCTTTATCCATTCCTTTAACCAAAGTTACTAATTGACGTTCTGCTCCTCCATACTCAAGAGAGCGAATCAAAAAAGCAATCTTAATTTGACTATCCATTATGAAATTTTTAATGCCTCTGCAATCACTTGTTCCCAGATATCCATGACTTTATCTTGACTGAAGCGATCGAGCACTTCTTTTGCTTTCATTGCTAATTGTTTCCGTTTTTCATCATTTCTCATTAATTCTGCCATTGCTTGACTTAATTGAGCAACATTATTAGGAGGAACTAAAATCCCATCAATGCCATTACGAATAATGGCTCTAGGTCCACTCGGACAATCAAAACTAATAGGTGCTAAACCACATGACATAGCTTCCAAAAGAGCATTGGGAAAACCTTCGTATTGAGAGGTTAAAACAAATAAATCTGCATAGCCAAGAATTTTTGTTGGTTCTGGAATTCGTCCAGGTAAATTAACTTTTTTCTCTAAATTTAACTTCTGAATTTGAGCTTCGAGTTCTCTTCGACATTCACCTTCTCCTAAAATCGTTAAATACCAATTAGGAAACTCTGAAGCAATTGTAGCAAAAGCATCAATAAGTAAGTTAAATCCTTTAACTGGTGCTAATCTTCCTACGGCAACAATATTGTTACCTGTTCTGAAAAATTCCGGTTTTAGAGAACCTGAAGAACAATCAATCAGAAACACCGGATTGGGAATTACAGTTATATTCCAAGGATAAAATCTTTTTTTTACCCAGTTTTTTAATTCTTCTGTTTGAACAATTATTTTTATGGCTAAAGGATAAAAAATGAGACGCATAATAACCCAATGGGTAGGAATTTTATGATAACGAAAATCGCTCCTTTCAGTTGCAATAATTGGGATTTTAGTTCCTACCAAAGTGCGTATAATTAATACATTGGTAATATCAATAAAACTAATAATTAAATCGGGCTTCGTGTTGACAATATCCGTGCGAAGTAGAAATGTTCTTTTCCAAATGCGTTTAGCTCTTTTTACTTGTCCTTTGAGATCGAACCATCGTTGCCAACCGTCAGGAGTTGGACTAGGGTACACTCGTTTAATTTTCTGAGGAATCGTGTAAATATCGGGAATTTGAGGGTAAAGTGTAAATAGTGTAATCTCGTAGCCACGATCGCATAAACTAGTGGCTAAGTTTACCATTGCTCGTTCTGCTCCCCCTCCAGCTAAGGAACTAATGACACAAGTTATTTTGATTTTTTTTGAAGATGTTGACAAGAAATTATTTGACATTTTTTATTCTAATCGCTGTAGAAGTTTGAATAAAAACTTTTTTATTGCTCTGTATCGAGTCATATTATCCAATTGGTCTTTTGAATTTTCAATACCAAAATCAACACATTCTTGAATAAACTGTTGCCTCTGTTCGGGATTTAAACTGATTTTCAGGATTGGCGATCGCCAACATTTCCAAGCCAACCAAAAACCTAATTGTTTAGCAGGTTCGCAAATAATAAACCAGCGATCGCCAAGATATTTAGTAAAATTAGGTTCTTCATAAACACGAGTTTTTCGATTGGCTTTTCTCAGTTTATCAAACCATCGTTCAGTTTTAGCAATAAATTCTTTTGTATATTCTAACTTAAATTGCCAAATCTCCTCATGAGTTTTCAGTTCTTCAGATGTTGGCTCAATTTTTAACTTTTGAAAGAGCGATCGCCAAACTTTTATAATTTCTGATAAACGCAGTGTGTAACTATAAGATTTTCCCATTTGTTGAGGATGGATTCGGTACAACAATAAAACTTCAGGAATGTTTGCAAAAGCACAATTATTTGATGCACGCACCCAAAGTTCATAATCTTGACAATAGCTATAGGAGAGATTGTAAGATAGTCTTTTTGCTTGAAATAATTCCCGTTTCAAGATGATAGAGGGATGTGCTAATCCAATTCCAAAAAGCAACCAACAGCAAATATCGACATGATTAACAGGATATTGATTAATATGGCTTTTCTCATCACTAATAGTTTTAATCCAAGTTCCACAAACAGCAATTTCTGGATGTTTGTCTAGAAAAGCAACTTGTTTGCTAAAACGGTCTGGTAAACTAATATCATCAGCATCCATTCTCGCAATATACTTTCCACGAGCTAACTGAATACCTCGATTTAAAGATTTTGGTAAACCTTGATTGTTTTGCGAGAATAGCTTGATGCGATTGTCAATTTTTGCGTATTGTTTGAGAATTTCCTCGCTTTCATCTGTAGAACCATCATTAATAATAATGAACTCAAAATCCGTAAAATCTTGATTGAGAATACTCTGAACTGCTTCCTCTAAATAAGTAGCGCTATTATAAACTGACATAACAACACTAATTAAAGGGGAGTTGATTAAATTTTCGTTTTGATGTATCATTGATGGCTCTTCATTCTAACTTCCGACCAAATTTCACCCCAGTTAATTTGTAAATGTTTGATTTGCAAATCGGCAGCATTTAATTCTTCCTCAAAACTTTCGCAAGTATATTCAGTATAATGGGTAATATCGCTAAAATAAAACAATCCTAACTCTTGACGCAAAGGAACGAGCCAATGGCGATCAATTGCGGGAACTCTAATTAATATCTGTTCGGGTTGAATATTTGCCTGAATTCCCAGTAAAAATTCAATACGATATTCGATATGTTCGAGAACATTAGAAAGAACAATTACATTAAAAGACTCATTGAAATTATAGCTTAAAGCATTTCCTTCAATGAAAGCTAAATTGGGATGAGTAAAACGCCTTTTTGCAAATTGAATTGATTCAGAATTGATATCTATTCCCGTGACGATCGCACCAGATTTTTGGGCAATATCATTAGCTAAAGCGCCATTACCGCAACCAATATCCAAGACGCGATCGCCTTTTTGAATACGATCTGTAAAAAAATCGTGATATTTTGTTAAGCGATGCTTGACATGAACGCCATTATCATATTTTATTGCTACTGTATTAATGGAGTGGATTAGATTATCGTCAATTTCCAAAAGCGATCGCAGTGCTGTTTTTGGATCTTCCCGAGCAATATTATCTAAAAGCAAATTAAAACCTAAGTTTAATAAATCTCGATCGCTATCTTTTAAGCCTTCTTCTTTCTCAATTCGGTTTAACCATAAATAAAAACCTAAAAGCAATGAATCCCGATCTTGTGGTGTCCAATCTTCTTGCTGGGAAACTTTTTCCAGCCAAAGCGTAATAATGAGTTGAAAAAAGCGATCGGGAATCAGTGTAATAATTCTACTTATGACTTGTCTAAATTGGTGCTTGATATTTGCCATTTTTCAACTTAATAACTCCTCGAAAATCTCTCGATGCCGTTGTAACCAAGGACGCAGATCGAACTTCTCTACGGCTCTGTTTCTCGCAGCTTCGGAATATTGTTTGTAGCCATCGCTCACCTGTAGAATAGCATCCGCAAGCGCTTTTGGATCTGGAGGCAAATCTTTTTCCCAACTTAACTCCGTGGGAATGCCTATTCCGGCTTCTTCTCCTACTAATTCAGGCACGCCTCCACTCTGAGAATACACAATGGGCAACCCGCAAGCCATTGCCTCAACGACTAAACCGGGACAGGGATCGTTATACTTGGTATGCAAGAGAATATGGGCATTTTGGAAGAGTTTGGGAGCCTCATTTTGAGAATATTTTCCCAGAAAGTTGACGCGATCGCTAATGCCTAATTTCTCAACTAAGTTTTTTGCAATCTGATGAGTTTCTGTTTCATCAGGAAGCCAACTCAAACGACCCGTTATCCATAAATCTACATCATCGCGATCGCAAGCTAAAATTGCCAAAGTTTTCAAGGCTGTTTCTAAGCGATAATATTGATACTGACTCCCTCCCAAAAGTAAAATTAGATGATTGCGATCAAGGTTAGAAGTTGCTGGAGTAAACTGAGTTGTATCAACACAATTATAGAGAATCTCCCAATTATTTTTGCGTTCTCCTAAGAAGCGATCGCTACTCAATTTACAGAATTGACTTTGATAGAATACATGATCTGCCTCGTGGAGCATTTTAGCAAGGGGTTCATTAGTTTTTTCCCAATCTTCCCCATGCCAAGCGGGATAAGCTACTCCATTTTGATTCCAAAGAAATTTTGCCCCTTTACGACGCGCCAACCAGAGTAATTGTTCTGAATCTTGCGGCCTTGCACTGCTGACCATATAAAGAATATTAAAACATCGCGGTGCATTGGGAAAATCTTCCTGCATTCGCTGAAATTTAACGATTCCTCCCGAAGCTACTTCCCCAAGACGAGGGATATACTCATGACCATAGGAAACATTAATTTGAGGCAAACGAGGAATCCCACCGACCAGAATTTTCAACCATCTTTCAAGTTTTGATTGATTCTGCTGAAGATACCATTTTTTTGCAAGATACCAATATCTTATCTTTAAAGGAATGTAAGCAATAATAATTTTGATTTTTTGGAATAAAGACATTGTTAAAATAAGTTAAAATAATTTTTGTGTGCCGTTAGAGTGAATCACTAAAGCATAAAATGCAGGATACCTTTGGAAGATATTCATGTCTTTTTCAATGGAGCTAAATAGCATTTTTTCATATTCTTTTGGTTGTGAAGTATCTAATCTTTCCATTTTCTTGAGGACAGGTAGTGTAATAGTTCGGTAATGCAGTTGATTGCAGAATTTCCCACCTAAACTAAATAGTATACAATCAGAAAAATCTTTAAAAAGTGTCGTGATTTTCGATACAGTTCGTGGTGTATATTGTCTCACACCATGATAGAGATAAGTGGAGTTGCAAGCAGCCGAAGGAAATAAATGAACTTGAATAATATTAGCGCGATCGCTTTGCAGGATATAATTTTTTATCTGCTCGAAATACAGTAAATCTTGCTCAAAATGTTCGATCGCAGATTGAGACATAAAAAAGTTAATATTATTCGGTATTTTATCTATAAAATATTCTGAAGAAAGTTGAAAAAATTTAAAATTTGGATATTGCTGTTGTAGAGATTGCCAATTTTTATTTTCTCGATTGTCAATTCCTAGATATTCTGTAATTTTTCCTTTGCTCCAATCATTTAACCTCCAACTGTAGTTACCGGAACCACAACCCATATCCATCAATCTTATTTCACCGAGTTCATCTTGAATTAAATCCCAAGATAAATTCATCCAAAATAAGTCTGAGAGTTTACGACTGGGAGAGCTATTTAAAGCACTTTGATTCCAGTATACTTCTAAATTATTAACATTAAACTGCTCGAGTTGTAAATCTTGATCGACTTGACGGTATGTCCATAAATTATTAACAACATTGAGAATTCTATAAAGAAACTTCTCAATGTTATTTAAAGGTCTATCCGCATTGATATTATGAATAGATGTTGATTTCAATTTCATGATTTTAAAGTGTCCTCGATTGGATTTTCTAAAATTTTAGAAAAATATTACAAAATTTAGAGGTCGCGCTCCAATTGTCCTAAAACAATCAAACTTTCTAAATCTTCTTTAGCACTAGGTAAATAAGTTGCGATCGCCTTTCTCACCTCTTCTAAATTTGACTCTGTTGCACTTCCTAACATCCGACTGACATCAGCCAAATCTTGAGTACGACTGGCCTGTAATTTCATCAGTATGAGATAGGGTAAAGGTATAATTGGTAGTCCATCTGGAGAATATTGAGGATTTGCTATTGCCTTTTCAGCCCAAACCTCTCTTGATTCTAATACATCCAGGGAAGTTTCATCGGATAGTTTCCATTGACTACCCGGAATACTCAATTTCCCAATTTGCTGACTTCCTCCTAATTCTAAATCTTGATAGACTAAAGGAGCATCGCGTTCCAGAATTAAAATATCTAGATCGAGAGTCATGCGTTCGGGCATATAAAGTCGGGTTGCAACTCCCCCAACAATAACAAAAGGAGCGCGTTTAATAATTGCTTTTAGATTAGTCACAGAATGTTTCCAAGTGCGACGTTCTAAAAAATCCAAACCACTTCCAGTTCCCGGACGAACTCGCTTCATCACTAGGGCAATAAATTGCTGTCGAAATAGAGCTTTGGGATCTGCAAGTTGATTGGTATTCATACTGAATTATCATATTCTCTTAAAATTCTACAAAACCTTGCATAAACTCTCTCCACAAAGGAATTTGAGCATCGTAGGAATTGGCTTTTGCTGTTTGTAAACCTGCTTGAATAATGCGATCGCGATCGCTTTTATGAGTTAAAGCATATTCTGCCCAATGTGCCAAGCCTTCTGCATCTTCAACATCTACCATCCAACCATTTTTTCCATGCTCTACCAAGTCCATTGCTTGGCCTACTCTTGTTGTAATAAGGGGAATACCACTCGCCATTGATTCTAAAACAGCTTTCGGGCCTCCTTCCTGACGCGAAGCAATGATATAAAGATCTAATGCTTGGAATAGTTCTCCAACTTCAGGGTAATGGCTGAGATAGCGATGATAATAGGGAACTTTCAAACGTTCTAACCCTGTTTTAACATATCCTCGAGCAGGGCCAGAAAGCAGGACAAAAAGTTCGGGAATTTTGAGTTTTAAAAGTTCAATTGTTTTGAGAAAAATATCAGGACCTTTAATCAGTTTGGGTTCGAGTCCTTCTTCCCAGCCAACCCCATCTTTTTGACACGAACCTACAACAACAGCCGATGAGGGGATATTATATTTTTGGCGAATTTTTTGGCGAGATTCTAGAGTTTGAGGAGAGAAAAAAGATAAATTGATCCCAATAGGAATTAAAAAGACTTTTTCTGGTGCAATTCCCGAATCTAGTATAATATTTTTCATCTCGCTATGAGAAACTTGGATTCGCTGAACTCGCTCGTGATGTTGACAAAGACGCTGATAACATTCAGAAAATTTTGGTTCTTCCGGTGTTTCGGGATGGCCGTGAAAATAGGAAAACCCAATATGATGAGATTGTTCTAAATAACTTGTCTCTAAGAGAATAAACTGGCTATAATAAAAAATAGATTGATTTTTAGCATAGATTAATAACTCTGGAGTTAGAAAACGAATTCCTAATTTTTGAGCAATTTGACTCAGTTCTCGTTTTTCCCAATCCAATACCCAAGATGCAGAATCGCTTGAGATAAGGAGACGAGAATAAGGATTCCATCGTGCGATCGCTGATTGAGTGATTTTTTGAGAAATAGAATCAATTGATTGATTAATGCGAGAACGGAAAGACTTCAGCATTATTTTTATTCTTATATAATTTGATTTAGACTTTCAGCGAACAAGAAATTAATTGCTGCCATAAGTTTTTTCAAGTCTCCCAAAATATAAAATTTTGTGTTTTTGGTAAAAATCTCCTATTGTAATTGCCCAAATTCCCAAAGTTTACCGTAATTATCAATTATTTTCATTAAACCCCATAACAGCAAGATAAGATTTGCCAACTTCCTCTAAACTCGGTAAAGAAATTTGAGCCTGTCGTTCTTCATATTCGCTAACAAGGCGATCGAGCAAAGAGGGAATGTCTTCGCGATCGCTAAATCCAAACCCCGCTTCACCAACTATTTCAGGATGTCCCCCACTTTGCAAGTAAAGTGCGGGTAAACCGCAAGATAATGCTTCTATTAAGCTATTAGAACAGGGATCGTTTTGACTGGCACTAATATAAATATCATGTTGACGCAATAATTTTGCTAATTGTTCGGAATTAACCGGAGGAACAAGCTGAATGTGCTTAAATTCAATAGGAGAACGTCCCACAAAAGTATAGTCGAATTTCTGCCAATCGAGATGTTTGTCCAACCATTGATAAACGTCAAAACCTTTATTTTGATTATCTGACCAACTGCTTGAGAGCAAACGAATTTTCCTGTTGCGATCGAAAAATTTTCGTTCGCGAGGATGAAAAATATAGGGATTGGCAGCATTCATAATTACATGAGAATCTCTAAATTCTAATCCTAACTCTAAATGTTGATTTAAACTGTATTGGGATTGAAAAATTGTTGTATTTGCTAACTCTTGATTGATTTGCCAAATACGACGATCTGTGCCATTGTCCCAGCCCCGGTAAGTTTGAATCGGACCATCCACGCGATGAACCATTTTACAGGATGATTTTCGCGCTTGTTTGAGTTGCTCGAAGTCAAAGTTAAATGAGTTATAAAGACAGGCTCGAGTGGTTCTAGAGATGGTATTATTCTCCAATTGCAAACCCTGACTTTCTAATTCTCCCCATAGCGCCCGCATAAATTGATGTCCTCCTCCAGTGGGAGGGGGAACAAATTCGTGAAAAAAGGAAATATCTGCGCGTCTCAGCCAGTCTTTTCCATTGTCTATCACAGATCGCAAGATTTGGCGAGAGGAAGAAAGTCTTGATTTGAAAGTACGAAAATGAGGTTTCAAGAAATTAAAAAGAAATCAACAAGTTTTATTTTGTGGAATTGTTTTTTTGCGCGATCGCCAAAATCATGTGACCGACAAAGCGAGTAGGAATTAGTGTAGATAAAATTGGACTCACAAGGCGATCTCTCCCCAAGCTAATTTATTTGACTTTAAGTGTCTTCTCTATCTAACAATCCAGTTAATTCTACCGAAGGACAGTCGGGAAATTTTGCAATAAGTTGCAGACTTCCTCCCATCTCGCGAACGTAATTACGAAGTGTAGAAAGAAATAAATCAGTCTGTTCTTCCAATTGGTCAAGACTATCTTGACTGATTCCTAACGAGTCTGAAAGATGTTCTCGGGTCAGTTTGCGAGCTTTTTGAATGTCCTGTAAGATTCGATATTCAGCGATTAATTGTTCGCTTCGTTTTTTAATTTTGTTTTGTCGTTCTGGAGGGAAATTTGCTATAATGTCGGATAAATTTTTAGGCATGATTTTATTCTTCTAATGTTTTTAAGCGATCGAGATGGGTTTTAAATCTTTTATCTGCTCTCATAATGAGTTGTTTGTAAAAACGTTTTTCATTGACTCCTGCCTTATTTCCTGCTACTAATAAAATTGCGTCTCGTTTTGGGTCAAAAGCAAAGGCAATTCTCCAAATTCCATTATCTGCATTAAAACGCAACTCTTTCATATTGTTATAATCGGAGTTTTTCAAGGTATCTACATGGGGTCTCCCCAATTCCGGGCCAAATATTTCAAGCAGTTTAGTCTGAGCGATTAATTCATTTTGTACGCTTTCAGAGAGGCTATTAAATTCTGGCTCGAAATCATCGTACAATAAAACTTTCCAAGTCATTTTAATTTATTTTTTTTCTGGGCGATCGCCAAAATCATGTGACCGACAAAGCGAGTAGGAATTAGTGTAGATAAAATTGGACTCACAAGGCGATCGAGCCATGTTTCCGGTTGAATGGGAAGATCGTGAATTAACATTCTTTTGATGCCTTGTTCGCGGCCAATGGGATGAATTCTTAATACTTTAAATCTTTCGATCGCTAATTCTCTTTCTAATTCGGGTATTGTTAATCGCCACTGGTAAAAGCGCCTCACTCCAGTATAACCTTGTTCGGGGTTGTAAGTTTCATCCCAATGAAATAATGCTCTAGAATCTCGCAAAATATGTCGCCAGTTTTGATAGGGAACGCTAATAAAAAGGAAACCTCCGGGTTTGAGAATGCGATATGCCTCTCGAATACAATCTCCCAATCCATTTTCAAAATGTTCAAAAGTTCCCCAAGAAAAGTAAGCGTCAAAGGTATCATTTTCAAAGTCAGTTTGACGAATATCTCCATGAACAAACTGGCGATCGTCAAATATTTCTTGCAAGCGCGTTATTGTACTCTGACTAATATCAAAACCCACTACTTCAAAACCGCGATCGCCTAAAAATATTGTCCATTCTCCTAAGCCACAACCTCCATCTAGAATCTTACTTCCCGATGGTAATTGTTGTAGCCAAGGAGCAATAAGTTGATATTCTTCTCGGTAAGCAATTGAGTTTGCATCGGGTAATTGTGCTACGCTATCCCAACGTTGAGACCAAAATTGTTCTACCCATTCTTCTTCCTTAACCGTGATCTGCTGTTCCGAAATAATACTGTAGTCTTTTCTCATTTTTTTGATTAATTATTCATCTCTTGTTTTTTTTATTTTATACATTTAGCAATGAGTTGTCCATATTCGATAGTTGGCTGATGAGTAGAAAAAAGAAAAGGATTGATTCCCAAACGGCAAAGACTATTGATCAATTTTCTTTTCTGACCTCCTTCCTTCCATTGCCAAACCCACCAAATCGGCCAGCAAGCTGTAATTTCAACCTTAGAAAAATATTTTTCCAGCATTTTTCTCAATTCTATCGGATCAAATTCATAAATATGCCTTTCATCCCATTTCATATTCGGATGACGATTAGGAGTACTGAGAAGAAGTAAACCGCGATTTCGCAAGACTCTCTGCATTTCTTGCAAGGATTTTTCAGGGTCTTCCAAATGTTCGATAACATCAGCATTTGTGATAACATCAAAACTTGAAGATGAAAAAGGCAAAGAATAGGCTGAACCTTGCACGAGGGAGGCAGAATAATTATGCTTTTTTAATTGTTCCTCAGCTAAACTAATTCCTAAAGACTCACTATCGATTCCATAAAGTTGAATCCCTGGATTTTTACAAGCGATCGCATAGAGCAAATAACCGTCTCCACAACCGATATCTAAAACCGATTGATTTTTTGTTGTTTTAGACGGCATCATCCTCGCCAGAACTTGATAGCGAGATAAAAGAACCGGATTAAATTCTGGATTTCCCCAACGACTATCTGATTGTCGCCAGTGATAAGCGCCACTTATTCTGTACTTGTCAAAATCAGTCATTCAGATTCTAAATTGAGTTTAATTCAGATACAACCGCTCATTCTAACATAAAATCACCACATCTAAGGATATTATCGGGGTGCGTCTCGCTCCCTAGAGTTATAATTATTCGAGGAAATATTGTCAATTTGCAACTTTGAGATGCACACTATTCTCGTTAGTTCAAATGCCTATCCAAGATATTTTCGATCATTATTTCCAGTTTCCTCGCAAAAATAGAACTGCTGTAGAATTGTTCCACAGTAGTTCTGGCATTTCTACCAATGCGTTGGACTTCCTCTGGACGTTTCCAGAAGTAGCAGATTCCTTCGAGCAAACTCTCAATATTGTTTGGCTCAACTAAATAGCAATTTTCTAAGTGTTTCATTGTCTTAGAGTCCCAAAGACCTATAGTTTTTGTTAAGATAACTGCTTTGCCGCAAGCCATTGCTTGTAAGGTTGCGCTTTGCCCCGAGGGTTGTGCAACATCTTGTAAGGGAGTGACAACAAAATGAGCTTTTTGATAAAGTTTTCTAAGTTCTAGATCGCTGAATTCTGAACCGATTTCAATTTGTTCTTCAGTATTTATATTGAGATATGGGTGTTGTATCGGTAAACGAGTAACGATTTTGAGCGATTGGTCTGTAATTGCTTCTAGTAATGTTTGATAATCTCTAGCAATATCGCTACCAACACTTAAAATATATTGTTCGGTATTACTCCCATCGCTAGGTTGCCAAAAATCTTGATCAATTCCAAAGGGAAGACAAGATATTTTACCGATAGGGATTGCTAAAGTTTTAGAGAGAGGAGTGATAGCACCTTCTCCTAATACAAGAATGCGATCAACAGCACGTAAAAATTTACTATAAATCGTCTGAAAAAAATGATGAGTCCATGAGTTGCTTGGCAACCATTCTAGGCGATCGCTCAACCCTTGACTGATATAAATAACAGGTGTTTTAACAATACCAAAATACTTGAGCATTGCGATCGGCAATCCACAAGTATCGACAGTTGTAATAATAATATCGACAGTTTTGAGACGTGCCAAGTTTTCTAAGGCCAGATGCAGAGCAAAGCCTACTTTGATTTTTCGCACAATTTCAAGCTCGATCGGATAGAATAGGCGATGCCACCAACTCCATTGATTCTCATCATCTTCTATAAAAGAAGCCCGAAAACGTTGAGAGTCTAGATGAGTGAGACCGTATAACATTTCATCAGGTCCTTCCCCTTTTTCATAAAGTTCTAATCTCTCTTTACGCTTGCGACGAAAAATATATAAAACTTTTTTTTTACTTCGCATTGTATTTTTGGTTATCCTAAATCATTATATTTGACAATCAAGTATAGGAAAATCGGTATTCGTCTATCATCCATTTTGGATTTAGAGATAGTTTTGAAACTTTTTGACCTTGAAACCCAAGACTATTGATAAAAAATTGATTATTAGCGATCGCAGGAATCTTATAAAGCCGGAAACGCCAACTCAATTTTCTCATTTGATTTGGAGACCAATTCAATTTTTCTCGCATTTCATTCAGAGATAACTTAGCTTCCTCGATATATCGATCGGGATTATTGCGACTTCTTTGCGTTTCATGCTTGCGAAATCCCCCAAGTGGAGAAACAACACCGAATAAATCTGCATACAGATAAAAACGAGTCCATAAATCGAAATCACCTGCAAGTGAAAAACTATTTACAATTTGATTCCCAGCTTTTCTCCACAATGAGCTACGCCAAAATGAAGATTCTTGTTGAATACAACTCAAACTCGGAGAATTCGATACTCCGGGCAGATGAGACCCTTCTAAAAAAGATTCTCTCGAATAACCCGAAATAGGTTGCATTTTAATACAAAACCCATCTCGATCCCAAACGCCGGGATAGAGACTGGTTAACCATTCTACTTGGGGAAATTGAGACATAATACTCCCCACAGTATGCAACGTCCACGGGTAATACATATCGTCGCTGTTGAGCCAAGCCATAATTTCACCTGTGGAGTTTTCAAATCCCTTATTTACAGCATTATAATGTCCGCCGTCAGGTTCACTACACCAAAAATGCAAATATTCTGCATATTTTTTAATAATTTCAACGCTACCATCTGTAGACCCACCATCTATAATAATATACTCTAAATTAGGATATTCTTGATTTAATATACTTTTGATAGTGGCTTCTAGAAATTCTACCTGATTAAAAGAAGGCGTAATAATAGAGATTTTAGGCAATGTATTTGAGATCATGAATTCCACTTCCAGATACTAAGAGATTATTTGTTTATTTTTTAGTTTCGATAAAAGTTTTTGAGTTTGTTTATCTCTCTGTTCTCGAGTTGCATAAAACTGATATTTTCTGAGCTTGCTATTCTTCCGAACAAATGCAATATCAATTTGGGAAAGAGCGCCATCTAAAGGACGATATTGTAAGCCAAACAAATCGTAGACAACAAAACCATTTTCTTGCATGAATTTGATACAGTCATAAAATTGAGGTCCGCTTTTAAAAAATTCAAAGCACGATATTTCTAGAATAACTAACTCTGTTTTTGGTAAAATTTCTGTAGCTCCTTGAAGAACATCGAGTTCTGAACCTTGAGTATCAATTTTGATTAAATAGGGAGCTTGAGTTTTTTGATCTCTACAGATTTCATCGAGTGTTACGGCAGGTACAGTTCTTTCTATCCCATTAACATCAGAATCCTCCGTTTCGAGATAAAGTGAAGAACCGATGAGATCGGGATGTACGTTAATGGTCATATTCCCGGAATTTTTCCCTGCTACAGCAATAAGATATTCGGCGCGATCGAGTTGAGAAACTAATGACTGTAAACTGGGTATAAATTCTTCAAGAGGCTCGATAAAAATGTGGCAAGCATCAGGAAAGGTTTCATAAAGAGGAGATGTACCAAAAGCCGCCCCCACATCAATAATGGTTTGAGGAATAAAACTATTCTTTGCAACTTGCTGCAAGCAGCCAGCTAAACTCGATCGTTCTATAAAACGAGGAGACGGAGGAGGAGGCTCCGGAATTGATGATTTGTGCGTGATTTCCAGATCGAGTTGACTCAAACTGAATTTGAGAAAAGACTTGATTGAATGTTTGAGTAAATTCACGATCTCTCTACTTTTTTGCAAAACTCTCAGCCAAAAAAACATGAAGAAAATAACCAAAGGTTGTAATAAAATTGGATAATTGAAAAGACGAGCGTGCGTTTTTCGGACAACGGCTACATTCGATTGAGTTTGAATTAATTGCATAGCGACTTGTTGAGCTAAAATAATATTGTTAGCTCGTTCTGCTACGAGAGCTAAATACAACAAAACACGCCAGTGCTTACAACCAAGCTCAATTGCAGAAGAGAATTCAGAGACCGCTTGAGAATATTGACCGAGTTGGCGATAAATCAAACCCGACCATAGTTTTAAATAACTATCATTAGGATAGTGGGAAGAATAGTGTAACACACCGCCAGAACCAGCACTGCGAAGTAAGAGGGAGGACTGAGCGATCGCCAGATCGCTCTCCAACAATGCTTCAGTATTCTCAGAGGTCAGACTAATCTTAAATTGCGGTGCTGTATCTCCAAGGGACTCAACAAAGCATTCTGCACCTGAAAGAGCCTTGATTTCTCCGGTTAAATCTTCAACAGCAATGGGTTGGTGAAGTAAGCTAACTTCTGATGGCATTCCCCAAATGCGTCTTCGTTTGGGTTGCTGCATCATTTCCTCATAGACAGAATGCAGTGCTTTGATTGCATTTTCAGCCCCAAAGTTTTGCATCGCATACTCTCTCGCATTATTACCCAGTCTCGCCCTTTCTTCTGGATGATGATACAGATATTCGATCGCTTCTTTATATTCCTGTGAATTATTGACAATAAGCCCCGTTTGATTGTGAACAACTAATCGCTTAACTCCTCCATAAGGAAAAACAACGGGAGGAATGCCACAATACATGGCTTCTTGTAAAACTAATTCAGAGGCTGCATAAGTTTCTTCACAGAGAGGATAGCCAAAAACATCTAAGATTTCCAGAATTGTTTTTGGGTCTTCCACATAATCAATAAACTCAAATTTATTATCCAAACTCAGTTTAATCACTTGCTGTTTTAATTCATTTTCAGCGCGTCCTTTCCCCACCGTGATAATTTTAACTTTGGGAATATCGATATTTGCACTCATCCGAATATAGTCTGGGTGCATCTTGACAAAATCAACCGTCCCCATATAGCCGATATTGAAACTATTGTGAGGCTTAGGCTTGATATTGACACAGCGATCGAAGTCAGTTCCAGCAAAAACCATACCGAGCTTTTTCTTCTCCTCTGAAGATAAATTGAGAGAAGCTAGATTTTCCCAAGTATAGGGACTGCACCCCACAATCGTATCCGAACGACAGACTAATTTTTTGGTAATGATTTGAGGGGGAAGATTGCCAGCACAATGAACCCATACCAATAAACGCATGGGAGGGAGAAGAGATCGCAAAAATTCATAAATATGGGGATTATTCCAAAAATGAACCTGAACAATATCTGCTTTTTGAATTTCCTCTAATATTTGCTTCCGACTGGGAGCATCAATCAAAGATAAACTAGAATCTTGAATGAGGGCGAGAATACCTGTTTGAGCGGGTAATAAAGAAATTACTTGATGTTGATAATATCCCACTCCGGCAGAATATTTAGCCGTGGCAATGAGAGAACGTCCCGCACCCCCTCGGGTCAAACATTGAGTGATATGGAGGATTTTGAGCATAATTCCAGTACGTCTAGGATTTCCTTAAGAATCCGTTAGTACACCAAGTTACATTGTAGCCAAACCAGTCACAATATTCGCTGTCGATCGCGTAGTCATCCCCACGACGACTTAAAAAGTCCTTCAATGCGCGATGAGGGCCGCTGCGAAAAGAAGAATCTTGCTGCAAATCAGAAATAATCCCATCTTCAATCACAATATATTCATGGCTTTGTAAGTAAGGATCAAAGAAATTCAAAACGGCTATACTCAATTTATAGGAATGGTTGGCATCTTCAATTACCAAAAGCGGCCGGGGAATGGAATCCAAAAACTCTTCCGAGAAAACTTGTTCTAAATGTTCCCCATCTCCTGCTAAAAAAGTTAAACGAGGATGAGAAACTTTAGTAACTTTAACTATATCAACAGAATAAACATGACCGTCAATGCCAAAGTTTTGCAGTATATCGGCAAACCATAATCCACTACCTCCACTCTTAGAACCAATCTCAATAATTGTCCTTGGTTTTAGATTCCAAAGCAGAAGCGGATATAATGCAAAATCAAAAGGATTTTTGATTGTGGGAATGCCCCGATAGGAGTAATTATGAGTAGAGTTTTGAATTGAAGTTAAAAAGTCGTAAGGAATTGATGTCCCCCAAGAACGTTGGTCATTGGGAATCTGTGGAGGTCTTGGCTTTTCGATCGCTTGACTCAACTTCGTAACATAGTTCTGTGCTTTCTCGTTGGTTGGATTCTCTTCTAACTCTTTGCGTGCAGCGATTAATGCCTCTTCATGACGACCTACTTTACTTGAACAAAGAGCATAGATATAGTGCAATTCTGGAACAAATATCTGATAAGAAATTGCTTTCTCAGCTATGCGTAACGCTTCAACAAATTGCCCAGAATTAAGAAGAGTTTGTGCTTCCTCTAATAGATTGGAGATTTCTTGCTTGGTTATCATTGTTAAATTTTACTTGTTAGCTTCCATAAATAAAGAGTCTGCTTTGCGAATCCTGCCTTCGGTAGTTATGTCCAGATGGTACTGGTTAAAATCAACGATACGCGATTCTTGAGCCTGACACAACTTGATATCGTAGAAATTTACTTTTGCCAACAGGGTTTCTAAGGAATAGCGATCGTACATCCATTGATGAACTTCCCCCCCTTGACGGAATCGACCAACTTGTTCGGGAGTGAATTCTCGATGAGATGAAGAAATTTTACCTCGATCGCGAATCTTATTGAGCATTTTTTCCCCCTCAACTCCTAATCTTGTGAGAACAAATTCTTCGTTAGGAATTGGGCTTTGGGCAAGATAAGCAGCCATTTCTCCTCCCGAACGATTCCGCACCACTTGATCGTACATTTCTAACATTATCCATTCATAATTTGCAGCCCATTCTCCAGAACCTTTACTGGCTTCTTCTAAAGATTTTAGATATAAACGAGCAATTTGTTCGAGATCGGGAATAACGACTCTGATGACTCCGTTAGGTTTTAAAATACGATAACACTCTTTTAGAAAAGGTTCAGCTTCAGATTTTGGTAAATGTTCGAGTAGATGAGAGTGATAAACAACCTGAAAAGAATGATTAGGAAAAGGAATATTTTGCCTTAAATTGTAAGAAATCACATTGGGATCATTAGCATAAAAATCAATGTTTATCCATTCTGGGTGAAAGTGTTGACCACAACCCAAGTTAAGATACTCTTTTTTATTATGGATTGTCAATAAATTGCTTAAATCTAAAAATTTTGGCTTGGGGAAGTAAACCCCTGTACTATCTAGAACAGTAATATCAAACTTAAGATGACGCTGTAATTGGAACTCTTGAATTGCTTTGCGACAGCCCTCCCAGTGTCCATAATCATTAACTTGAATGAAACCATTCGTTGTGACGAGATCGTAAAGATTTTCAAAGATTACCCGAGTTGATTGATACCAGTCCCCATCCGCATGAAGCAAGGCAATGGAGTTAACTTGCGATCGCACTTCAGGTAATGTTTCTTGAAAATAGCCTTTGACAGTTTTAACAATATCGCTAACCCCAAATTCAACACAAAGCTGTTGAATGTATTCCTCCGAAGCCGCACAAGTTCCCGTCCCCCATCCTGTAGACTCAGCCTGAGTATTACGGCACTTATCTTCTTCTGTTGGTGTTGGCATTCCCGTAAAACAATCACAAGCATACAAGAAACGAGGTTGCTTAGTATAACGCTTGATTGTTAATGCGATTAAGAGAGTCCCTCCTCCCCCTGCCACCCCACACTCAACAAAGTTTCCCGGAATGTCCTCCAAACAGATTTGTTTAGTTAACGAAAAAAGAGAATACAAGCGAGGTTCCCCTAACATCGTGTGAGGTTGCACCATTCGCAGAAAAGTTTGGAATTCTTCATCTTCAATTTTCCCAGTCTGAAAATGTGGATTTTCAGAAAGGAGTTGATCTAAAAGTTGGCGTGCTTTTTGATTTTTGGGAAAGTATCTGAGTTCTTCATAGAGAGCTTGGATTGCTGCCCCAACTTGATTAAATTCGAGAAAACAAAGCGATCTTAAGTAATCAACGTTTTGTTTAGGCGTTTTTCCGGATTTTAGAATATTGAGGGTTGCAAAAGCGTCTTCATAGTTTTTTGATTTTATCGATCGCATTACTTTTCTCAAGGAGGGAGAAAGAAATGGAAATTGAGCAACAATTTTATTCTTGAGAAGAGATATCTTTGGATTCGCTAAACTTCTTTTTGCCAACTCTAATACGTTAGAAAACATTTTCTGAAATGAATCGGATTGCCTTACCTGAGAAGATTGAAATTGTTCTGCATTGGATGATACTTTGGTTCCGCTAAATACCATGTCCTCTGTAAAGCGATCGGCTTCTCTATTTCGTTGTATTGTTTGAGGGTGAAGGAGGGGAAAACTCAGCGATTCTGTAGATAAATGTGCTAATTTGTGGTCTTGTTTTCTAGTATTTGTTCCTTCACTTCCAAAGCCAATATTAGAAACTAAATTAACATCAGGCAGAATGGTTAAACCGTCGTGAATCCAACAAGAAAAACCCCAAGCATAAGCCCACGAATTAAACCCTTCATAGTTTCTTTGCAAGATTTTTGCCCAATATGCTACAGCACGATCTGTTTCAAACACGCTTTCTAAGCATTTTTCATCTCTAGCTCGCGGCCAAAGCTGCATGGTATCGTCATAATGCTGCCATGCTCGCCGCCATGTCGCCCAGCCCCAACAGTGGGGATAACGGGAGAAGTAATAACTGTATTCTGTTCTGCTTTGTCTAAACTGAAAATTATTGCCCGCGATCGCCATAATGAGATCGTCCCTTCGGTATTTTTCTAATAATTCCTCACAAAAACGAAAAAAAGTTGGATCGGGTACGCAATCATCCTCTAAAATAATGGCCTCCTCCACATTTTCAAAAACCCAATTTAACCCACTCGATATGCGATGACGACATCCTAAGTTGGTATCCGAATAGTTTTTGAAGACTTGACAATCCCAATCGATTCCCTCGACAATGTTCCGCGCATCTCGACATTGTTCGACTTCTGGGGTGCGATCGCGACGAGCAGCATCTGCAATAATAAATAGCTGAGGAGGTCGAGCTTGTCGAATTGCGTCAAAAACTCGTTGCGTTGTATCCGGACGGTTAAAAATGATGAGAACAACTGGGGTCTGCAATTGCCACTGGTTCATAAGTAAATTAAAATAGAGACAAAACTATAGATTTGTTCAAGGAAAAAAATGCCAACAATTAATTGGTTAAAGAAAGAGTTTTACTATGGTTACAGTAGTGGGAATATCCTCTCACTTATTCCCGATAGACGAAGACGGAATGATGAGCAAAAAAGCGGAGGCTCGTATCGTCGCGTGTTTTATCGTGCTATCTTGCCTCATATTACTACAAAATCAGTGGTTCTAGAACTTGGCCCTGGTTCGGGTTCGTGGTCTAGAGCGATCCTGAAATATATTCCTAATGGAAAATTGCTTACTGTTGATTTTCAAAATGTCACTGAATGGCTACAGCCTCAAAACTATCAGGGAAGATTGGAATGTTATCAAGTTAATGATCGTACCTTTTCTTGTATTGAGGATAACTCAATTGATTTCTTTTGGTCTTTCGGCGTACTTTGTCACAATAACATAGAGCATATTCAAGAAATACTTGCTCATGCCTTGCCCAAAATAAAGCCTCAAGGTTTTGCTTGTCATCAATATGGTGACTGGAACAAACTCGAAATATTTGGCTGGAAAAAAGGAGGAGTTCCTCTTAATTTCAAAGAAACATCAGATGATGAAATTTGGTGGCCTCGTAATTCAAAATCCACTATGAAACAGATAGCTGAAGACATAGGTTGGTCAGTTATAGATGGCGATCTTGGATTACTGAAGCGAGATGGAATTATTTTGCTCCAGCGACCTCAATAAATTGTTGAGATACGACGACGACATCCTAAGTTATTATCGGAATAACTTTTGAATACTTCGCACTCCTAATCGACTTGTTCTATTATCGACTGAGCGGCTAAACACTAATAACAAATAATTTAGGAGGTTTTGCTTGGCGAATCCTTTCCCATACTTTCGCGTAGTTTCAGGGCGTTTGAAGAGAATCAAACAAATAGGAATTAGGAATTTGTAGTTACCAGTTTATGTTGTTTGTCATGTCTTAGAGTTTCATATAAAAGTAGCTAGAGGAGAAATTTGTTTAAATATTCATCGCTGACAAAAAATGCCGTATGAAATGCTTTTGCATAAATATGATAGTTTTGTTTGCTAAGATATTGATAAATTGGACAATCTTGGATTGAGTGTAGAGAACTGCTTAAGATTTCAATTAAGACGATATTGGGACGAAATTTTGACCAATCATTAGATTGTAAAACTTCTAAATCTAATCCCTCCACATCGACTGATAGAAAATCAATGGTTTTGCTAGAGTCCAAATGCTTCTCTAAAATCATTTTTAGGGGATAAGTCTCGATCTCTTGTTGAGCAATGATTTTAAAAGGATGGATTTTATCTCGCGATCGCGCTAAATTTTCAGAAAATGTATTTAATGCGGGTTTATTGAATTGAAAATAGGTTAATTTTTTCTGTTCTTTAGCAATGGGGATTTCTAAGTTAATATCTCGCGGACGTTCTTGCTTAAAAAGCTCCATACTTCCGGGCATTGCATCAATATTAATTCCCGACCAACCTCGACTATAAAAAAAGTAGGTATTAGAGTATTGTTTGGGATGATAAGCACCTACATCAACGTAAAATTGATTGGCTGTACGTTTTTCCAGAATTCGCCTCAAGATCATATCTTCTCCTTCTTGAGAGTACGATCGCAACATATACGGATCGAAGCCATCCAGACAGTGAAGTAAATATTTTCCCCAAGTTTCCGGAAGAGACTCAGATAATTTTCTAATAGGAGCGGTCAAGTCCATCAAACTATTTTTTAGTGCTAAAGTTTAATAAATTTGGAAAAAATTCGGGGGTGAGTTTGAGCGAGGGTGAGAAGATTTTCATTATAAAAATCGGATTTAAGAATGGGTTGTTTGTACGAACCTCCCAACCAAAGAGTATTAGCATAAGTAATATTAATCATCAAGCGATCGCCAGTCTTAAGCGGTTTGGCTTTGTGATAGCACCGGGTATCGCCGACAATAACCGTACCGCGCAATCCTGTAATTTCTACAAAATCTTCTTCAGGATAATATTCTTGTAGTTCGCGATCGGCGATTCGGACGTATCTTCTTGCTAACAATGTCTCGGGTTTGGCTTGGCGATGGTGGGTGTTCGCAATGTAACAGTGAGGTCCTGTATCGGTTGTAACATCCGTTAGATAGATAAAAAAGTTCGTCCACTTCAGCCAATCCATATCAAAATGGTAAAGTTGAGCCATTGCACTATTAGGAGATTGGTCGATCGCAGAACTCCACCACATTGATACATTAGCCAAAATGGGTTGCGCTCCTAAATGACGTTGAGCAACGGCAAGAAAATAAGGATCGGTTGCTAAGCCTTGAATATCAGAATTGTCTAAGGCATCTTGTTCAGGAATATAACATCCATCAACTTGAGGATTGTCTCGATTGTAAAGTACTAACTCTGGTAACGTTTCTTGCTGCTGATATCCTATCCCCGGAGTAGTCAGAGCAAAGTTCGTCAAGCGATCGCATAACTGTGCGGGTAGGCGATCGGGAAATATGTAGTAACTCCCATTGTTGATGGCAGAATTAATTGCATCTAAGCGTTCTGAATTGAAAGAACCGAGAATTCCTTCCCCTTGCTTAAAGGTTTCATAGGGAGGTCGATAAGTAGTAATGAGCCATGAAACAAAATCATTGAAATAGGCATTGGTCTGGCAATGAAGCTGAATCTTACTTTGATGAGCAAACTCCCATACTGAACCCGTTTCGCTATAAATTCCTAAACTAACGGCAACAGAGAGAAGATCGAGAGGACGACATTGACTTTCTCGAATCGAAGTTCTTAGAGTTTCTTGGAGGATGCGAGTACTTTCCTGAAGTTGACCGCTTTCTACAAGCTGAATCCAAATCCCCAAGGCTTGCTGATAAGCAGCCAGTGTCTCTTGAAATTGACCTTGTTTGAAACAAATATTGCCAATTTCAACTTCACTCGCGATTGTCTCTGCATTGCACTCCTTGTTTGGAGGAGCAGAAAAACCATTGGGATCGTTAAAGCGTATTAGTTCGAGTAAGCGATCGCTTTCTTCTCGTGGTAGGCTGAGTAGTTTAAAAAGTCCGTATGCCAACAGCGCTAAAATAGAATCTATATCAATATCGGCAGGATTTGAACCCGAATTATTTTCAGATTTTGGCTGTATTGGTATGGAATTAGATTGGGCAGGAGAATCAATATTTTGAATAGACGACTTGAGTCGGATTTCTACTCCTAATTTGTCAAAACCCATTTTAACCCAATGTTTAAACAAGTTTATCATTTGAATTTAGTCGATTTAATTTAGTCGATCTAGGTCTAAGAGAGGTTAACTTTGGGTTCAAAATTAATCAAGCTACAGCTAATTTTAGTGCTAATCAATTGAGAAAACAGAAGGAGATTTTTCTCTTCACTCATTTCCGCACAGAAAAAATGACCGAAGCAGTATAAATTTCATCATTCCTCCTCATTTCGGGCAAATCATTGGAAAAGTAGATACGATCCACCCAATTTCCAAAGAGTTTGAGGATATCAGCCGCACAAGCAAGAGGATAGCCATACTTTTCACTGGTTCTAGCTTTACTCTTGGGGTCATTGTCGAGAGAAACACCAATTAATCCACCATTTTTAACGACTCGAACTGCTTCTTCAACGACATTGGGAGGGTCTTCACTATAGGTCAAAACCATAGAAAGCAATACTATATCCCACGTACTCTCTTCATGGGGGATTGCGTGCATATCGCCTAAATCAATCCAAGGCGAGTAAGAGATTAAATCAAGTCCTCGAATATTGTCCGGACGAAATCCATGAGCAATTAAGCATAGTATTTCTCCTTCTGTGCGAGGTCCGATGGCTAGTAGTTTAGCATCGCATGGGCAGTTTAGATCGTATAACATCCCTCCTCCGCCTTTCCCTCGGGTGGCGAATCCCAAAGTTCTGTAACTTTCAATCACAGATAACGGTTTAATCAACCGGAGAGATCGGGCTGCACCTAAATCATTGAGGATTCCGGGTATGTTATACTCGGCTGTCCCTTGATTTCCATCAATATCTTGTCGAATATTTTCGTTATCAGTTTGATAAATTTTTAAGTTATTTAAAAACTCTACAAAGTAGATGTATCGAGCCAGAACAAAAAAATATCGAATGGTATCTACCATCAACAATTGTCGAAAAAAGTTCTGTCCAAAAAAATATGTTCCTTTGGTTAAAATTAAATCTGAAAATGTTTTATAGTAGTAGTCAAAAAGATGAGATAATTTGATTTTTTCTTCCTCGTCAACAGAATCTATCTCTCTTTCTTTGGAGGGGTTATAAGGCTGGAATAAGGATTTTTTAGGTTGTGGAGGATTACCACCGCTAGAAGGGTTAGAAGAAGATGTAACCTCGGCTGTAGTATCTTGATTGGCAGAAGATCTTAGCTTTACGTCAAGTCCTATTTGGTAAAGACCTACTTTAATAATGTGTTTCAGAAGATTGAACATGATTTTGATTTTATCCACGATTTTAAACGAAATCAGCTACGAAAGGTTTAAATGAGAACACACTCTTGCTAACCTCGCGCACAGAGGAGAATGCTTAGAATAGGAATGTTTATTAAACCAATAGCAGACTTCCTCGCGATTGATAAAAACAAAACGAACTGTTGGAGATAGATCGATTCTTTGCACTAATTTTTCTTGAATGTCTTCCCAACTTTCGTCAGACTCTATTAACCGCAATTTATAATCTACAAGATTGTCTTCTCCAGTGAAAAGAAAATGCAGAATACGTCGAAGCTGCCTTTGCAGTGCAATTTTTTCTTCCCAAAGGATTTCTGAATGCTGCATATTCTTCAAACGTTCTAAATTCAAATCAATAATATGTTTTTCTCCAACAATAAGTTCAGCGATCGCCTTAGCTTCAGATGGCATCTTGAATTCGGGCAGTTTACTAAAATTTTGATGAGGAATAATATCTTCTAAATTGAGAGATAGACTCAATGTTCGTAAATTATACCACAAGAATGATTCTCGAATTTGTTCTAGATTTCCAGACGAATCTCTCAACATTTCTTCCAGCTTTTGGAAGTATTTATCTACAGTTGTTGATTGCTGAATACAATCGGGGAAGTACTCAACGCCGTTTGAAAAGGCTAGAACAGGAACGCCCAAGCGAGCAAACTCAAGACCAATACTACTCCAAGCAATGAGAACAAGATTAGCAATCTCTCCCAAATCGTAACTAGAGATTGCATCTTCAGGCCAGATTAATCGGCTGTTTTGAAAAGGGCGATCGAACTTTTCTCGTAATTGAGTCAAAAATTCTGAAACTTTTTTATCTCGTTTATTCGATCCTATTCTAGGATGAATACGAATCACAAGCTGTAACGAGGCACTTTTTTCGACATATTCAATGAGGGATTCAAGCCACTCTATTTGAGTGGTAAAGGGTTGAGGAGAAGAATCAAGAGGGATTCCCATTGCTTGAGCTGCCATTTGCATAGAAATGACCTCATCAATACTGCTGGTATACGCAACGATCAGTTTTTTATCGCGACTAAGCCGAAGACGATCGTAAATATTTGCATTCCCAAATGTTTTACTGGGGGAGTAAACAAAAACACTTTTAGCGCCCAAACGAGCGATCGAATCATCTGCTACTTCCTGAACCTGTTCTCGAGTTAGATGCAATTGCTTCCAAGTCGGCCAAACTTGACGCTGTTTTTGTATCTCTTCCCACACCACAGTCGGCACAATTGTATAGCGACGGCGATCCACACTCGCATGACTGGCATGAGGCATTTTAAAACTTTTAAGACCATGCTTTTCCGCCGCTAGGCGAGCGCTAACCATTAGAGAATAATCGGAGTAATAAACCAAGCGAGAAATGGGTAAAGTTTGACAAATCTTATCAAGAAGGAGATAGCTCATTAAGCTACTCGCAATATACTCGAGCCAACCCTGATGAACATCTTCCTCAATACCTTCATCAAAACGATGTTTTTTAGCAATGAGAGCTAACTCAATCGTACAGAGTTTGCCAAATTCAATACCATCAAACTTAAACAGTTTAAGATCTCGCGGTGGGTTTTCTAAGGCATCTTCTAGGTATTTAAGAATATCTGGGGTAATAAATGCTCTGAGATCGATACTTGGCAATCCATAGTCATCAAGCATTTTAATAGAAGACTGGGTACAAGTCTGACAAACTTCGCGTTTTTGGTTTGGAGGTAAACTGTAAGGCAGTCTCTTCATATCAATGACTGGACATCTCTCGAAAATTCCTGTACAAAGTGTAAAGAGTACGGAATAACCCATTTCTTGTAAAGTCTTTCCTAAAACGCATTGGGCTGCAAAGTGAGGAGTGATAGAACCCTCTGGAGAGAAAAAGAGAATGGTATCTCGACCTTGAATGGCTGTCCGATAATTGCTTGCACTTGTTTCAGTCTGTCCCAGTCGTTTTGATTCTAGGTTTGTTGTTATATTTTGGGCTTTATGATTTTCGCCTTTGTTAACTGTTTCGAGGGTCTCTAATATTATTCTACTTTGGTTTGACGATCTCAGTTTTACTTCTAATCCTATTTTGTAAAACCCTACTTTAATAAAATGTTTGAGAAGATTCAACATGATTTTGTGCCTGTAGAGTTAGTTTGGAGTACGGGATAGATTGGACAGCCACAATTCTAAATTGACTAACTGCCACAAGAACATCATGTGATTGCCATTGAGATTACCACAAATAATGGCAGTTTGATGTTCCTCGATTAGGGTTTCCACAACGACAGGTTGGTAAATTCCCCGATCGCGAAAGGACTGAGAACGAACTAAGTCTAAAAGTTGCTCCCGACCTTTGCCGGAAAACCAAAGATGAGCGGGAGCATTCCAACCTGTTTTTTTGATTCTCTGGCGCGTTTCTTTCGGTAGGATACCTTTCATCGCATCCCGCAGCAAGCGCTTGGTTACACCTTCAGCAATTTTGAGATGTCCGGGGACGCGGTAGGTGAATTCAACCAAACGATGGTCTAAAAAAGGAACAAAGCGATCGAGACCGAAAGCGTTGGCATGACGATCCTCTGCCCGCAGACAACAAGGGGTTGTTTCGCGAAACAGATCTTGATAGGTGCGATTTTTAAGGTAACTCTCGAACGGATGATCCATCACAGGAGTAAAATCGCCGAGGTTAAAGTAGTCTGGGTTGAGAGCCGAAATATATTTTTGGAGACGTTCTCGATCGGGCAAACATCGACCGGGAATTGTGGGATCGGTTAAGCGGGCGATCGCTTGCCGACCTATTTCGGGACTCTTACGAAAAATAGGATGATCGTGGTATTCAGACCATTTTCGCAATTCGCGATCGAGGCGATCGCTTTCCTCGTTCATAGCAAGATCGGCAAAGTAATAGGGAAAATATTCATATTCCCCTGCATTGAGTTCATCTCCCCCAAGACCTCCAAACAAGCTCCCAAAGCCTTGTTCCCGAACGTTTTGACAAAGGAGAAAATGAGAGAGCCAAGTGGCGGTAGCTACGGGTTCGTCGTGGAGAGCAACCATTTGTTCCACTAAGCCAAATACATCGGGGACATCGATCGCGATGGGATGCCACTTCTCAACATGAGACTCCAACATCGAGCTAATTTCTTCAGATTCGTCGTAGGTTTTATCCCGGTAAACGGTAGAAAAAGCCTGTTGACGAGACCCCGAAGAGCGCACGGCACAAGCCAAAACAGAAGAAGAGTCCATACCCCCAGACAAAGTAAAAGCCGGGCGATCTGCAACAGCAAGGCGACGGGCAACGGAGTCGAGCAATAATGCTTGGTAACGTTCCGCTAAAACCTGTGGAGAATCTTCCCACTCGGGTTGTTCTTCTAACTGCCAATAGCTTTCTAGGCTAACTTTTCCCCGGCAAAAGCTCAGATAGTGGCTGGCTGGTAATTGACGAATTTCCGCGTAGGGGGAAGCGTGGGGATCGTTATCAAAAGTACGATAGTGAGATGCAGCAAAAAGGGCAACAAAGCGACGGTTGACTTCAGGTTTGATTTCGGGGAGGGCGAGTAAGGCACGAGGACGAGATGCAAAGGCAAAGGAATCTCCTCGATACCAATAGTATAAAGGACAAACCCCAAAGCGATCGCGCCCTAGCCACAAAGTTCGCTCTTGCTTGTCGTAGAGGGCAATGGCAAAGTCACCGTTAATTTTGGACAGCGTTTCCCGAAAGTCATATTCTCGATAAAGAGAGGCAATCAATTCGGCAGGAGTGCCATAAGTTCCCAACTCATCGCCATTATAGATGCAGCCATCAACAACAACGATAATATCATGGGTCTCGGTTAGATTGGGCTTTTGCCATCCTAACCATCCTAAACTGGCGCGATCGCTTTTCAGGGAATAATGATTCCACTCTAAACTGACTACACCCATTGGAGTGTAGCTTGATTGCAGAGTTGCTAACATACTCGAAACTCTGCGATCGCTATTCTTTTGTTCGTTGACAACTCCTACAATCCGAGACATATCTGGTTGTTAAAACAAATTAGTTTACTTTTTGAGCCATGAGATGACACCAAGGCTGGAACAATGTTCCTCGAAACTGAAGTCTCTTACCAGATTCAGTTTTGACGGTATAAGTATTTAAGTCTTCATAGCCATCCACATTAACTTGAAAATCAATTCCATCAAGACACGGATTTTTTTGACATTCTTCAATTGTTTTAACTGCTATATCTCCTCCAGTGAGTTTGAAATGAGGAAAAGCATTTTTGATATGAAGTAAAAGATTTCCCGTCGAACAGCCAATATCAAGTAAATTTACTTGATATTGGCGAAATTGTTCTGAAACTAATCGGCCAATTATATCAATCAAAACCCGATCGCTTTCTCGAATTTGCTCAACATATTGCTCTTGATAAGCAATGTAGTGTTCTTGAAATTTTTCATTATTCATACGCTCTTTGTATGAAAACTGTTGAGACATAATCGTTTCTCCTTATTTAAAAGTCCTTAAAGTCGTTCTGCAATGATAAATTGCCAGTAGTGGGGGTAATCAATAACCAGTTCTGGCTGACCTCCAGTGCGGCGATCGACAAGCGATCGCACGGAAAACCCATAAGAGCGAATGAATTCCATTATCTCTTCTCGATCATAAGTATTGACATAAACCCTCAAATCCCAGCCTTCATCGAGATATTTATCCCGAACGTATTGATATTTGCTTTTGTCACCACAAGATTCCCGCAAAATGACCATTTTACGAGCGCATTGTAACATTCGCTCTAAGGGTCGATGATAATTATCAATATTGGAAAGAACATTGATGCAAGTGATAAAATCAACCTCTCCATCGAAGTCTTCAATTCGCATCACCTGCAATCGGTCTACAGGTAAGCCAAAATTCGGTAAATATTGATGACCAATGGCAATTAGAGAAGGAGCAGCATCAATACCATAGTAATCTACGGGAATTTTACGCGATCGCAAGGAATGATAGAAGTATCCGCTCCCACAGCCGACATCTAGTAATATATCACCAGGTACGGCCCTCTCTTGAAGAATTTCCGCCGCTTGAGCCTGACAAGTCATTTCTTCAACTTCCCTACGACACCGACGGGCATAAAGTTCTTTCACTGGGGTACTATGTTCCCAGATACAATATTTTGACCAACTGTTTCCGTGAATCATTGCTTGTTCTATCTGAATTTAGGCTTTACGACCCACCACAATAAATGCTGAAGCCATGAAATAACCTCGCCAATCTGTGGGATTTTCCATTGCCAAACTATTCTCTCGAAAAAATTCTGGCATTTGCGCTTCTAATAGAGGTGGCAAACAATGATAGTGATAAAATAAGACCCGTACATTTTTAAAACCAACCTCCGCAAATTGTTCTTTTAAAACCAAGGGATTGTGAAGACGAGACAGCACTTCATCATATCCAGGTTCATCTTGTTTGCCTTTTCGCAGGGGAGGTAAATCCATACGGAAAAACTGTTTTAACTCATTGATATTCTCTTCAAGGACTTGAGCTTCGTCTCCAGCCGAACGACTCAAAGCGTCTAGTTGAATTAAATCTTGGCTGAGAAACTCGTAAGAATAACGGTTGAGAGTAAAGAGAGAAAAAAGTTGATTCCGAGCCTCGATCGCTACGATTCCTCCTTCTTTGACACTATCGCGTAAATTGGTAATAGCATTAATATCTTCTGACTCGGGAATATGAGGAAATACGCCGATACAAATCGCAGCATCGAATGGCAAAGATTCTTTCTCACCCGAAATTTTAAACGATAAGGGGTTCAAGATACTGCCTTGCCAGATGCGATCGCTCGGAATGCCACTTTTAGCCAAAACTTTTTGCGCTTCTGCGACCATTTCCGGGGTTAAATCGAAACCATAGAGTTCGATGCGATCGTTGACCAATTCCCGTAGGAAAGATGCTGGACCACACCCCACATCAAGAACATTTTTGGCGTTAGTACTTAATAGTAACTGCCTCAATAAATCTCGATGAATAGGTGGATAGAGTGCGTTTTCTCCATAGTAATCTTGGTAATAGTTTTGACTCCAAGTGGAATAGCAAGATTTAATTGAGTCAAGGTAATCTTCACGAATCATAATCAGTATTATTTGCTAATGAATAGTTCTTTAAGTTTGAGAATTTAAGGCCAGAATATGGTTTAAAATCAACTCAATCCACATATCCTTTAATCCAGATTTGCCCTCGATCTTCTCGCACTTCTTTAGATACTTTTGATGGAGTAATAGTAAACTGACATTCTTCTACTTTTTCTAAACGGACAGCATCTACACCTACATCGTTTTTGTGATTAATAATTGAGTCTCGCAATTTCCACTTTCCCATTCCATTCTGTTGCCAAATTTGAGGATCTCGATACCGATTGACCCATTCCAAAATCTCTACTTCACTCATACCAACCCATTGAGAAAAGATAGAAAAATCTTTGGGATAGCGTAATTGATATTGTTTGATTAACTGAATTCCTTCTTCTCGGGTCAGCCGTTTTAAGCGAATTTCCCGACAAGCATGATCCATTACTTTACCATAACCGTATTTGAGAAATTTAATGTAGTCATGCAAGCCACTATAGTGTATACAGTCTATATCATTATAAGTATCAAAAGTTCGCTGCTGTAGTGCTGTTTCGTATTGGTATTTCGCGATCGCAAACTCATGTTGCTTTTTGGAGTCCCAACGAATGTAGTTGCTCAGATAAATACCGCGCACGCCGACTTTTTCTAAATCCTTATCGTGAGGATAAATAAACTGATGAATATCTGCCTCAGTAATTCTTTCAGCTTCGTCAACTAAATCTTCAGCTTCGTCAACTAAATCTTCAGCTTCCCAACCCATCAAATCGTGTTCTTTGCGATATTTTCGAGTCATTTCCACTTCATCTAAATGGGAAAACATTCCCACTTGATCGCATCCTTGATGTACCCCCCAAATAATTAAAGGGATTTTTAATTTTACGGCAGTTTGTACGGGATAAACCGTTTGTCCGGCTAGACAATGCCAGTAAATACTTCCGAGCTTTTTAATGGTCGATTTCGTAATCTTTTGGACTGTTTGACGACCGATTGCCATCATGATTAAGTCACAATTAAATAAAGTCCGGAGATAGGCAAGATTTCTCAATCCTTGCTGAGTATTGTAGTGTTTATTATAAGTGACGAGCAAGGGATTCATCCCATAAATATTTTTGACGACATGAAGAATAAAATAGGTATCTCGAGCGCCACTTACCGGAACAATACAGTCATAGATACGATGAGATGAACTCCGATAATTGTCCAATATCCTTTTGAGTTTTTGGCTTCTGTCTTCCCAGTTTAAGATATCTTTTTCTTCGTGAATCCGACAGCCGCTACAAACCCCTGCTTCATCAAAGGTCAAGTGAAGTGGGTGATTTCCTGGATACAAACATCGAGTGCAGTATTTCAAATAACCTCCTTGGGATAAAACTCAAACCGAAGATTTTCAAGGTAATCATCTGTTTTCTTGGCAAGTCTACCATTGTCATCAAACAGACAATCTCGATAATTCGCGTAACTATCTAAGCGAACATTAATATTGGTATTTTCTAAATAAGCCTTTGTTGTAATAATACTGTGTTCGCTAAAATGGAAAAAGTTAGCTGCGGCAACAGCAGAAACATTTTCAATACGAGCCGCTTCTACAAAGTGTTGTGGATGCCCGACACCGCCGCAAACAATAACAGGTACAGAAACAACATTAGCCACTTTTTCAATTACTTCTAGATCGTATCCCTCTTGACAGCCATCGCGATCGATAGAATTGAGAAAAATCTCGCCAGCACCGAGACTTTCCACTTGTTTTGCCCAATTCCAAGGTGAAAAACCGGTTGGTTTTCTGCCCGAGTTAGTAAAGACTTCATACTCGCCATCTTGATTGCGTTTCATATCAATAGAAACAATGATACATTGACAGCCAAATACGCGAGCAGCTTCTGTAATTACTGTAGGATTGGCAATAGCTATCTGGTTAATGGCAATTTTATCGGCTCCAGCTTGGACTAAAGCTCGAATATCTGAGATAGTTTTAATGCCACCACCAATAGCAAGAGGAACAAATCCATAACGAGAGATGCGAGACACCATTTCTAGATTGGGCGATCGCTTGTTTGGAGTTGCATCAATATCTAGCAGAACAATTTCATCAACTCCCCAACTATTGAGAAATTCCACCGCGATTTCTGGTCGTCCTATGGGCAAATATTGTTTGAAGTTAATACTCTGGACGACAATCCCATTTTTAATAACTAGACAGGCAATTAATCTTTTATTGAGCATTTATATCTCCCGTTCTCTTCTTAAGAAGATTCAACATAGTTGAGAAAATTACGGAGTAATCTTAATCCTTTTACTTGACTTTTTTCTGGGTGAAATTGAGTAGCAAAAATATTATCGCATTGAATGGCTGAAATGATTTCTCTTCCATATTGACATTTAGCTATAACATAGCGATTGTCACAAATAAGCTGGTAGCTATGATCGAAATAATAGCTGCTGTAAGAATCAATACGATTAAACAAAGGAACTGGTTTAACAATCTCGATCGCATTCCAACCGACATGGGGTAAGCGAATTCCTTCTTCAACTTCTATCTTGATAACATGACCCGGAATCCAATTTAATCCCTCAGAATAGCACATTTCTACGGAACTTTCAGCAAGTAATTGCATTCCCAAACAAATACCTAAAAAGGGTTTTTTCTCATGGAGGACACCCTCGCTGAGAATATCGATAAGATCGCGCTGGCGCAAGTTTTCCATCGCTTCGCCAAAAGCCCCTACCCCTGGTAAAATATAAGCATCAAAGTGAGGAATGTCGTCTTGGCAATCGGACACAGTTGCCGAATAACCAAGAAATTCTAGGGCATTTTTGACCGATTGTAAGTTGCCCATCCCATAATCTATTATAAGAACTTTTTTCTGAGTCACGGTTCCAATTTCTTCCAATTTTCATTGAATTTTATATTTTAACTGCCAATTTCCTAAATCATCTCTTTCCCAAAGATCGAGATTGCGATAGGATTCAGTGACCTCCCAAAACAAGTCTTCACTGACTTCAATGTAGTTGCAAAAGGCTTTGATATAGCGATCTGCACATTTTCCGTCATACTTTCTGACCAGTTCGAGTCCTTCCTCTCTTGTCATCATTCCATTACGAATAGCACCACTGACTTGTTCGGTGACTTTACCAAATCCAAATTTAAAGTATTTGAGCATCTGGTTGACATGAATAAAATCATCGTCTAAGGCATCAAAATTATTAATTTGTCCCATATCTTCGGGAATCGCATCTTGCCCTTCTCGTATTTGCATGCCATGTTCGATTGCAATTCGGGAGTTAACATAATCATTAAAATCCCGTATATAGTAGCCCAAATAAACTAATCTTAAATTTGTTCGCTCCATCTCTTCATCAGAGGGATACCGATACCAATACAAATCTTTTTCCTCAATGCCTTGTGCTTCTAAAAGCGGTTTGATATCACCTCCTTTCAAGGTATTGTTATATTTCATGCGATTGGCATTGCCATCTAACGAGCCTCCCGCACTTCCCCAGCTGAGTGCCGGGTTCTCTCCGAGAAAAATTAGGGGAATGTTATAAGCAACTGCAATGCGTGGGACAGAAGCATACAACGCTAACTCTGTAGATTTACACCAATTGCCAAATTTCAAAAAACCATGTCTCATCAAGGCTTTCCAATTTTTTGGGGCCGGACCGACTACAATCGTATCGAATCCGAGATCAACGAGATTGGCAAGATTAGCGGCACCTCGTTCTGTTTGTTGATCGGGAGGATAAGCACAGGAGACGAGTAAAGGTTTGAGTCCCAGTTCGTCGCGAGCATATAAAGATTGGCGATGGCTATCTTTCCCGCCACTAACACCAATAATACAATCGTAGCCAGATTTACTATGCTGTTTGCCCCATTCGGCAATTTCGGCAATTTCTTGGCGGCGACTTGCCCAATCGATCTCGTCTATGGTTTCGGCATAACGACAGGGCAAGCAAATTCCTTCTTCATCAAAAATACAATCGGGTCTTGTATCGGGTTCGGCGCATTTTTGGCAAAATTTCATACTTCTTTGTTCCTACCCATTAAATAGAGCCATGTAAACGATATCAACTTCTTGTTCTTCCCAAAGATAGTGACGCAAGCGACGACCTTCTTCAACCATTCCTGCTTTTTTCATCAGAGAAAGCATGGGAATATTGGAGGCGATCGCACCTGCTGTTACCTTACGAAGTTTTAAGCGATCGAGCAAGTAGCTACAGAGAATCTTCCAGACTTCGAGCCCGTAACCCTGTCCCCAAAGGTTTTTTTCGCCAATCATAATCCCAATATCGGCAATTTTGTTGTGGGTATCGATATAGGCATTGGCATTGCCGATATGTCCTAATTCGCGATCGCGACTGACGATTGCCCAAAAATAATGAGGAGTTCCGATAAAAGACCTATAGTAATTTTGGCAAGATTCAAGAGAATGATTGACATGGCGTTGTTCGCTGTAACGCATAACAATTGGATCGTTGAGCCAATCAACATAGCGAGGGGTACAATATTGTTGACTAAATGGTATGAGTTGCAAGCGTTCGGTTTCGAGAATTTTGGATTCAGCCATAAACAATAGGGAACGGTGCAGAGACAAGAGAACTGAGTCGTTGTTTCAGCCAATTGATGGTGCGATCGCAACAGTTCTGGGGGAGTCCAATTGCCTCCTTTTCTAGGTTATCTGAAGATAATAATCGCGTCAGAGTGGGAACGATCTCTGCCCTGCGAGTGAGAACGGGAATCGTTCCCGATGCTGTTACCGCACACCATTCTTTTTCGCTGCTTCGAGGCAGAATTGCTACCGTTGGTCGCCCTAATAAGGTGGCTTCGAGAAGTAAACTCGAAGTCATGCCAACAACAAGATCGGCTGTGTAAATCAGTTCTAAGGGAGAGCCACCCTCGCTAATACAATCGAAGCGCTCTAAGTAGAAAGCAAGTTCTTGGCGAGTGTTTTTGGGATGCAGGCGTAAAACTCGATAGGGATGAGGAATGAGGCGATCGCTCCCTCGCAAAAATTCTTCGAGTACAATTTCCGTTCTTTTATTCTGTTTTCCATCTCCTATTAGGGTATATTCGGCAGATCTCCGATATTGCTCATCCTTAAGCCCTCGAGAGACCTCAGCAACAAATACGACAATGGGTTGACGAGTAGGAACTTCAGGGAAGATACTCGCTCTCAAAACGGATCGGCCAACACTATCAAGATGAATTCTCGTTTGGCGAACAGTATCGTAATAAGGATGACCGCAAACAACTGCCTGGGTGCTTGAATATCCCAAAGCAATGTAGGCTTGGCGCGTTGCTTCATCGGGTACGAGTAGGTAATCTGGAACATGGGTCAAAGGGCGATCGCTGCGTCCGCGAAAGCGTTCTGCTGCATTGCTAGGGGCATCGACAACCCCAAGACTTTTGATTCCAAGCTCCCGAGCGGCACTCACCAATAATAATCCTAGAGTATCGCGATTTTCAGCCGTACCCACCACCAGCAGTCGAGGAGCAAACGTGATTAACAGTTCTCTCGGGTTGAGGTTGGGAGGGATGGGCGCAGGGGCAAGGCTTCTCCCGCGCAAGTATGAACCAGCCGTGCCGCCAACAAATAATTGCACCTGCCATTTCTCCAAGAGAAATCTTTCCATCAGAGGAGCAATATAGTTTGCCGCCCCTGGGTCTTCAACGTAGATGAGCAGATCGATAGATTGAGGCATCAATTAGAACGAACTCATTTCAACAACACTGCCATTGGTCTTTGCCGATCGTACAACCGCTTCGACAACTTTTGCGGTTTGCAAAGCAGATTCTCCTGAAGAATACAATGGTACTCTTTCACTGAGAGCGGCGGCTAAATTCTCATACATTCGATACAACGCTTGACCGACAGTGGATTCAATCTTCCGAGGGCGATCGTGGGCAATTTCTCCCGCGTTTCTGATGGCACGATTGCCCGATAGAGGGTAAAAGAACAGATTCAATCCTTCGTTCAAAATACTCAAACGACCGCGATCGCCCCAAAAATCAAACCCAATTTCTCGGTAATGTTGGAAATCAAGGGGGCAAAAATCAAGAGAGACCCCATCATTCAACCAGATTGTAAATGGGACGTTAGCATCTCCTGCGATCGGGAGCCGCCGATCGGGTTTCCAATTGCCATTAGCACGGACTCTCGCAATTTCCCCAAATAACATCCGGATAAAATCAATAACATGAGTGCCATTATTGTAAAAACCATTGCCGTAAACGCCAAAACCCCCTTGTAGGCGACCCATGAGTTCGCTTAGTTTTCCTTCTGCTAGTTGGTAAAAGGTTTTATCCCCTCGCCGCCAAAGATTGACTTGGACTAATATATTTCTTTCGCGACATTGCTCTAAAAATTTTTCTCCTGCCTCTAAGGTTAAACCCAGAGGTTTTTCCACGACAATCCCGAGCAGATCTGGCAATTTTTCGATAATTTCACCTCTCGCATCCGGTGGCGTGGCAATAATGGCAACTTCGGGGCGATCGCGTTGAATCAGTTCCTCAATGCTGGGAAAAACACCTTCAATTTGCCATCTTTGGCGGGCGAGTTCTCGCTGGGAGGGCGAAGGATCGACAACTGCCGTCCAATCAAAGTTCGGGCAATCTTGGAGAACTTGGGCGTGGGTTGCATAGGGATAGTAACGAGCCATCAGGGGATCGTCAGCATACCCCGCTCCAATCTTACCGAAGCCGATTAAAGCGGTTTTCCAAATCGGGACGTTCACGTTGACTTTTCTCTCTCTCTAGCGGGTTTCTCGATACACTGGCGATTGATATCGAGCAGACTGGGATTTTTGTGCAACAACGAGATAATTTTCCCTACGCCAAATCGATCTCCATATTGAGGTTCTAGTAGCCGATAGATTTCTCTGATGAAATGAAGATCTTCTGGATAATCGAGTTGGAATCGGTAATCGGGAGCGTGCCAGGGAGAAGGTGCAAACAGATGAAAGATACGATATCGTTCGGGATGTTCGTAGAAATAGAGCGAAACGTGCTCGCGTACTGCTGAATCGGTGATGGTTTTGGATATCTCCTCTAAGTCAGATAACCGATAAACTTGCACGTCGATCCCCATCGGAAAAGACAATTTTTTCACATTAGCTACCACGTCGCACTCATTTTCCAAAAATGTTGTCACTCCCCAATCAATAATTTCCGGATCGAGGAGAATGCTATCGCCAGTAATTTCGACCACAATATCGGAGTTCATTTGCCTTTGAGCGCCCACAACTCTAGCGAGAACATCCTCTTCGCTGCCGCGATAAACCGGAAGATTTTGTTCTGCTCCCCATTGTTCTAGCGGATCGTCGGCAGGATTGGTTGAAGTCGCTAGAATAATCCCATTCAGGCTTTGAGCCTGTCGCAAGCGACGCAATAAACGAGTTAGAGCGGGTTGACCGCCAATATCTGCCAGAACCTTACCGGGCAAACGAGAGGAAGACATTCGCGCTTCGATACTGGCAATAATACGAGACATCTTAGAGGCTATCGCGAGTTGATTCGATTAAGAGATGGCGTTGGTGGTAGACCTTGCGAAGGGCTTCAATCAGGCGATCGCAAGTTTCATCATCGATCGCATAGGCGCAAGGTTCAAAACCTAAAAGTTCTTGTTCGTACATCTTTTCAGTGACAGGACATAATCCTCGATGGTAGTGACGATCGCTTAACGTAAAAGGAAAACCGCGATCGCCAATCGCAATCCGTTTTTGGAAAATGGGCAAGAAGTATAGAGGACGCACGTAACCTATAAAGTGAGGAAATCCTTCGGCACTTAGAGCTTGGCTGAATTTCTGACGGCTAATCTCGACAATCTTTTCATCAAAACGCATTGCCCAGACATAGTAAACGTGACGGCAGTTAGGGCGGACGAGAGGAGGAGTCAAGCCATCGAGATCGGCAATCCCAGCACTTAAATTCTGTCCCAAGCGCTCTCGCCTCTTGACATGAGCATCAATTTGTTTGATTTGTTCGATTCCCACTGCCGCACTCATTTCGGTCATCCGGTAATTGAAACCGATTAAATTGGTCAAATCGTCGAGTTTTAGTGCTTCTACTGCATTTTCACCATGATTGCGAATGAGTTGCAATCGTTGTGCGAGGCGATCGTCCCGAGTAACGCATATTCCTCCTTCTCCAGTATGAATGTGCTTGTGATAGTTCAAGCTAAAAATACTAATATCACCGATTGTTCCGGCATAGCATTGATTTTCTTCTGCTAGGGGGCTTTGAGCATTATCTTCAATAAGATAAAGGTTATTCTTTTCGGCGATCGCCTTCAACTGAGTTAAAGGGGCGGGATGGCCGAACAAATTAACGGCTAAGATAGCACGAGTTTTCGGGGTTATAGCCTGGCAAACTGCCTCTGGATCCAAACAAAAAGTTTCGCGATCGATATCGGCAAAGACGGGGATTCCGCCATACAACAAAGGAGCCATAGCGGTTGCAGACATTGTATAGGGGGGAAGAATCACTTCTTCTCCTGGACTCAACCCAATCGCCCCCATGGCAGCATAGAGTCCGGAAGTGGCGGAGTTGACTGAAATCGCGTGGGGAACTTGGAATCTCTCTTGCCAAGATTGTTCTAGGGTTTGGACGCAAGGGCCGCCAAAAAATTCTGCTCCCCAACTGCCGTAAAATCCAGACAAGCAACCCGATCGCATCACTTCAGCCACGGCCTTGACTTCGGCATCGCCAAGCGAACGATAAGGCGGTAAAGGCTGGGGTAAAACAGGTTTTCCTCCCAACAGGGCGAGTTTCTCCATTGATTGAGGGAAATTAAAGGATAGAACGATCGCTTGGTTGAGAAATTGGGATGCGCGAAATCGGGTCAAATTCTAGAGAAATCAAGCCTTTTTCTTGAAATCGCAAGAGGTAGCGATAGAGGCGATCGAAAGGGAGATCGTGTTTTTCAGCAATGTCAAGAATTGACATCGTTCCGTCAAAATAGCGGAATAGAGAATCGAGTAGGTGTCCCCATTTATCAGCATCGTCGACGAGTTCCTTGTCTACTGTGGGATCGTAACGCTCGAAGTAGAGATCGTATTCGGGATTGGACAAGCAGATCAATCCGTTAAAATGCCGATATAAATGGACATTGCGTTCCAGAATCTCAATTGTTCGCTGTAAAACCTGATAGTATTCAGCCAGTAAATCTTTGTCCATTAAATCGGGATTATCCAAGCTGGAGTGATATTCGGGGTAGGGATAATCGGAGTCCAAACAGCGAGTCATCTCAACAAATGGGACTTCGTAACCGGGGGCTTCCCAGACCGTTTCATCATTGCCGGCTCCTCGCCGCCAAGGAACGAGATTGTAGCTGTTGCTATGATGGCGTAGAGCATTACGAAAGGCGCGATCAAGAGGTAAATTTCCTAAAAAGGTTGAGGTGACGCGAATGGGTCCGGGGGTTCCGGGCATTTCCGTAAAAATTCCGCAGACAAGATGTTCTAAGTCAGTTTGGGAGCGATCGCGTAAATAAAATACTGTACCCAAATGTTCGGGACAGAGAATCAGACGATAACTATAATAATTATCTTGCTTTTTTAGCCATTGAAACAATCGAATCAAGATTGCTGTAGCCGCAAAGCCATCGTTGGCTTGATGGGGATGGCAAGTGTTATTTTGCAGGACGATAGTGCGATCGGAGCGTCCTTTGATTTCGTATTCTCCCACCAGCATTTCTCCCGGTTCGTAGCGCGTTACCAGATCGACGCGATAACTTCCGGGTTCAAGGGTTTGATAGATTTCATAAGGGATGCACATTGCCCAATCTGCTGCCCATGGCCGATACTGCCACATACAATGAAACATATAACCAGATGGCAATTCAGGATTAGTGACTAAATGGGTTTTTAAGTCTTCCCAATCCAATTCCCCTTGAAAAGATTTAGAATATCGTCCGACTCCTAATGTATGAGATTTTCCATCAAAGACAATCTTATTGTCTCGATAAATCAGAGCTTTTTCTACTGACCATTGTTGGGGAACGAGCCAGCCATTATAAGTTTCCCCTGAAGCATAGCTATAGATTTTAAAAGGTAATTCTTGTTTGAGGCGATCGAATAAAGAGGCATTTTCAGAAGCCACAACTCCTGTCGCAAATTTACATAAATCCTTGGTTAGAGATAAAAAGTCTGGAATCTGAGTTTGTTTTAAATTCATTATTTCACTCTCGTAATTTCCGATAAACAGCTTCAAAAAGAAACGATCGCCGAATCAAGGATCGATCTTGGGGAACTTCGGGCAAATCTAGCAACGAACGGCGAAACAACTCGAATCCATAGTCTTGCTGAAGATCGCCAAAGTCACTGCGCCAGCTACATTCTTGAAAATTATTGCTGATGAAATATTCTAAAATACTCGAGTCCGGCCAAGAATCTTCACCCAATACTTCTAAGTTATATCCCAACTTTTTCATTTCTGCACCGCAGATAAATTCAACAACACGAGTAACGATAGGATCTAGTTTATTTCTCCAACGTTCTGCACCTTCAGAATCGATTCCTGCTATTTTTTCCACAAAGGTGCTATTTCCCTGCCAAACTTTTCCTCGGGCAAAATCAAAGTATCGTTCGGTATCGAGTATTCTGCGATCGTAGTCGAGATTGAGAAAATCGCACAGATCTCGGGCGGTTTTTTCTGGAGTTTTCACCAATTGCTCGTAGGTTGTAACATAAAAGCGATCGGCGATCGCGCTTTGGGTTTGATAGTACCAAGCAAAGGCAACCGATTTACGCCAGTGACGCAAAAAAGATAAGGTATGGGCAACTTGAGACGGATCGATATTGCGAAATCCTAATATAGAAGCAGCGACAGCACGAGGATCGCGAATGATAATAATAAATTTGGCTTCGGGATAAGCTCTAGCCAGAATTGTAAAGAATTCAATAATCCATACCTCTTTTAAGCCAATCCATTGGCTTGTTCTCGCGTCTCTAGCTTCAATAATTGCTTTCAATCCTCCGTCAAACAAGTCTTGATAAGTATCTCCACTTAAATATCGAAGGTATGGAATCAAATCGGGACATTCAAAATGAGTACGATTTACCAACATTTCGTGGAGTTGGCAATCCTCACTGCGATTGTAAGCGAGATGCAATTGACTTGCTTGAATTGCATTCATCCATTGGAGGCGTTCATTACTAAAGTAGTAGTCTTGAAAAGGTAAATTCGCCTTAAAAGTAGAGCTAGGTGTATTTTGAATTCGACTGAAAATTATTGCATTTCGCAATGAGCGGAAGAGAGGAAAATAGGGATCGATCGCGATCGTAATCTCCGGATGAGCATCCAGCAAACGACCGATCAGATTAGTGCCACCTCGTGCAATTCCAGTTATAAATAGGGGTTTATTTCGCATTCTCTTCGCTGCTTTATCAAGAGATAGGAATTGCCGCAACTATAATATCATCGCAAAGTAAATTCCGATCCAAACAAGATTGTAAAGCGGGAATAGAATCTGCCCAAGTATCGAGTAGGTTGGCATCATCTCGATCGAGAGACATTTGAACCAAAAGTTCGTAAGCATCCATCCCAAAATACCAAGCCGCTATCGGTTGAAAACCGCATTCAAATAAGGCAGTAGCCAGAGACGCATCGCTAAAACAATTGACGTGGCTGGTGGGATCGAGATGACGAGCAATCGTGCTGGGACGCTCTTTTTGAATTGCACTTCCCCAACATTCGTATCTTGGCACTTCAACCACTAACAAGCCCCCATCAACGCTCAATCTTTCGCGAGCGGTATTAAGAAACTTTCGCGGTTCGGGGGTGTATTCTAAAAGCCCCCAGAAGGTAATGATATTCGTTAAATCGCTTTCCGTTGTTGTTGTTTTCTCCTCTAAAAAATCATCCCCGCACAGTTCGATTCCAAATGTCTCCCAAGCAAAACGTCGAGAGGTTTTGCTCAATTCATACCCCTTTGCTTGAAGGCCTTTGCGTCGGCTTCCTTCCACAAAATGGCCGCCTCCTGCTCCTACATCTAAAACTGAAGTTGCAGAACGATGCCAATAATTCTCATAAGTTTCCAGCAACCAATCTACTTTCGGTTGAATCACCTGTTCGAGACGAATTTCTAAAGATGCGCGATCGATATAGGGGGTAGAATATTCTTCTGATTCTGCAAAGACTTCATTAAGAGTTGCCGTAGGAGGGCGATCTCGGACAAAAACATGGCCGCAAGTTTGACAGCGATAGTAAAATATTCCAAATACACAAAATTCTTGAACTGCATCATGGGTTGAGGCCTGACAGCAGGGGCAGTTTTGGACGGAGAAGCAATCTTGGTTGGAAGTATAAAGTTTATTAGCTGTACTTTGAAGAAATTTTGCATACTCGCGGATTTCCTCAAGTGACGCTCTTTTTAATTTCAGGATATCTATAGGTTTACCAAGAGTAATTTCAAGTGGAAAAGAAGTGAGCAACTTTTTGTCCTCTTGATATTCCCAAACTTCCTGCCGCTTTGACACGGGAAAGCTGCCAAGATTAGTTTTCCGAATCCACTGTTTCATAAGTCACTATCGATTTTCAAAAATGCTCTTAGAGTATATTTCGTACTCGGTTCTTGCAGCCGTTCGATCGCAATAGGTGTAAAACCAGAACGAGTAGCCAGCAAGGAAATAGATGCCATGCTAAAAATATGAAAGTGTTCGATAAAAAATTCCTCTCTATCTTTCCCTTCTAGCATCGCCATTTCAGCATCAGGTAATTCTATATAAACAGAGCCTCTTTTTCGGAGGTATTGACGGCTTATCGAAAGCATTTCTACCGGATTTTCAACGTGTTCGAGTACTTTGTTAAAAGTAATAATATCAAATTCTCCTAAATTTTCCTCCAGTTCTAAAAAATCACCACAAACTGCTTTAACACCGATCGCATCAGTAATATGAGCAACAAAGCGAGGATCGGGATCGAGAGCGGTTACATTCCATCCATGACGAGCAATCTGATAGGGGAATACTCCCAAACCCGAACCCACATCTAAAATGCGAGGAGTGAAATTTTCAAAAAAAGTAGAAGCTGGAAAATATTGGGTAGCAAAGTCAACTATACATTGAACTCGACCTATATTGTCAGATTGTTCGGGAGGTAAAGAGATAATACGCTCAAAAGTTTCTTTAATGCCTTTTTCTCCGTAGGTCGAACTGACATAATTTTCTTGATAGAGATTGCTTAAGTCGAGATCGGTCAGAGAAATAAAATGATGACAAATTTGACACTGCCATATTTCACGATAGTAGCGATCGCCCGCAGTTAGAGTAAAGCGCGTTTCTCCTTCTGGTGGCACGTCGTAATAGAAAACTCGGGTCAAGTATTGACCTCTGCAAGGGCAGTTTAGAGGAGTCTTTTTTAGATTATCGTTCATTTAAAGATTCTTCAAGTTGCTTTAAGCGATCCGTATTGTCCAACCAACAAACGATCGCTAAACTTTCGATTTCAAGATAGCGTTGAAAGAGGTCTTCTTTTCCACGTTCGACTAACAAAACAAAGTAGCGATCGAGCCTATTTTTGACCAAAACTCCTCGCAAGTTAAACTTTTCTAACCGACCATTGAGAGAAGGAGTAGCATAAAATCCCCAAGATTTTCTCGCGAGATCGTATTCTCCTCCAGATTCGGTCACAAAGGTGACTTGCTCATCTGGATCGAGTGCTACTCGAGCGCAGTCTTTCATGGGAATAATTTCCCCAAATCCTACTTCAAACACTCTGGGAGGATCGATAGGGGTAAATTTCACGTCCACCTCCAATCGGAAATCAAAAAATCTTCAAGCATCCATTTTCCCTCTTTGTAACTCCAAATTTCCAGATTGCGGAATGTTTCAGCGATTTCAAAAAAATGCGCCAGAGAAATTCCCAAGAATTGACAAAATTTAGCAATATCTTCATCGGGGGTTTCATCTCCTCTTTCTTTGACAATTGCGATCGCTTCTTCTCTGGTCATGCGTCTATTACGAATTTCTAAAGATAAATTATCGTATAATCGGGTAAAACCGAATTTATACCATTTTAACCAGTGATGGATGGAGATAAAATCATCATCAATATCAGCATAGTTATAGTAGCCGGTTTTTGCTCCTTCAGGACGCTCCTGAAAGCCGTGTGCCTTGGCGACTTTCAAGCTAGTTTCTACATCCCAAGGAAAATAGTATCCTAAAAAGATAGCGAGAACTCCCTGACGCTCTAATTCCTCCGAACTGACCCCGAAATAAGGAGCAAGCTCCTTACGAGAAAGCTCGGCACTAATCCAATCTTCAGCCGTCGTTCCGTGGGTAACGCCGTATTTTGTTAACCAAGCACGATCGAGTTTAAATCCCGTTCTTTCTTCTTCCGTTCCTCCATATTCAAAGGCAGAATTTTCTCCCCAAATAATCAAAGGAATCAAAAACTTAGCGGCAATTTTTAAAGGGAGATTAAATAATGCCATGTGCATTGGAATTGCTGTAGAACCAAAGCGTTTAAAGGATTGATAAAGAAATTTTCTTTCAACTTTCGGATTAATCTGGTAATCAATATGATCCACTCCCAAACTCACCAAATTATCTAGATTACGTTGGCCGATTACCGTTCTTGCAGGAGTTTTCCACGTAACTGCCAAAGGATTGAGTCCGTATTCTAAACATTTTATGACTTGCCACGTGCTATCTTTCCCTCCACTCACGGGAATCAAACAATCATAGCCTTGACTGCGAGATTTTGCGCGTTTGACAACAACACGAAAAGCTAATTCTCTGGCTTGCCAATCAATATCTTGCTTGCTTGAATGTGCCTCGCACGCATTACAAATTCCCGCATCATTAAGGGTTAAATTCGGTCGCGTATCGGGTAAGATACAACTTTGACAATATCTCATTCAGCAAACTCCTCTAAAAATATCTTGCTGTTGAGGAAATAAAACAAAAATTTACTCTCACTATTGGGCAGTTGAGATTTAGAAAGGAGTTGTTCGATTTTATCGCGACGAACTCGCTCAAAAATTGGGCTGCGATCGAGTAAATAATCTGTAACTTCAGGATTTTTTAAGTCTAAAAAATCAAAAATAGGGGCATTAAAACCCACCTTCCGACGACTGGTTAGAATTTTATCGGGAACAATACCTCTCATTGCATCTCTTAGAATAGCTTTTGTGCGTCCATCTTGCATCAAATGCCGACAGGGAATGCGGTGACAAAATTCAAAGAGGGAGCGATCCAAGAAGGGCGATCGGTTTTCAATTGAAAAATACATGGCATTGAGATCGTCTTCATGTAAAATAGCCGGGGTCGCTTCGTGAAAAAGCTCGTTCAGCGTGCGATTTCTCAATATACTATCTGTATATTTTGTTTCAGTGAATGCTTCTTGCCAAGGTTCGTAAAAGTAGTTAGAAAACTGTTCGGCATTAAGAAAAATATGATCGCGAAATTCTGAGTTTTCTACAAAAAGATTGGGATTTTTCAAATAAGGGTTACGAACGATTGGTAAGATATGTGTTTTCCACGCTTTTAAAGAAGTTTCGTATAGTTCCAATTCATTACGGATTTCATATAAATAGGCTAAATGATGATCGTAGTATCCTGTAAATAGTTCGTCGGCGGCGGTTCCACTAACAGCGATACGATAGCCGCGATCGCTCACATTTTCCATGAGCAACCAATGAGCATAATAAGTAATTGTATAAACTGGGGCATCGTGATAGCGAATCAGTTCTCTCAGTTTAGCTAAAAAGTTATGGGTTTCAATCGGAATTGAAGTGTGTTTAATTCCTAATTCCGCCACGGCATAATCGACTAAATCTTGTTCTTCGTAACGAGCATCTGTATTAACAATAGTGAATCCTCGCACGTCATAATTAAAAAGCCGCTTGGCAATAGAAATTAAGGTGTTAGAATCGACTCCACCGCTCATACAAAAGGCAATCGGAACATCTGCCCGCAAACGAATTTTAACAGCTTCTATCAGGTGTTCTCGTGCTTCTGCAACGGCATTTTCATAGGTCATGCGATTGTCGGGAGTAAAGCACGGCTGCCAATAACGCTTGGTAGAGATATCTCCTTCAGCAGAGACCTGCATTAAGGATGCAGAGGGAACTTCCGATACATTTTCAAAAAAGCTGTGAGGTTTCTTGTAAAGCGCCTTGTAACCATTAATTATATAGCGGCAGAGATGATTTTCATCAATTGCAAACCGCTTTCCTACCAATGCTTGTAAGAACTTAATTTCTGACGCAAAATACAATCCCGAACTCTCTTGATAAATATAAAGTGGTTTTTCACCAAAGCGATCGCGACATAAGGTTAAAGAACCATCAAGTTCATCATAAACGGCAAATGCCCACATTCCTTCGTATTGATTGAGCGCTTGCCAGCCAAAAGAATCAATTCCTTGTAGGAGAACTTCGGTATCAGATTTAGTTTTAAACTGGTTTCCAGATTGTTTTAATCTCGATCGTACTTCTAAGTAATTGTATAATTCCCCATTAAATATCGTCCATTTTGAACCCACTTTGAAAGGTTGATCGGCACGTTCGTCTAAATCAATAATACTGAGTCGAGTATGTAGAAAATAGATATTGCGATCGCTTTGATTACGCCAATGACGAAAATTAGAACTGTCGGGTCCTCTGCGTTTCATCAACTCCAAGCAGTTTTGGATTTGGGAAGGGGAGATTTCTCGAGTACCAGAGTACCCTGCAATTCCACACATAAACGCTCTTCCTTAAATTTTAATTTTAAATTACCATGATTCGTTTTAAATGAAACAAATCATCTCCAATTGAGTTAACTCCGGGTTCAGCACTAGGGGAACAGATAATACCTTCTTCTTTTAAAAAAGTAATAGTTTTCTGAGAATAACAGTGCGACAATCCTTCTGGATACGAATAATGCTGTATGGGTGTATTTAAGTGAAAATTTAGTTTCTCTAGACTGGTTACAATCTCATTTTTTAATTCGGGTTCTTCTAGGTATGCCAATACTCGATGAGTGTGACCGTGTCCTCCAATTGTAAATAATTCATTACTTGCCATCAGTTTTATCTGGTGCCAATTTAGCTTCTGATCTAAATCAGGATCGAGTTCTATTGATTTAATTCCCAACTGATCGAGTATACAATCCGCAAACTCATAAGGATCGATTTGAGAATCGTTTTTGACAATTTTACGAATTTGATTCAGTAATTCTATTTTTTCTGATTTTGTTTCATAGTAACCATTTAATTCTAGGAGTTTTGATCTTAAGTGAAATCCAGAAACTTTTTCAACTCCATATTCAATGGAGTCAATCCAAGATCCTGTATTATTCTCAATAAAACCTGTCGTAATATAAAATGTTGCTGGAATTTTGAGATCTTCTAATACTGGAGCAGCAACAGAATAGTTATTTTCAAAACCATCATCAAAAGTAATTGCAAATGCTCGCTTTGGCAATTGTGTTTTTCCTTTCATTGCAGTTATAATATCTGTCATGGAAACTGGATGTCCACCAACTTTTTGTAACTCTTTCAAAATAGTATAAAAGCGATCTACTAAAATATGTTTTTGAGTATAGTTACGAATATGGTGTTTGTTTTTTTTGATTATCCCGTGGAATAAAAATATAGTAACAGTATTGTTTCCAAGGAAGTTTGGATAGATATTCATGGTAATCTTTTAAGATATCGATTAAATTTTTTCACACAATCTTCTTTCAAAAGAGAAGGCATGAAAGAATAATATCTTCCTCTTGCCAATTGCTTTCGAGATGGCAGAAAACCTGACATATTTAAAGTATGTATTGCTAGCATGGATAAATTAACGCAAACTTCGGTGTTTAGAGTCCGAAGCTCATATAAATGAGTTTTTCTGCTAGGTTTTAATTGTGCTTGGAAGACAATCTCCCCTGTATCTAAATCTAGATCGACGTGATGGAGAGTAGTAACAAGATTATTAAAATCATTATGGTAAATTGACCATAAATGAGTATCTAAACCCCGATAATATTCTGGGTTTCCACCATGAAGATTTAAACAAGCTCTATTAGCAAGTTGGATAATAGATTTACTTAATTTTCTTGTTCCAAAAACAAGTACAAGGTCAGGCTTAAGAGATTGAAGTATAGAAATATTTTTTGAGTCATTAATTGATTTAACTTGATAGGTTTCAGCTAAGTCGGCAAAATCAGAGTTGAATTGAGATAGTAAAGTTTCTTTTTCATAAGAGGTTTGTAATTTTTCAAAAGGATGATAAGTCTCAAAAGGTGGTTGAACCGAAGAAGTTTCAAGAAAAATAGCTTTTAGAGAAAACCGCTCTGTAATTTTCCAAGCATAGTATAAATGATGACTTGTATTAGTTGTTAATAAGATAATATTCATTATTTGAATGACTCTACATCTCTTATCAGTATCTGTTGACCAGATTTTATATTCCGCTTTAATATTTTGCCAACAAGCACATTTTCTTCTCCCGGAGGAACGCCTCCCCCCGGACGAACCCAAGTTAAATCTAATTCTGTTAAGCGATGTCCGCAGGGTAAACTATTTATGGCGATAATAGATCGTCTTAAAGCTCGAATCAATGGCTTTTCACAGGGTTGAACATTTTTGTTGTATTGTCCTAACATTAATGTTGCTCGCCTTATTTGGTTGACCAACATTTCCATATCTTTAGGATCGGCTGAAAGTTGGTGATCCCGAAAGTCGGAATAGTGGCGATCAAGGGTAAAGTGTTTCTCAATAATTCTTGCTCCCAATCCTACAGCTAATACAGCCGCTTCAATTCCTAGAGTATGATCGGAATAGCCTACTGTGCAGTTAAAGCGATCGGCAAGAAATTGGATCGACCGTAGGTTTGCTTGGTCTTTCGGGACGGGATAGCTACTTACACAGTGGAGAATAGCTAACTTTTCTTGAATATCAATGCTTTGTTGTTCGACAAATTTAACTGTGTTTTGAATTTCGGAAAAATTGCTCAATCCACAGGAGATTATTAACGATTTTCCTGTTGTTGTAATTTGACGAATTAAGGGATAAAAGGTGTTATCACTAGAAGCTACTTTGTAACAATCTACAAGAGGTGCTAGAAATTCAGCACTTCCTAAATCGAAAGGTGTTGAAATAAATATTAAATTGAGCGATCGCGCTAATTGAGACAGTTCTGTAAACTGTTCTTGACTCAACTCAAAAGACTTTAACCGTTCAAATCTTGCTCTATCCGAATGACTGACATAATGCTCGGTTTTAAATGTTTGAAATTTAACAGCATCAACTCCACAACTTGCTGCTTCTTGAACTAACTTTTGAGCTACACTAAAATTCCCTTCATGATTATTGCCAATTTCAGCTACGATGAGAACTTGTTTGTTAAGATCGATTTTGCCAATTTTCATGATTAATTGAGATGTTTGTGGAGAACATATTGACTTTGACTTAAGGAAAATCCTACTTTTTGATATAAGCGCTGGGAGGCAATATTAGCAACTTGAGTCCCTACTCTTAAACGATTGCAATCTTCTTGATAGTACACCCTAAAGAATTTGCTCAATTCTTGTCCGATTCCTTGTCTTTGGTACTGTCTATCAATCCCGATCAAATCAATGATACCAATTTTTTTTCCCTGTTTTTCAGAGACAATCGCCGCCAAAAACCCCACTGTTTTCTCTTCCATTGAAGCAACAAAGAGGCGATCGCCTCTTTGTTTACGAATATAGTTAAATACCCATTCAGATTTGATGCGATCGGCAATTTCATTGTTAACTGCCGGATCGAGATGAAAGCGGGAGTATCGAAAACAAGTCCTAGCAATATTGACTACCTGTTGCTCTTCACCCGAAGCAATTTCCTTGATAGTATATTTTGTTTTGAGAGGAGAAAGATTGGTAACGCGATCGCACTCCAGTTCAAAAGTAACATTTACATCAACTGGATAAAACCCCAACTTGCTCAATTGATAAAGAAGGGAAACTTGCTCTGTACTAATCTTAGTATAGTACATGGCATGAGAATGCTCGGATTCATGTTGGGCGATCGTAGTTTGCCAATTCCGTTTCGTTGAAGAAGAAAGAGAATCAAAAGTCAGTTTGAAGACTTTTTTTCTGATAATATCAGATAGCCAAACATCTTCCTCAATTCTCATTAGTTTCCGCATTGAATAGATTTTTATACCATCCAATGTACTTGGGAAATCCAACTTCTATAGGATTTTTAGGTGCATAACCCAATAATTTTTTGGCTTTATCAACACTCAACGTTCCCCGAAAAGGCATTAATTTATCGCGTTCCACTCGCTGAATTTCAACTTTGGGAAAATGTTCTTGAATAATTCCCACTAAATCTTGAATTGAACGAGAATTGCCATAGGTTAGATTGAAAATATGATTGCGGGCATTAGGATTTTCAATCGCCAAACAAACTCCGTTAACTAAGTCCTCAATATACGTAAAATCTAAGCGATCGCTTCCATCTCCGTCCACTCTTAACTTCGTCCCATTCAAAGCATTTTCAATAAAAATTTGTCCGACGCGACGACTAACACAATGGGGTCCGTATAAGGCTGAGGGGCGAATAATGGTATAAGGCAGATCGAATACTTGATTGTAGGCAATCACGATCTTTTCACCAGATAATTTTAGCGCCCCATAGATACCAAGAGGATTTAAGGGGTGTTCCTCATCGACTTCTTCAACTTGAAAGTTGCCATAAACCATACTCGACGAGAAAAAGATAAATTGCTCTACGTTATCTCGAGAACAATCTAAAGCATTTTCTAGGGTACGAAGACTATGATCGAAGGTACTATAAGGATCTTTGTTAGAGCGTCCCGCATGAGCCACAGCCGCGAGATGAATGACAACTTGAGGTTTAATTTGACTCAATAAACCACCTACCGCATGATAATCTCGTGCATCTTGAATGTGGAGGGGAATTTCTGCTTCGTGAAGTAAGTTGAGCCGTTGATGTAAGATGCGAAGGTAGAGATCTCGTTGATAGAGATCGGGCATTTTGGTGGCATACGCCAATAAATTATTAACTTGTAGACTATCAATAATTTCTACATCCGCACCTCTTTGTTTAAGAGTAAGGGCTAGATTGTGTCCGATAAATCCTGCCCCTCCTATCAAGACAATTTTTCGATTTTTTAGAGAAGTTTTCACTGATCGATCTCCTGCAAAACTTGCTGAAAATTTTCTACGATATATTCTATATCTTCTAAACTGATATGAGGTGCAACGGGAAAAGCAATGGAGCAATCGCTAATTATTGTTGCCTGGGGATACCTCGTTTCCTCATAACTGTATTTCTTTTGATAATAAGTCATTCGAGGAACGGGTTGGGGATAGTATATACTCGTTCCAATTCCCAATTCTTTAAGTCGAGTAACGATCTCATTGCGTTTCTTAGCTAATGTTCCCTGTAAAACAACTGTCAGGCAATAGTAACTATTAATATAGTCTTCCTCAACTGCATCTAAAATTAAAATATCGCCAATGTCAGATAATCTGGTTTTAAATTGGGTAAAGTTTTCTTGGCGACGTGCCAAAATTTCTCCAATTTTAGCGAGTTGTTGTCTTCCTAGGGCTGCTTGAATATCGCTCATTCTGTAGTTAAAACCGAGAGTGACGACATCATACATCCCCGGTAAAGAGCGCTCGCTAAAACTACGATCGACACCAAATGCTCGCAATTTCTTGACAGATTCAACAACATCTTGATGTCGGGATACAAACATCCCTCCGTCGCCTGTCGTAATATGCTTGACGGGATAGAAGGAAAAACAGCCCACATCCCCCCACAATCCTACGTGGGTATCTTGAAAGCGAGTTCCTACAGCTAAGGCACAATCTTCAATCACTTTGAGATCGTAGCGTTCGGCAAGAGCAACGATCTCTTTCATATTGCAAGAAATCCCTAAAAAGTGAACTAAGGAGATTGCTTTAGTTCGGGGTGTAATCAATGATTCTAGTTGGGATAGATCCAGATTTCCCGTTTTCAGTTCGCAGTCAATAAAAACTGGGGTTGCTCCTACCAATTCCACAGCATGAGCCGTTGCTGTATGAGTTTGAGCGGGGACAATCACTTCATCCCCCACACCAATCCCAAAATGAAAGTAAGCAAGGTGTAATGCTGCCGTACAGGAGCTGACAGTTGCAGCATAACCTCCTCCCATAAATTCTGCAAAGTCTTGTTCAAATGCTTTGCACTGAGGTCCGTGAGTAAGAATTGGGCTATGTAAAACTTCCATGACGGCATTGCGATCGCGATCGTCAATCCAAGGTCTGCCAAAAGGGATCTTTTTAGATTCTGTCATGCGTACTCAATTTTTACGGGAGAGTGGGTAGATAAAGCGCGATCGGCAGCGATACAAGTGCTAATTAAATTAAAATTATGTTGCACTAGATCCTTCGTATCTCGATTCGCCAAAATTGCACTCACAAAAGGAGGAATCAGATCGCCTTTGGAAACTGGTAAAGGGTTTAACGCGACAGAGGAACCTCTCAAAGCTGAATCTCGGCTAGAATGAAGCCTTGCTCCTGCATCATCATAAATGAATGTTCCTTCTGTACCAAATACTCGCAAAACGTGCTGATGGCGATGAACGCAACCAAAATTAGCACTGATGCGACCGATTAAACCAGAGGCAAACTTGAAGGTAGCACAAATAAAGTCGTTGTAACGAAATTCTGTTTCTGCGGTACAAATATCATTCCCGACTGCTCTCACGGTTGTTGGCTTTTCTCCCGTTAACCAAAGCATGAGATCTACTAAATGAATACCCCCCCCCTGCATCACAGAATAATTTTCAACATTTTTACGCCATCCTTGAGTAATTTTGTGTAAGCGACCGTATAAATAATCCCCATCGATCGCATAAATTTGTCCTAATTGACCGGATTGAATATATTCTTTTAACCATTGATAAAGAGCAGCCGATCGCAAAACCAAATTCGATTCTATTTTTAAATGTTTCTGTTTTAGCCATTCCTGTTTAATGTGTTTTAATTCTGAAAGCGATCGACATAAGGGCTTCTCTACAAAAATGTGTTTCCCGGCTTTGAGTGCTGCAATTGTTTGTTCGTAATGGGCATCATCATAAGAGGCAATGGAGATGAGATCGATTTCCTCATCTTCGAGAAGCTCCTGAAAACTCAAACTGGCTTGACTTTGACCCAGTTTGGCAATCAGCGATCGCATTTTTTCTGGATCGAGATCGTATAACCGACGCAATTGACAATTAGGATTGTTTAGATAAGTCCAAGCGTGTTGTTCGCCAATTCCCAAACCGACGACAGCTACCTCAATTTTTTTCTTTGAATTCAGCATTGATTTTGGGCTGCAATTGCAATACTTTTCAACAACTCAGAAAAAGATTGCTCCTTCAAACGGTGCAAGTCTTCCATAGTATCCACAGCCATACTCAAATTAGCCCATTCTGGATTTTGAGAACTTACATTAACAATCTTGAAGTTTTGAGGATTTTGATAATAAAAACGAGTTATATGCTCCTGCTCTTCTGCATTTAGAGCTTGCACATCAATTTTAGTAAAAGACTGTGCTTTTAAAATTTCTACACTTTGCCCTTTTGGAAAAGTTCGTGGGTATACATTCGTGACCAAATCGGCATTGGCCTTTAAAGCCAACTCAACCATTGCTCGCGTTAAATCTGGAGATAGCTTCGGACTATCCCCACAACTCCTGAGAAAGTAATCACAAGGAAATTGTTCTAAACAAGATTGAAAGCGGCTAAAAACATTATCCAAATCACCCCGAAAAACCGAAATACCAAGATTTTTTAGATAGGTAACTAAAGGATCGTCAGAATTCAAATTACTGGTTAAAACGGTAATATTTTTCCAAGGTAGAACTCGATTCAAAGAATGGATCAGATGATAGACAAGCGGCTTGCCGGCGAGGGGAGCGAGAACCTTTCCGGGAAAACGTCGCGAACTCATACGAGCCTGAATAAATACTCTAATTTTTTGCTCGCTCATTTCGACTAAACCCTATCAAACCCACACTTCAGTTAAATCTAAAACAAAACCGAGTAGAACTCCTTCCCCCGATAAACGACTGGGAGAAGTTAAGACTTCCACCTCGACTCCTGGCTTGTAAATTTCTACTCTGCGATTTTTGCGATCGATTAAAAATCCCAACCGCGAGCCATTGTCAATATATTCTTGCATTTTGGCTTGCAAAGGTTTGAGATTATCCGAAGCAGAACGCAACTCGATGACAAAATCGGGACAAAGGGGAGCAAACCCTTCTTGCTCTTCTAGAGTCAGCGCATCCCATCTTTCTAAACTCACCCACGCCGCATCGGGAGAGCGATCCGCTCCGTTGGGAAGATGAAATCCAGTCGAGGAATTAAAGGCTTTCCCCAAACGAGTTTGGCGATTCCACAACCAAAGTTGTCCCTCAATATCTAAATTGCGATTTCCTGTAATGCTTCCCGTCGGGGGCATAACAATTAACTCTCCCGTTGCTTTTCTCTCCAAACGAGTATCGCGATTGGCTCGAGCTAACTGCTGAAATTGCTCATGGGTGATTTTAAAAGCATGGGGAATTGTTAAATTATTCATTTTTCTTAGCTCCCATCACAATCAAAAAAAATTAGGCAACGACTTCACTTCCTTGGGATTGTAACTGCCAATATTTAGCATAGAACCCATTTAAGGCAATTAATTCTCGATGATTTCCTCGCTCTACCACCCTACCATTTTCGAGGACAATAATCTCATCGGCATTGACAATAGTAGAAAGACGGTGAGCAATTACTAATGCCGTGCGATCGCTTTGAAATTTTCCTAATGCTTCTTGTACTAAACGTTCTGATTGACTATCTAAGGCGCTGGTGGCTTCATCGAGAATTAAAATTTCAGGTTGTTTGAGAATTGCTCTAGCGAGGGCAACCCGTTGGCGCTGACCTCCTGATAGACGATACCCTCTTTCTCCCACCACTGTTTCGTAACCCAGGGGAAGTTGAGTAATAAATTCGTGAGCTTGAGCTTGTTTCGCCGCTTCAATCACTTGGTCATCGGACACCTCTCCCATTCCATAACGAATATTTTCTAAAATACCCGTGTTGAAAATAAAAGTATCTTGACTAACCACCCCGAGGCGCGATCGCCAGCTTGGGGGACTATATTCTTGCAGGTTGTATTCATCAACCCAGATTGAACCCTCCGTGGGGCTATACAAGCCGACGACCAGATCGGCAATTGACGATTTACCCGCTCCAGATGAACCCACTAAAGCGACAACTTTACCTTTATCGATACGAAAAGAAACATCTTTGAGGGCAAAATCTTTTCCTTCTTGATATTGGAGGGAAACGCGATCGAAAAACACACCCTCTTTTAATCCTACAAATTCTTTGCCTTCAAAACGAGCAAATTCTTTATCGCTGGCATCTAAAATTTCATTCAGTCGAGTCATCTGCCCCAAATTACCCGCTAAACCATTGAGAATTACCATGACTCTTTGAGCCTGAGTGGCCATGCGATTGAATGCGCTAATAAAAGTCAGGAGGGCCGGCACAAGAACTCTTGTGGAGTGACCTAAGATTCCAAAACCTCCAATCAATAAACCACTCACAATAAACATAACCAATGTACTGCTTATTGGACTACTCATTGCTCCTAAACGAGCGCTTGTACGTTGTACGGGAATAATTTTTCTTCGCAAATATCTTACTTTTTGGATGACTTCTGTTTGTCGCCCAAAAGTATGAATTAGTCGCAATCCTTGCATGGATTCTGTGGTTTCCTTCGAAACTTCAACGCTAATACCTGTACTTTCTAAAGATAATTTTCTAAATTGAGGTTCTAAATAGCGCTGAAAGGAAAATAAAATTGCTGAAAGGATAACGGCAAAGATTGATAATTTTGGGGAAATCCACAAAATAACACCAAAATAAGCCAAAAACATAAAAAACTCAATCAGGAAATTTTGCCATGTCTGAATTTGTCTTTGTACAATCCCTGCCCCCCCAATATAAGAGAGTAAATCCCCGACTTTATAACTGCTTGCACAAGGAAAAGATAAGCGAAGAACAATATCAAAAAGGCGATCGCTCACTTCCTCTCCCATGCTAATGGCTAATTCATTGGCCCATATTGCTGATAAATACTGAATTATGCTTTTAACAATTTGAATGATCATTGCCAACAAGACAAAAAACACAAAGGTTTGCTGTTGGGTGAATTGTTTTAATAAACCTTGTGTTAAAGGATTAGCAATGAAAGGATTATTAATCCCACTCAAGGTAACATCGCCTACTAAAACACCAAGAGAAAGATAAATAACACCAAAAGTTCCAGCTTCTAATGTAGAAGCCAACAAGTTTCCATTGAATGCTAAAACTAAATACTTGCGATTTTGATTGGCGATCGCAAATATTAATTGATAAGCTGGACTGGTAATCTGCTCGTTAAAATGGTGACGAAATTTCCTGATTCGGTTTAATATTTTGTTTAACAATTTCACTATCCTTCAGTTGATAACTTAACAAAAATTGGACAAAAATAAAAATTACTCTTGACAAACAAATAGTTTGATTTACTTAAAACTGGTGATAACATCCTGTAATATTTCTACCAAGGATTGAGTCGGTTTCCAGTCAATATACTGATGGATTTTAGTATTATCGGGAACTCGACGCTGCATATCTTCAAATCCCGGTGCATAAGCCTGTCCATAGGGAACTAATTCGATTTCTGGCTGGCTGCTTTTCTCTGTTGGTGAGGTCAGAGAAATGACTTTTTTTGCTAACTCTAAAATACTGATTTCTTCCGTCGAACCCACATTGAAGACTTCGCCGATCGCCTCGTTACATTCTGCTAACTTTAGCAATGCTTTTACTGCATCACTAACATGAAGAAAACAGCGACTCTGTTTACCATCCCCATAAACGCTCAAATTTTCTCCTTTTAAGGCTTGCTGTACAAAGCGAGGAATGACCATTCCATATTGTCCGGTTTGCCTTGGTCCAACGGTGTTAAATAAACGAGCAATCACCACAGGTAATCCTTTCTCGTGATAATATGCTAGTGCTAAAAATTCGTCTACCATTTTGGTCGCCGCATAAGACCAGCGCGATCGACAGGTTGGCCCTAACACAACATCATCATCTTCAGTGAAAGGGACTTTATTGCCTTTTCCATACACTTCAGAAGTTGAAGCAATTACTGTTTTCACTCGATAACGAATCGCAGCTTGGAGGACTGATTCCATGCCCATCACGTTAGTTTCAATGGTATGGACTGGTTGTTCGACAATCAATTTGACCCCAACTGCTGCGGCAAGGTGAATGGCAACATTGGCTTCTGACATCAACCTATCTAATACCACATCATCAGCGATACTGGCATAAGCAAAGTGAAAGTTAGGATGGTCGAGAAGGTGGCTAATGTTAGCTAAACTTCCTGTTGAAAGATTGTCAATTACTAAAACGCGATACCCCTGCTGGATTAGTGCCTCGGATATGTGAGAGCCAATAAAGCCCGCTCCTCCTGTAATGAGGTAAGTTTTGGGCTTGGAAAACAATTGGGACGATACCATTCAGTTTTAAGATTTCTTAACTTTTTGCTTAGTTTGACTAAATTTGTGCAGAATGTCAACTAGGAGATTGACCCAATTTTTAAGAGGTCTTTCCTAGAATAAAACTCATGGAAAAGTTAACTGTTTCGACCTTATCTAGAGGAGGTTTAAAGCAATTTGTAAAACTCGAAGAGCGAGGCATTCAAGATTATGATTGGCTTGATATCCGGGAAGCTGAGACTGATGAGAGTGAACGACAACAATTAAATCATATTCAACTCAAGCTACTCAATTATTCTACCCATTTGATGAATGAGGCGACAATTTGGGCAAGGGGAATTTACCCGATTTTACTGCTCGCGGAACAATCTTGGGTTCAGGCTTGGTCTCAAGTCAATTTAACGGCAAAATACTTACAATTTGAAATTGAATGCGTTGCTGATGGGGTTTTGGGTAAATGCGTGTCTGGGTTTATCGAAGCACCTTATTTGGTGGTAGTGGAAGCAAAACGAGGCTTGGAAAGTCAAAATCCCCTCTATCAACTCTACGGGGAACTTTTAGCGGCGGGATGGATGAATTGGCAAGAAAACCAACAGGAAAAACAAGAAATTTTTGGTTGTTATACCATCGCCGATACCTGGACATTTATTCGGGCTGAGATCGCGGATATAGAAGCAGAAATGCCAACTCTGAAAATCGAGTCTTCTCGAGAATATAGCGCTAAATTAGAAGCAGAAATAATCTTGCAAATTTTGAAAAAAATTGTTTCCAGATACACTACATAAAACGAAAATCTTTCACTCCTCCAAAATTCAGCATCCGCGAATTTCGCCGTGTAAACTCGCTTACGGAGACATTTCCTTGGGGATCGATAACGCCGACAGCCTGTTGCCATAATTCTTGGGGGACAGGAGAAACTCGATATTGGCGATCGCCGACTCGATGGACGTGATACCAATCTACAGTTTCACAATGAGGACACCAAAACGCCTCTAACCATTCTCCTGTCACGGTAATTGAGCCTTGTTGAGCGATTAACATTAAAGCCGATCGCCGGCTAAGTCCCCGGCTTTGTAGCTGTTGCGCTGAGTCAACGTATAAAGAATGTTTCTGGCTGACACTATCCAAATAACAGCCATGAATCGGACAATAAATGGCTCTGCGTTTGGATCGCTTCCGATTTCGCGCACACCTTTTCTGCACTTCGACCTCCATTAGAAACTACTTCTCAATGAAAAATTGTGATGAGCAATTGTTCCCAATTACTTCTTTTTTCATTAAGCCATAGAAGGCTGCGCTGAAGAGACTGAGATCGTGAAGACCGTCGAAGTCCGCTTCTTTCCCGTGCTAGACAAAATATAATCAAGCCCAGCAAGGGAGATAAATATTTATGAATCATTACCAAGCATCCACTCTACAACAAAGGGTGATTTTTGTACAAGGGATCGATCGCGCGATCGCCAAATTAAATAGCCCAAGGTCAATGACGATCCCCTTCGGAGGCAACAAATTTTGTCCGGAGGGAGTCTGTTATGTCAGTATTAAAACCAAGAGACTTTAGGACTTACGCATTAACGGGCAAGATACCCGCACTACTACAACAAGAGAATACCGTAGTGGGAGCGTCTCGCTCCCTAGTGCGGCGAGTCCTATTAGGACTTACGCATTAACGGGCAAGATGCCCGCACTACTATAGCAAGAGAATATCGTAGTGGGAGCGTCTCGCTCCCTAGTGCAGCGAGTCCTAAGTCTTAATCTCATTCCTCACCCGAAACAAACTATGTTAGAAAATTTATCTCATTTCTTTTGGCGCAAGAAAAAACGTTGGTTATACGGTTTACTGAGTGTGGTCACAGCTTTCAGTTTGTGGGTAGGAACCCCCCAAGCGAGTTACGCAATTTCTTGGATTGAATTAATCCTGCGAGGCGCTCAAATTTTACAATTGTCTAATATTTCTGATAAACAGGAAGTTTCCCTCGGTAAACAAATCAACGAACAGATTACAGTGCAGTTGGCACGGAAGGGAACTCCCATTGTTAGAGATCCCGCTTTAAATAATTATGTCGAACAAATTGGCAAGCGCCTAGTTCCTCATAGCGATCGCCCCAATATTCCCTATACTTTCCAAGTGGTTAACGATCCGGGGGTGAATGCCTTTGCGACGATGGGGGGCTTTGTCTATGTAAACTTGGGCTTAATGGCTTTAGCCAGCAATGAAGCGGAATTGGCGAGTGTGATTAGTCACGAAATTGGTCATATTACGGGTCGCCATGCTATCAAACAGATGAAAGATCAAGCCATTACCCAAGGTATTTTATCGGCGGCGGGGTTGGATACTTCTCAAGCGGTACAAATTGGCGTACAGTTGGCGCTGAGTCTGCCCAATAGCCGGGGAGATGAACTGGAATCGGATAGTACTGGTTTGCAAACTCTACGGGAAGCAGGATACGCCCCTGGAGCGATGGTATCTTTCATGACGAAATTGGGACAACAAGGAGGCTCAAGAGTACCTCCCATTCTCAGTACCCATCCCGCTACTGGCGATCGCGTGCGAGTCTTGCAGAATATGATCGGGGAAAATCCTCCCCAACCTAATGAAGTTGGCGGGATGGACAACCGTTCCTACGAAAACTTCATGAATCGTTATATTTGATGCGTAATTGGTAAGCAGTAATTGCTCAAAGTTTCTGTAATAACCGTCGAGGCATAATTCTCGACGGTTTAATATCGATCGCCGCTTCTTCTAAGTCTAAGGAACGGAGGCGTTGTTGGCGAGTGTTGACTTGATAAACTCGTTTATTTAACATATCAACTCCTGTTAACCAACCGCTTTGGCGATGATATGCCCCTGTATCGATATCCAGCCAACCGGATCCCCGCGCGAGTTTCCCTGGCATAACCCCAGGAATAGTAAAAGTAATAGTGTGTCCGGCAATAATTAATTTATCAGCAAAAAAGGGCTGACAACTGCTGTGGAATTCGTCGCGAATCCAGCAAAATTGTTCCGAGGTTTGTTCCTCTAAAGGTAAACGGGGATCGACTCCCGCATGAACTAACCAAATATCCCCTAGATCTAAATAACTGGGCAGATTTCTGAACCAGGTGAGATGTTCTGGGGGAATCCCTTTCTCACCATAGCTTTTGAGGGTTGCATGACCTCCACTATAAAGCCAAGATTGGCGAAAATGTTCGGGAATTTCGCGCTCTACCATGACATCAACTAGCATTTGTTCATGATTGCCGAGGATGCACTCGTAGGAACTGTTCATGACAAAATCAACCACTTGGGCGCTTTTGGGTCCTCGATCCACTAAATCTCCAACAAAATAAACGCGATCTTCTTGGCTGGGCGCGATCGCGTCCAGTAAAATCATAAGCGCGTCGTAGTGGCCGTGGACATCCCCAATAAAAATTCGACGGGTCATTTTGTTTTCTTTCTGAACTTCCATCATAGAGTTAAGTGGCTGGTTAACTTCTCGCCATCTCCTCAGAGAAAATCCACGAAAAGTTTTACGGATAATCTACTCAAAATCGAAATGATAGGCTAAATCGTTCCTTGCGAGTATCTCCATCATAGCGGCGGTCAACGAGATAAAATCTTAAAATTCCGGCAAGTGTTTTATTTTACCTTCTTTTTTCCCCCAAAGCGATCGGTAAATCGGCTACACTAACCAGAGAAAAACGTGCTTTTTCTCCGCATCATGTCTGATTTTTCCTCGACAAAGATAAAAATTCTCCAGCAACCCACTCGTTTTGAGTCAGGAACTCACCGCTAAGTCCTCCGGACTCTAGCGGGAGCTTGAAAAAGCCCTAACCTGACCAGACTCAGCGAGAAATCGCTACGTTATTTAGG
>NZ_JACSWA010000006.1 GCF_016888125.1 Spirulina sp. CCY15215
AACCTAACAAGCCCTTTTAACATAGCGGTCAGACCTACCGGAACAATCGAATTCGCCTAGGGAATGCTGACCAAGAGAGTCGAAGCTAACATTACCCGTTTACGGAGAGGCAGAAATGCTAAATTATGTATTAGTAATTGATACTAATAAACAGCCGCTAAATCCTTGTCACCCCTCGGTAGCAAGGAAGTTGCTTAAAACCAATAAAGCGGCGGTG
>NZ_JACSWA010000060.1 GCF_016888125.1 Spirulina sp. CCY15215
GCTTTCGATTCAGGAATCGAGGTTTTCTATACCGGGTTTTGCGGCTGCGTCGTCCTCTTCTTAATTGTCGTCTTGAGGTTAATTTGTCTCGGATTTGTTGCCCGCGATGGGTCAATTCTGCTCCCCAGATGACGCGATTTCCTTGCACAATTGCAATTCCCGTCGTTTTAGAACCGGGGTCTATTTTTAACTGACAGTCATTAACTTCTCCTCTCTCTTGGTCAGCATTCCCTAGGTCGGGAAACCCGACCGGGATCTGACCGCCTTCTACATCGGGTAGAATGATCGTGAACGGAAACCGTTTAAACACTCTGGCTCGTCCACTTTTGAGTAGTTTTCTCGCTCTAGCGGGATGAGTTGGGTTTAAGGGTTTCTTGTTTTTGTCTAATACAAAGACCCGCATGGGTTAACTCCTATTACTAGGGTAAAGTGTGCCTCGACAATGTTATCTAGGCTTGTTAAGTACAACTCACTGGCTTAACTCTTAGACCTGTTTAAAGTTGTACGAAAGGGCTACAAACTGGCACGTATTCGTAG
>NZ_JACSWA010000600.1 GCF_016888125.1 Spirulina sp. CCY15215
GCAGTAATACCTCTTTGCCCTTTGATAATTTGCGTAATCCGATTTGTGGGTATATGGAGCGATCGCGCTAGTTCTGATGCGCTAATTCCAAGTTCTTTTAGTTCATCAGATAAGATTTCGCCAGGGTGAATTGCGGGTTTTGCCATAGTTGTTTTCTCCTTTAGTGATAATCGACCTAGTGCCTCAAAACGGTTACTTGGCAAAGCCATTAAGGATTCTTTATGTTTTACGTCAAGCATAACATTTATGTCGTAATTTTGCAAAAAATTAACCAGCGATCGCAATACCGTAAACCCTTTAACAGATAGACGATTGAGGCGATCGCCTAATAATCACGACTCACATTAATGGCGATCGCCACTTACAATGACAGGAATATCTACATCCAAATAGCTTGAGCAACAGTACTACGAATCCTCTTTAAAGTTTCTTCCCCTATTTCACCCAATCCTAATAAAGCATCATCGCTAGCTTCTGCTAATTCAGTAACAGTATGATAATTGGCAGATTTTAGGATGTTAACTTTATGTTCTGTGAGTCCATAAGGATAGGCCTTAGATTTTTTTAGGACGCTAATATCACTATTTAAAATTAGCATTTCCCCGCACCCAAGTAATTCTGGTAGTTGAATCCGAAACAATTCACTTGTTTTATGCAATTCTAAAGGTTCATTTTTCTCGTTTTTCTCATTTAACCATCCAATGTAAATTTCATTAGTAACTCTAGCTCCAGGAATTTTTTCCAATAAAGTGCAAAGATTTAAACTATATCTTGTTCCTCTTCCTCTTGATTTCATTGCTCGTGAAGTTGATAAATGATTTAGTACTTCATCAACAGATCCTCCATCAGAAACTAAGTTTCCGCAGAGTAATTTTGCTAAGGCCGACTGTGTATTTGCAGTCATTTTAGTTTGCTATACATAATAATCAGATAAATTGACTCAGGCTATAGCTGGCTTTCATTGATTTAACAAAAAATAACAAATACCTAATATTATGCCACATCAAAACCTGACATCGCTGGAATTAAAGTCAATTCAAAAGGGTGCGGTTTAGCAATGCTATATCCTTGCACATAATCCACACCGATCGCGATAATCTGTTCTCGGATAGCATCATTTTCCACAAATTCAGCAATGGTTTTTAAACCCATAAGATGACCGATGCGATTAATCGCTTCAATCATAGCGAAATTAACCGGATCGCTGTCTAAATTCTTGACAAAATGACCGTCAATTTTGAGATAGTCAACAGGTAAATTTTTCAGATAGGTAAAAGAAGACATCCCACTACCAAAATCATCTAGGGCAAAAGAACACCCCAATTTCTTCAGCTTGCGAATAAACTTAGCCGCTTTACTTAAATTGGCGATCGCCGCCGTTTCCGTAATTTCAAAACAGATCGCTTCTGGTGGAATTTGATAATAAGCAAATTGCTGTTGTAAAAACTCAAAAAACCCTTCATCGTTAAGACTCAAAGCCGATAAATTAACGGCATACCAATTTGATAAAGCCCCTCGATCCGAAGGATTCCTGGGAAAATGAGCAGATAGAGTAGAAAATAATTTTCGCACTACCCAGCGATCGATTTCCGGCATCAGATTGTAACGTTCCGCCGCCGCAATAAAGACACCTGGGGTGATCACCCGTCCGCGATCGTCCTTCATTCGGAGTAATAATTCGTAATGAAAAGCATTCTCTTTTCTCGAGTCAGCAATAGGTTGCGCGTAGAGGCAAAAAAGATCATCTTCGAGTGCTTTAATAATTCGCGATACCCATTGCATATCCCCTTGACGCTGCTCGAGGTCGCGATCGCCGTTTTCATAAACATAAGTCCGATTACCGCCGCGATCTTTGGCCGCATACATAGCCGCATCAGCCCAACTGAGGAGTTTTGCCCCACTTTCAACCTGGCGATCGATTGCAACCAAGCCAACACTAGCACCGACGCTAAAGGTTTTTTCTCGCCAGCGAAAACGAAAGGCCTTAATCGTCTCGATCAATCGTGCAGCCATTTGTTGTCCTTTAACCAGGGAGCAATAGGTGAACAAAATGGCAAATTCATCGCCACCCAAACGCGCCAAAATGTCAGTAGAGCGAAGTTGGTCTTGCAAGAGATCGGCAATTTGGCGCAAAAGTTGATCTCCGGCTGCATGACCTTGGGTATCGTTGACGATTTTGAAGCGATCTAAGTCAAGATAGCAAAGAACGTGTTCCTGTTGTCCCTGCTTGGCTTCTAGGAGGATTTGTTGTAAGTTGCTCTCGAATTCCCTTCGGTTGGCTAGTCCAGTTAAAGCATCATGGCTGGCTTGCCAAGATAGCTGGCTGGCGAGATTGTGAGAGTAGGTGACATCACGACAAACTAACACGGCACCCACGATGCGATCGCATTCTAAACGAATCGGAGCCGCAGAATATTCAATGATAAATTCTTGAGAATCACTTGCCCTCAAGAGCATTCGGTTGGAGGGTTCGAGGGTATTGCCTCGGTTTAAAACCCTTGTAATGGGATCTTCGATGGGAGATCCCGTTGCGGTATCGAATAACCACAATACCTTCTGCAAGGGACGATCTCTAGCTTCCTCTTCACTCCATCCCGTCAGAGTTTGAGCCACGGGGTTTAAGGATTGAATTCTGCCCTCTGCGTCTGTGGTAATAACTGCATCGCCAATAGAGTGCAAGGTGATTTGCGCGAGTTCTTTTTCTTGTAATAATGCTTGTTCGATTTGCTGGCGATCGCAAATTTCCTGTTTGAGGGCAGTATTGGCAAGAGCAAGTTCCGCCGTGCGCTCCAAAACGCGCATTTCTAACTCCTCTTTTGCCTTTTGCAACGCTTCTGAGGTTTGCTTGCGTTCAATAGCATAACGCAAAGAGCGCACTAATACCTCACGATTGATATAGCGCTTGACTAAATAATCTTGAGCGCCTTGACGCACCGCTTCTACAGCCAATTCCTCATCGTCAGTATTACTTAACACCACAATCGGCAAATAAGGCACTTTTTTCAGCAAGGGGTTAAGGGATTCCAGGCCTTGACTATCGGGAAGGGTCAAATCTAAAAAAATAACATCAAATCTCTCCACTTCAACATAAGAGAGAGCCTCCTGCAAGCGCTTGGCACAACAAAAGCTAAACTGACTTGCTTCTACATCCCTGAATAACTCTTGTAGCAGTCTAGCCTCTGCAGGATTATCCTCAACTAAGAGGATTTTCACTGAGTTCTCCTGCATAACTTTTTTATATTTTCTAGTTTCTATTATGTCTTAACATTTACTTTATTTCCGATGGGTTTGTATATAAAAATACACAAAACTTAACGTTTATACCCAGATGTGGGGTAGTCCTATTGTCTTTGGGAGTAGAGAATTGAGCGGTGATCAACCAGAGAAGATCATAATACTGCCGGAATAACAAGATACCCAAACGCGATCGCTTTGGGGATCGTAGGTGATACCAATGGGTTTATCGTGGGTTTTTACGGTTTCAACTACTTGAAAATCTCGGGTGCGAATTTTGCTCAATGTGTCGGAGTGGTAGTTAACAACATATAAAAACTCTCCATCATCGGATAAAACTGTACTGCGAGGGGCTTTTCCTGTAGAAACTTTGGCAACAACTTCTCCTGTTTGTAAATCAATTTTTGCGACTTTTTGTTCGCCATTCAAACTAACATATAAATATTCACCATTGGGATCGATATTGAGATTTCGAGGTGCATTACCAACATTTTTTAACCAACCTACGGAAAAATCTTGTAAATTAATTTTGGCAATATCAAAAGATCCCATCACTGCAACATAAGCCCATTCTCCAGCGCGATCGACGACAATTCCCCGAGGATAAGCACCGAGTTTAATTCTTTGTATTTCCCGACTTTGCTGACTGTCTACAACACTAAGATCGTAACTGCACCAATTACTAACTAAAACAAAGCGATCGTCGGGTGTTGTGGCCACATATTTGGGAATAGAACCGACTTCAATAGCGCGATCAATGGTGAAGCGATCGGTATCAATGCGATATAAAAAACTATTATCTTTCTCCTGTTTTGGACTGCATTTATCATCTCCTGGATTTTTGAATTCTTTCCCATACATCTGATAGTTGGAAACCCAAGCATAACGACCATTATTGGAAAAACTTGCTTCTACGGGGGAGCCTCGATAGATGCCTTGATATTGCGAATACCCGTATTTATCCAGTTCGATCGCATCGGGAATTGTTGCGACTAAATTGTAACCGCGATCGTACACTGTAATGGTATGGGCGTACATCATATTTTGAGCAAAAAATAAACCTTGTCCCGAATGAACGATGGACTTAGGCGCAATATTGCCATATATTGTTTTTTGTAGGCTCATTTTCTGTATTTTTGGTTGCTGCGTCAGAGGTTCGGAAGCAGTTTCAGTAAAAGAGTCGCTAAAAGTTTCAGAAGAAGACTCAACAAAAGATTGTAAAGAAGATTCAGTAAAAGCCTCAGAAGAAGGTTCAGTAAAAGCCTCAGAAGAAGGTTCAGTAAAAGCCTCAGAAGAAGGTTCAGTAAAAGCCTCAGAAGAAGGTTCAGAAAACTGATAAGTTTCAGTTTTAGAAATGAAGGGCTTTAAATGATTGCCATTATTGCGAGAGTTTGAGGCGGTAACATTAGCTGAACCCCTTAAAGCCTGTTGTGTTTTTATTCCAGCTATCCCATCTGCCTTTAAACCGCGATCGCGCTGAAAACGCCTCACATTAGTTTCCGTAACACTGCCATAATATCCCGTCGCAGGACCGACAAAATAGCCTTGTTCTCGTAAAGTTAATTGTAGTTTCTTAACGCGATCGCTTTGCTCTCCGCGCTTAATCACTCCTTTTCCCACTGAAGTTGTTGGCGTAAAAGTAGAGAAAGAACCTTTAGAATTATCCTGTAATTTGCTTTGGGTTTGTACTCCCACAACACCATCCGCACTCAATCCCTTGGCTTGTTGAAAGCGCATGACAGCTTCTTGAGTAATACTGCCATAATATCCCGTCACGGGTCCAGGAAAGTAGCCCTGACGTTGCAATTGTTGTTGTATATCCTTGACTTCTGAATTGCGATCGCCTTTCTTTAATAATGCAAATGCTGGCTCTCCCCATAAACTCGAAAGTAGCGCGATCGCCAAACAAACTTTAAAAAGATTTTTCCCTTGCAGTCGCAATAACGGCAGAAAAAGATCATATCCTTCTGGGTTTGCTGAGTTAGTTTCGCGTTCAAAGGCAACCGTAGAGTAAGTGTAGGATAGAGATTCCATTTTCGCTAATTTATTCTTGTTATTCGTTCATTTGTTCTTTATTAGTGACACTCTGTTCCTAATAACCAACAATTTAATATATCTCTGTTGTAGCTTTTTTTCGCGGAGACTCCAACCTATCAGGTTAATTTTTTTCGGAGTCTCAAACTGATGAGAGCCAATCGCGATCAATTAAAGCATTTTGGAGAGAGTTTTATAAATCAAGAGAAAGAGTGTTGTAATGGCGACACTGGCTGCACCTGCAAACAGTGCTAAAAAGAAAATACCGAGAAATTGCGGTTGAATAAAAGATTGTAAAAGACTTTGTAACCCTGCATTGCGGTGAAAAAAACCAATAAATGCAACTAACCCAAAGGTAATTCCCCCTAAAATCGCCAAGTCCCATTTTTCAATAATGTGCCGAAATTGTGCATAGACGAGTCCCCCCAAACTCATGCCCAATAAGCCAATACTGATGGGGTTAATTGCCTGAAGGATACTTGTTAAGGCCATCCATAATAACGCCCCTTCAAAGCCCGTAAATGCAGCACTGGAAATGATTTCTACTGTGGATAAACCCTGGCGAGAACGACCTTTCGGGGTAACTTGTCCGCCACCTTGAGGAGGTTGAGAAACGGAGGTTTGGGGAGGAGGAGATGGTGGTGGTACTTGTTGAATGGGTAAGGGAGAGGGAGAAGTTTGCGGAATGGGAGGAGGTGAGGTACTCCCTTGCACTGTAGTGGGTTTGGGTTGCGTTGGGATGGGAGGAGATGCAATAGGAGGTGCAATAGGACTGGATGAGAAAGAGTTTAAAGAGGCGATCGCCTCCAACACTTCTCGGGCTGAGGAGAAGCGATCGCGAGGGACGGGACGCAGCATTTTATCGAGAATATCCGCTAACCCATCGCTAACTTGAGGGGCGTGCGATCGCCAGTCCCAACAATTGTTATAAGTGTCGAATAACTCTTCTGGGGGTTTATTTGTCAGCAGCACCAAACAGGTTGCAGCCAAAGCATACAAGTCCGTCGCAGGAAACACTTGTGAGGCCTGCATTTGTTCCGGAGGAGCAAACCCTATCGAGTAGATCCCCGTCGATCGCCCGTGGGGAGTCCCAACGGTGGCGGTAATTTGCTTAACGGCTCCAAAATCAAGTAAATATAAGCGTCCATCTGTGCGCGATCGCATAATATTCGAGGGTTTGATGTCGCGATGAATCACATTTTCGGTGTGGATGAATTCAAGAACCCCTAGAATGGCTTGCAGAACTTCTAGAACTTCTACTTCACTATAAACGCCTTTTTCTTCTTGTTCCTGTTCTAAATCTTTCCCGTCGATGAACTGCTGTACTAAATAGAAAAATTGTTCATCTTTTTGACTTCCCGAACGGGGGACTACAATGGGAAAATAAGCGTAGGAATAAGGGATTTGTTTGTGTTCATTGCCTAATTCTTCAAGTACGGCGGCTTCTCTCTCAAACAGTTTTTGAGCGATTTGGAGTTGTTGGGGAGAAAGATCTCCCGTGGGTTGAAATTGTTTGACAACGCACTCTCTGAGGCTGGTGGTGAAGCGATCGCGGGCGAGAAAGGCGGTTCCAAAACCCCCTTGACCCAAGAGTTTAACGGGAAGATATCTCGCTCCCAAGATTAAGGGCATTCCGCAATGATTGCAATACTTTTGTTGAATGGTTTGGAGGCGATCGCCATCGTCGAGATCAGCAAAAGTGTTTTTAGTATGACAGCCTGGACGAGTGCAAAGAATTTCCATATCTTATCGATTAGTAAGGCCGATCTGACCTGTAATCCGTTGAGAGTGCAGAAACATCCCTATAGTAACAGGGACTTCTCCCTCGGTAGATGGCCGTCAGGAAAATCTTGAGGTGCGATCGCTTTCTGAGTTAGTCGCAACAATCCCAATTCTCGCCAAAAAAGTAGACAAAACCCACAGAATCCCCGTCTTTTTAAAGCGGGGAGATGTCAAGGTTAGATAAAACAATGGGGGCGGAGAGACTTGAACTCTCACGACCGATAAAGGTCAACGGATTTTAAGTCCGCAGCGTCTACCATTCCGCCACGCCCCCGAGTTAATTTTTTCGACAGTTATTTAGTATAGCGGATTTTAAAACAGAATGGAGCATCTCGCGATCGCATTTTTTTATTTTGCTTCTTTGTTCCTCTTTCCGGCAAAATTGACTAAAATAGAGTTGGTTCGGCTGCAACGTTGGTGACTGCCAATATTGTTTTTAGATCTATGCTTTGATAATAAGGGAGTCCTTAATCGTTTGCGCGGCAGTAAACCGAGCTTGTACTCGGAAACTTTATGCAGCAGGCACGACACCCACCTGGGTTTGCCCAGGTCAAAAACTGAGGTAAAACGGCGAAGCGGTGAACCAACTCTTTAAAAATCCCCCTAGTTTACCACTAGAGGGATTTTTTATTAGTTACCAGCTATTTTTAGGTTTTAAAGATCGGCGAGATATTTCTCTAACGCATCCCCCACAAGCTGAGTCATGGAAACATTCTTTTCTTTGGCTGCGACTTTGATGCGATCGTAAATCTCGTCATAAATTCCCACCCGATAGCGAATTTTACGCCCTTGGGGACGACGGGATTTAATCGGCTGGGGCGCTGGCTGGTAATTTTCCCCATACTCTCGTAAGGCTTCAAAACCGACGCGATCGCAGAAAATCCCAAAACTTTCCCCCGGTTTTCGTTCTGTTTTAAAATAAACAAATAAAGGTTCGAGGAAAGTTTCTAAATCATCTATGGGCATTTTCTGCACAAAAGGCCGCGCTAAAGTAGTTTGATTGGGGCTTCCTCCCAACCAAATCTGATAGGCTTTTGGCGCACTACCCACAAACCCTAATTCTGCCATATAGGGGCGGGCGCAACCATTGGGGCATCCCGTCATGCGAATAACGATCGCCTCGTCTCCCATGCCTAATTTCTTTAATAGGGCTTGAATGCGGTCTAAAATGCTTGGTAATGCCCGTTCTGACTCCGTAATCGCTAAACCGCAGGTGGGTAAAGCGGGACAAGCCATTGAATAACGAACGAGAGGCGCGATCGCACCAGGATCGACAATGACACCATTCTGCACCAAAATACTCTCAATTTTTTCCCGCGCTTCTGGAGCAATTTCGTACAGGGTAATATTATGGTTGGCCGTCAGCAGCATGGGAATATTAAAAGTCTCTACAATTTCCTTTAAAGCTGCTTTTAAGCGGAATTCTCCTTCATCTTTGACCCGACCGTTTTCGACAGAAACGCCCAAGAATAACTTACCATCCCCCTGTTCGTGCCAGCCTAAAAAATCCTCATATTTCCATGCCGGCAAAGGTTTCAACGGTTCGATAGTTTTACCAAAATATTTCTCAACCTGTGCTTTAAACTTGTCTACCCCCCAATCATTGAGGAGATATTTCATTCTCGCATGACGGCGTTGAACGCGATCGCCATAGTCCCGTTGAGTGGCAACAATAGCTTTAAGCAGATCGTAAACATCTTCCTTGGCAATATAGCCGATCTCGTCCGCCATCCGTGCAAAGGTTTCTTCCTTATTATGGGTTCTTCCCATTCCTCCCCCAGCAAAGACATTAAAGCCTTGCAATTCCCCTTCTTCGTCTGTCATGACCACAAAACTCACATCTTGGGTATAGAGGTCAATAGAATTATCCCCCGGTACCGTAACGCTACATTTGAACTTACGGGGCATATACTGGGTGCCGTAAATAGGTTCTTCTTTATCGTGGAAGATCGTCCCATTGCCATTGCGCTGCCTGGCTGCCTTTACTTCTGGGGCTTCTTCCCCACTGATGACTTTTTCTCCATCCAACCAAATCTCGTAATATGCCCCAGTTTGCGGTGTTAGCAAATCGGCGATTTTATTAGCATATTCTTGCGCCAATACATATTCAGGGCGGTTTTTGTAGGGGGCTGGAGGTGCCATGACGTTACGATTGAGATCGCCGCAGGCACCCAAAGTCGATCCTAAATTGTGAACGATCGCGCTGATGGTGGCTTTTAAATTCTTTTTGAGAATACCGTGAACTTGAAACCCTTGGCGGGTAGTGATTCTCAAGGTATGATTGCCGTATTCATCCGCCAAGCGATCTAAAGTTAAGTAAAGTTCTGGGGGGATGTAACCGCCAGGGCTGCGGGTTCGCAACATCATCTGATAGTCTTTTTCTTGCCCTTTGACCCGATTATCCCGATTATCCTGTTGATAGGAACCGTGAAATTTCAGGATTTGAATGGCATCTTCGCTGAAATGGGTGGAATCGTTTAACAGTTCTGTCGCTAGGGGTTCGCGTAAACAATTACTGCGTTCTTTAATGCCCTCCAGTTTAGAAACTTTGGCAGGGGCGGTAGGTGTTTGAACCATAGGAAATTAAATTATGGCGATCGTTTTGGTAGGGAAACGCCAGAAAACCTTAAGCATTCTGGCGTTTTTAGACTCCCTATTATACCAACTCAGCGAGGGTGCGATCGCACTTTCTAGTTTACGATTCCTTAAGCTAGAATTTGTACCCTACACCGCCTTGAAAACTAAGGGCATCGGCGGAACTGTTTTGATAAGCATCGATCCCCCATTTCGTATCGCCATAAACGATGATGCTATCTCCAAATTGTGCCTCAGCCCCGGCGGTGAGAACAACCGAGTTACGATTGCCCAATGGGGTGGGTTGTCCGTCTGCTTCCACAAAAGAATAGCCACCGCCCACGTAAACATTAGCGTTATTCGTAATAGGAATATCGTAAGAAACGATGGGCATCAGGGCGCTGGTTTCATCGCTAAAGAGAATTGCCCCTCTGACGGAAACTGGGGCTTCGGGAACCGCAAAACGTCCTTGAATATTGCCCCCAAAAGTAGCAGCATCCCCAGTTTGTCCCCCATTGGTTACGCCCGCAGAAACCCCCGCGCCAATATAAGTGGCATCTGTTCCAGGCTTGTTGTCTTGTCCGGCAAATGCGGCATTGGCTGAGAATAAAGCAGTAGAGATTGCGGCGATCGCGATCGCGCTTTTGATTAATAGTCGTTGCATTTTTAAAACCCTCAATTCATTTTTGTTGCGTGTTTCTTTTGTCGTTTCAAAAACAGAAAAGTTCCTAGATTTTGTTTTAATTTTACCTACTGTGACGCTTGAGAAAGATGCACAATTGCTTGTTTTTTTGCTTTACTCAAGTGAAGATTTCTTAACCCGAACTGACGTAATTTTATTCTCCGCAGTTATTGGCGATCGCCCTGATTAATGATTTGGATATTGAGGTGAGATTTGGCGAATAATAACGATTTACAGCTAAATCTTGTGTTTGCGTTGGTTGAGCGGGAGTTGGCGGGTCAAACGTCGAGTCGGCGGCGTTCTGTGGGGGCGAAGGATTATCAGGCGAAAGGGGCGTTATATTTGCCTCCAGAGGCTCGGTATCAGTTTCTTTTGGATTTTCCAGAGGATGATAAAAAAGATATTGGTGCGGTAATAACTGATGCGATCGCCCTGATCGAAGCGGCAAATGAGGAACTGAAGGGGGTTTTGCCGACAAGTTATAAGCGGTTGGAGTCGGCTACTTTACGGAGTTTGTTAAAAACGCTAAATTTTAAGCTGGATGATATTCATGAGGATGCGTTTGGGGAGATTTATCAATATTTCCTGGCGAATTTCTCCCAGAAGGAAGGGCAGAAGGGGGGCGAATTTTTTACACCGATCGCCATTGTTCGGTTGATTGTAGAGATTATCGAGCCGGATCGTGGACGCATTCTCGATCCGGCTTGTGGGGCGGGGGGAATGTTTATTCAGAGTGCTTTATTTTCTCAGAGGCGATCGCAACAGTCGGTGAATAGTGCGATTAGTGTTTATGGTCAGGAAAAGGTGGAGGGTAACGTCAAACTTTGTCAGATGAACTTGGCGGTACATGGGATTTCGGGGCTAAAAAATATCAAAGTCTCGAATACCTATTACGAGGATATTCATGATTGTCTGGGGGCGTTTGATTTTGTGATGGCAAATCCGCCGTTTAATGTAAACGGGGTGGATCGGGAAAAAATCGCCGGCGATCCCCGTTATCCTTTCGGTGTGCCGTCGGTGGACAATGCGAATTATCTCTGGATTGAGTTGTTTTATGCGGCTCTGAATGAGAAGGGGCGGGCGGGTTTTGTGATGGCGAATTCTGCCAGTGATGCGCGGAGTTCTGAACTGTTGGTGCGGCAAAAGTTGATTGAAGCTGGCGCGGTGGATGTGATGGTGGCGGTGGGTTCTAATTTTTTCTATACGGTGACTTTGCCTTGTACCCTCTGGTTTTTGGATCGGGGTAAGCCAGAATCTCGCAAGGATCGGGTTTTATTTATTGATGCGCGGCATATTTTCGAGCAGGTGGATCGGGCGCATCGGGAATTTAGCGAGGCTCAAATCGAATTTATTGCCAATATTGTTCGGCTCTATCGGGGGGAAGCGATCGAAAGTTTGGCGGGTAGTGGGGATTTGCTGGTAGAATCTTTTCCTGATGGGGTTTATTTGGATGTGTTGGGGTTGTGCAAGGTCGCGACTGTTGCGGAGATTGAGGCGCAGGGCTGGAGTTTGAATCCGGGGCGTTATGTGGGGGTGACAGAACGGGTGGAGGCGGAGGATTTTGATTTTACGGAAAGTTTGGAGGTGTTAAGTGAGGAGTTGGAGGTTTTGAATAGTGAAGGGCGAGAATTAGAGGATCGCATTGCTGAAAATGTGGCGATGTTGTTAAATTGTTAGTAATGAAGTGGAGCTTTTTTTATGACTGTTACAGAATTATTGCCGCAATTGCATAGTTTATCGCGGGATGAAAAGTTAAAGGTGATTAAATTTCTTGTTCATGATTTGGAAACGGAGGAACTTGATTCTGAAGATTTAGTGATTAATGAGTCTGTATTTTTGTCACCGCAGGATTGGGAAAAGGTCACAGCTTTGATTGATAATCCTTCTCCTCTTGATTCTAATTTATTTGCAGCAGTTGAACGTTATCAGCAAGAGGTAAATGATTAATGGTGTGGTTATTTTATGAGGTGACAAACTCTAAATTAAATCGTTCTTCTTTTGATTGTGGTATCTCTGAGTTAAATGATTATTTACAGCGTTATGCAGGACAAAATCATAAGAAAGGAGTTGCTAAAACTTGGGTGATGATCGATCAAGATCATCCAGAAGTTCCTGTTGGGTATTATTCGATTAGTATGGCTGAGTTGCAACAGACGAGTTTATCTACTGAGGAGAAAAAGGGTTTCCCTAGATATCCGTTACCTGTGATTAAGATTGGTAAGTTAGCGGTTGATTGTCAATTTCAGGGTGAGGGTTTGGGTGAGTTATTATTGGTTGATATTTTTAAAAGGGGAATCAGAATTTCTAAGGAAATTGGAACTGTAGGCTTTTTCGTGGATGTGATTAATGAAAGAGCAAAATGTTTTTATCTAAAATATGGTTTTCTTTCTTTAGTCGATTCGCCTCTATCTCTATTTTTACCAATGAAAAAAATTGTAGATTTTAATTTGGATAATTAACGAAATGCCAGAAAATCGCATCGCTGAAAATTTAGCTCAACTTTTGAATTTTTAATCATGGCAAAGCAAACTATATGGAAAACGGTAAAACTTGGAGAGTTAGCTAAGTTTAGAAATGGAATTAACTACAGTAAAGATAATTTTGGTAAAGGATTAAAGGTTATTAATGTCAAAGATTTTTAGGATTATAGTTTTGCGACTTTTAATGAATTAGAAGAGATCAATCCTGATGGAATAATTCGAGAGGATAATCTTTTAAGAAAAAACGATATTATTTTTGTACGCTCTAATGGAAATCGTAATTTAATTGGGCGAAGTTTATTTATTAATAAATGTACTGAAAAAATTGCTCATTCTGCTTTTAGTATCAAGTTGAGATTTGAGTCTAGTAAAGTATATCCTCTATTTTATGCTTACTTATTTAGGACTTCTCTAATTAGAAAAACTCTTTCATCTCAAGGAAATGGAACAAATATTTCTAATTTAAATCAAAGTATTCTTTCAAATTTAGAAGTACCTCTTCCCCCACTACCGACACAGCGAAAAATTGCGGGGATTTTATCGGCTTATGATGATCTAATTGAGAACAACACCCGCCGCATCGAGATTTTAGAGGAAATGGCGAGGATGCTTTATCGGGAGTGGTTTGTTAAGTTTCGGTTTCCGGTGGATGGTGGTAATACTGGGGGTGATGATGGGGGCGATCGCCACCAAACTAGAGGACATGGTGAAACTCAACAAAAGCCGCTTAAATTATTACGACAAATTCCAGCAGATGATCGACGACTACAACGCCCAAACCCGCAATGCCGAAGCCTTTCTCAACCAACTGCTCCAGCTTGTCGAGGAATTGAACAATGAGGAGCAACGGGCGATCGCCTTAAATCTCGATGAAGAAAAACTCGCCCTTTTCGATTTGCTCATGGATCCAGACCTTGAACTAACCGACAAAGACAAAACTACCATCAAAAAAGGAGCAGAAGAACTCCTAACCATCCTAAAGCGTGAAAAATTAGTGCTTGATTGGCAAAAACGGCAACAAACCAGAGCCTCAGTCAAGGTGGCGATCGAGCAAGTCTTAGATGCGAATTTGCCCGAAAGTTATACTCCAGAACGCTTTGACAAAAAATGCGAGCAGGTTTATCAACATATCTACGAGTCCTATCCTGATGCCCAAAATAATATTTATCATCAGGCAGCCTAGGGGAATTTAGAAGGGCGATCGCGATCAACGCAAACCAATAACGCGATAAACATCAATCAGTTGTTGTTTTCCCTTCAGGGCGATCGGTCCCCAAGATTCAACCTCATATATATCTTGAAGATGGACGAGGGTTTCTTTAGCAATGAGAATGCGACAACCGGTAATTTGGCGCTCCTTTTCGCAGGCTTCGAGACGTGCCGCCGTGTTGACAGTATCTCCCAAAACACCATATTCCAAGCGATCCTTGCCCCCCAAAGAACCAACAATCACAGGACCTGTAAAAATCCCAATTCGCATTTGAATCGTCGGCAAATTGCGATCGCGGCACATTTGATTGATATCTACTAGGCGATCGCTAATCGCTAAAGCACATTCAACGGAATGTTGGGCATCAAGTTGTACTTCAGCCTTCAGCAAGCGAGACATCGGTACGCCAAAAACCGCCATCACGCCATCACCAGTAAATTTATTAACAATTCCGTCTCGCGAGAGGACTTCTTGAGTAATGGCTCCCAAAATCTCATTTAACCAATCCAGTAAATCCTCGGGAGGCATTTTCTCAGAAACCGTACTAAACCCTTTAATATCCAAAAAGAGCAGAGTTGCGGTTAATTTTACCCCCGGCAGTTTTCCCGCCTTGAGCAGATTATCTCGCCCGCGCCAGAGTGCCTCAGCAATTTCAGGAGATGTATTTTGTCCCAATAACTTCATCACGATTTGCTGTCGTCGATGGTCTTCGTAGGATTGATAGGTGACAACAACAGCAACAGAAATAGTAAACCCTAAAGCAGGTGCGGCCAAAGGAATCCAACCCGATAGAGTCACTAAAGCGAAACAACTTCCTGCTAAACCTCCTAACCCCATCGCAACACCAATACTCAAAAAAAGAGGATGGCGAAATTGCCAACCAATTAACCCCCCACAGAGACTCCAACCCAAAAGCCAGAGAATTTCCGCCCATTCCGGCCAAAACCAGACCAAAGGCCGTACTCCCGTCGCCGCATCGAGGATCTGACTGATCATCTGCCCGTGAACGATAACCCCTGGTGTTTTGCCATCTCCAGGCAAAGTTGGACTATAGGGAGTCAGCAGTCGATCTTGCAAACTCGTGGCGCTACTACCAATTAAAACAATTTTGTCTTTAATCCAGTCGGGAGAGATTTCCTCCGAGAGTACATCGGTTAGGGTGATTTCTCGGGCGAGATTTTGGGCAGTGCGATATTCTAAAAAGATTTGGTATCCCGCCGCATCTAACTTGCGATACCCTCCTGAAGTCGGACTGAGACGATAGAAAATTGTATCTCCAAGCTGCATATATCCGGGAGATTCTTGACTCGCTTCTGGGACAATGCCTAAATCCGCAAGATATAACAGTGCTAGACGTAGGGAAAAAGAATATAAATTGCCACTGTCCTTGGATTCTGCAAAAAGGAGATTGCGACGAGCAACACTATCGGGATCGATCGCGATATCATTAAAACCGTGTTGTTCGGGGGGCGAGGCGGAAGGAGGCGGAGTCCCAGCTAGAATATCAATACTGCGAATCGTAATCAGATTGGGTTTTTGCAATTGTGCGACAAGTTCTGCGTGACCTGGTTCGATGGGAAAGTCGCGATAGAGATCCAAACCGATCGCCCGAGGTTGAAAAGATTGTAAGCGGGCGAGAACCTTCGCTAAAGTACCATCGGGAATCGGCCATTTTTGCAGCGATCGCAAATCTTCTTCGGTAATGGTGATAATGACTAAGCGAGGATCTGTGTTCGGGCGATCGCGAAGCCGTACCATGCGATCATGTAAGGAAAGATCCATACCCTCAAATCCACCCAACTGCCGTAAACCCAGCATACTGCCGGTGACGATCGCGACGGAAATAGCAATGACTTTAACCCCTGTAAAATCAGGGAAAGAAGTGTGAACTTGTTTAGCTAATCGAGACAGCATTGATAATTTGGTTTCCATATTTGCTGGAAAGAATCATGAAATTTGAGGGAGAACTTCACTGCGATCTTTAATGCACCCACCCTTGATTCCTAATCCAATAAATTCAGAGAATTTGTCACCTCTTCCGGATTTTTACATACACGGTAACAAATTGGCATCAAATGTAAAGAAACGATGAGGATAAAGAAACGATGAGGATAAAGAAACGATGGGGAGATATTAATTTGCAAAAAGAAAAATTTTGTTTTTTCTAGAATTTTGCGAGAACTCTAAGCTAAAATGCGATCACCCCCACCGTCAGTCCGAGCAGCAGGAACCTCAGCCTAAAGGCGTGAGGCTTGAAAGAGAAATCTATGAAATTTAGTATTTTGATTACAACTTACAACCGCATCAAGTTGCTCGATCGCGCTCTCCAAACTGCCCTCTCGCAAACGATTCCTTGCGAAATTGTTATAATTGACGACTGTTCTGACGACGGGACAAAGGATTATCTCGAAAACCTTGGCCACACGCTCCCCCAGCACAATATAATTTATCATCGTAACGAAACTAACCTCGGTCATTCTCAAAGCATCAATATTGGGGTTGCCCGAGCCACTGGAGATTGGATTAAAACCTTAGATGACGATGATTATCTCGATCCCCAATGTTTGGAAATCATGCAGGAGGCGATCGCCTTGCGTCCCCAAGCTGCAATTTGCTCCTGTCGGGTCATGCAAGTGAATGGGAAGGGAGAGAATCTCTCTGTAACGGAATCTGTCGGAGTAGGTCATGTTTGCTATTTACCCCAAGAAGATATTCACTGCGGTATGCTCCTAGAAGAAGTCCCTTTCGGCACTCCTGTACAAGTAGCCTTTCGTCGAGATGCGTTTCTGCAATCGGGGGGCTGGGATTCCTATTTTGATGCGAATTTTGATGATATCGACTCATGGGTTAAAATTGCCTGCTTTGGAGATGCTATTTTTATCAATCGTTGTTTGGCTTACCGTACCTTGTGGGATGGCAGCTATAATAAAAAAATTCCGATTTCTAAACGCTTAAAAACCCATATTTTAATCAAGCAAAAAATTTATTCTCTCGTACATCCTAAATATCAAAAAAAGATTCCTCACTTCACACAAATTGAATCCTATTTAAAACTACACTGGAGTCTGGCAGCCTTCAAACAAGGAGATTGTAGAGATTTTATCCATGCTACTCGGATTTTTTGGGAAGGTGCCTTTTCGCGGACTGCTTGGCAACTTTTATATCGAAAACGTTTATTAAAATATCAAAAAAATTTCTCTTTTTCCTATTATTTAGAACTCAAATAGCCAATTCCTCATGGCCAAACTTGCTTTTCTGATCGAGATAAGATAATTTTTGTGGATAAGTTCAAAAATTAGATTGACTAACAATGTCGGTTCAACAACTTCAGGACGGGATAGAAGCTCCAAAGCAATTCTCTGTGTTTCAATTACCTGTTCACCTGTGTGACGATTATCCGCGCTGGCTGCGATCGCGGCTGTTGCAAGATTGTGGCACTCACGTGGTCACACTCAACGCAGAAATGGCGATGCAAGCGGAAAGCAATCCCCCTTTAGCAGCCGCGATCGCCCAAGCGGATCTGGTCATTCCCGACGGGGTAGGAGTTGTCTTCTACCTGCGTCTGCGCCAACAGTTCCAGCGTCGCTGTCCAGGCATTGAACTGGCGGCTTCTTTATTAGAGATTGCTGGAGAAGAAGGAGAAGACTATCCCATCGCCTTTTATGGTGGCGCTCCAGGGGTTGCAGAACAAGCCGCTTGCCATTGGCGCGATCGCTTCCCTTCCCTCTCAATGATGAGTAGCCACGGCTATCTCTCAGACTCAGAACAAGCCAATTTTCAAGCACAACTGCAAGAAAAACAGCCCAAATTAATTTTGGTCGGACTGGGAGTTCCCCGTCAAGAATATTGGATTGCAGAAAATCGCGCCCTTTGTCCCAAAGCAATTTGGATCGGCGTAGGAGGGAGTTTAGATATTTGGGCTGGGGTCAAGTCCCGAGCGCCCCGATGGTTGCGCGAAAATAACTTGGAATGGTTTTATCGTCTTTACAAAGAACCTTGGCGTTGGCGGCGAATGCTGGCTCTGCCCCATTTTGCCTGGCGATCGCTCGTAGGTTAAGCCATAACCCTCCTAGGGCGATCGCCCTCAAACCGCCCCATCCCATCCCCCAGATCCCCAAAAATGCTCGAGCAACAAGAAAAAGTCTCTACCTCTACCTCTACCTCTGCAAAAAGCAAACAGCCCGAGGTTTTTCAGCAAAAAACCCTGCCGACAGAAGTTATGATTCGCCTGCAAGATGTCTCCAAGGTTTATGCCAACGGCGGATCTTGTTTGCAGAATGTCAACTTGAATTTAAAGCGCGGCGATTTTGTTTTTATCACAGGAGCATCGGGAGCCGGAAAATCTACCCTTTTAAAATTACTCTACGGGGAAGAACTCCCCAGCGCCGGGCGCGTTTACGCCAACGGCTGCGATGTCAACCGACTGCGGGGCGATCGCCTGGCTAAATTTCGGCGACGCATGGGCATTATTTTTCAAGACTACAAGCTCATTCCCAATCGTACCGTTGCTGAAAATATTGCCTTTGTCCTGCAGGCACAAGGGAAACGACAGCAAGAAATAGATCGGCGGCTCATCCCCACCCTAAAAATGGTCGGACTTGCTGATAAAGCCGAGTATTTCCCCGATCGCCTCTCAGGAGGAGAACAACAACGGGTTAGTATTGCTCGGGCGATCGTCGGCACCCCACCCTTATTACTCGCTGACGAACCCACGGGAAATTTAGATGTCGAAAATGCCACGCAAATTTTACGAACCCTGCAAAACCTCAACACCTATGGAGCCACCATTATCGTGACAACCCACGATCGCCAACTCGCAGCCCTCTCGGAACGTCCGGTTTTACAATTACACCAGGGGCATTTGTATTGGGTGAAAAAACCCTAAGCAGAAAAATCGAGTTCGATCTTAAAAAGAAAACAAATTGCGAGAATTGTCCTGAAAATTTAGCGTTTATTTTGGGGAGAAATTGTGCCATTATAGGTCAAAATCCATTTTGCCATCCAAAACAAGTCAAACTCAACAGTAATTTTAGATTAGATGCAATCGCCTTTACGTATCTCCCGCATTCAACTCTCCCAAGGACAAATTTTCTGGCGAGAAGTCGGCAAAGGAAAACCCATGATCTTCTTACATGGTGCTTATGCCGATAGCAGTCAATGGTTAAAGGTTATCGACCATCTGGAAGGACACTATCACTGTTTCGCTCCAGACTTGTTAGGATTTGGTGAATCCGAACCCCCCAATGTTCATCAATCAATTGCCCTGCAAGTTGAATGCCTTACTGAGTATATTGAAGCCCTGCGACTAGAACGCCCTTATTTAGTCGGTCATTCCTTGGGGGGTTGGGTTGCCGCCAGTTACGCGGAGAAATACGGGGAACGCTTAGAAGGATTGATCCTAGTATCCCCCGAAGGAATAGAAGTAGAAGAACAAAAAGAGCGCTGGAATATTGAAAAATTGCTCGTCGATCGCACACCTTTATTTTTTTTACTGTTAAAGGCGATCTCTCCCTTCGCAGCAATACTAAGATTGCGAAAAAAAATCGATGCCCTTCTGAACTATCGAACTTTGCTGGTGGAACATCCGGCTTCTTGTCAATTACTTTTCGCCCGTCACCAAGCTGAAATTCAACAAGAATTTCTCAACGGGAAACTCAGTCAGTTTCAGACACAGACACTGATTTTACAGGGCGGACAAGACAAACCCACCAACCTCGCCCAAAGTAAAGCCTACGCCAAGGCGATCGCGCAAGCCAAACTTCGCGTCATGAAAAATGGCGATACTTATTTAATCGAAAACTGGCCCGACAGCATCGCCCGAGAAATTCAAGGATTTGCTGGAATCCCCGTACCCATGTAGGGTATCGACTGTTCAAACTCAATTGCGAGGAAATTATACGGAAACAGGACTTCTCTCTGAGAAAAGAGAAAGCAGATCCCCAAGAGAAAGTTCGTTAACAATGCTCTTCTCCTACAATTCTCCCAGAGAAACCCCTTGCCCACAAACTTTGTCCTTATGGAAAGAATTTTCCGCTTACAAGGGAGATTGCAAAGTACAATTGTCATTAAACTTTCCTCGGGTAAACCCCGAAACCCAAAAATCCAAGAGTGTAGTGGCAACAAACAACCACCTCTCGCGGGGCATTGTTCAATGGATTTATACAAAAGCGATAACCCATGATGCGAGTCGGCCATCCCACAACAACGACCCTAAAGCCATCTTCCCAAGTCGGGCGCAAACAAACCCCGAGAACCGTTGGCGGACAATACCAATCTGTAATTGTCATGCTGATTATCAGCCTGTTTTTGCTTGGGGGTATTGGTTCCCGTCTTGCCTTTTTGCAACTGGTGGAAGGCAAGGAGAACAGCGAATTAGCAGAAAATAATCGTATTCGCATTGTGCCTCGGCAACCTGTGCGCGGCACCATTTTCGATCGCAAAGGGCGAATTCTGGCCAGCAGTCGCTTATCTCATTCCGCCTATGTCTGGCCTCTTGCCCAGAAATACGAAACCTGGGAGACGAGTGTTATGCGATTGTCACAAATTCTTGACATTCCCCCTGAAGAAATTCGGAAACCAGTGGAAGCAGCCGGTTATAACTCCCCCACTCGCGTTCGTATCGCTCGGGGTTTAAACGCCAAACAAATTACAGCGATTGAAGAATATGGTTTTGAACTTAAAGGGGTAGATGTCGATATTGAACACGTCCGGGATTACCCGAACAAGGCAAATGGTTCTCACATTTTAGGGTACACAGGAGAACTCAATGCGGAAGAACTTGATGTACGGCGCAAAGACGGCTATCGCCTCGGGGATATTGTCGGCAAAATGGGGGTAGAAGAAGGCTTTGAAGAGATGCTGCGAGGGGAATGGGGCGGGCAGCAGGTCGTGGTAGATGGCGAAGGAAAAGTCGTCGAAATTAAGGGTGAAAAACAAGCTAAAGCGGGCAAAGATGTTACCCTGACCCTCGATCTCAATTTACAGAAAGTGGCCGAAAGTACTTTGGGTCGTCGCAAGGGGGCAGTTGTGGCGATCGATCCCAATAATGGCGCAGTGTTGGCGATGGCCAGTTATCCCGCCTTCGATCCCAATATTTTTTCCAAACGGATTTCACCAGAAAAATGGAAAGAATTACAAGGACAGGGTAATCCTTTTGTGAACCGTGCCTTGCGAGGTTTTCCTCCCGCTTCAACCTTTAAAGTTGTTACCGCCGCCGCCGGGATGGAGTCGGGAAAATATCCTCCTGATACTGTTTTGCCCACATTTGCCTATTTACGAGTAGGAGGTACTGCCTTTGGAGAATGGAACCGTGCCGGTTTTGGTCCGATGGGTTATGTGGGGGCGATGGCATGGAGTAGCAACACTTTTCACGGACAAATCGGGCGCGGAGTAGGAGGAGAAGTATTGATCGATTGGGCGCGTCGTTTTGGCTTCGGCAGGAAAACTGGGATTGAAATTGCCTCGGAAGCACCGGGTTTGATTGCTGACGATAAATGGAAACGAGAGCGGATGAACTGGGAATGGACGGCGGGAGATACGGTGAATATGTCCATCGGTCAGGGTTTCACCCTCGCAACTCCTCTGCAAGTCGCGGTGATGTTTGCGGTACCGGCTAATGGTGGCGATCTTGTTAAACCCCATTTACTCAAAAACCAAGAAGAACAGAAAAATTGGCGCGAACCTCTTAATTTAAAACAGTCTACTATCTCTACTCTTCGTAGTGGCTTACGCGCTGTGGCTACAGCAGGAACCGGTACTGCTGTTAATCGCCCTGGAGTTCCCTCGCCAGCCGGGAAAAGCGGGACGGCGGAAGCCCCTCCAGGTCAGGCTCATGCTTGGTTTGGTGCTTTTGCTCCTTTTGACAATCCTGAAATTGTCGTGGTGGCTTTTGCGGAACACTCTGGCGGTGGTGGGGGTAAGGTGGCGGCTCCAATGGTGGCGCAAGTTCTTGATGCTTACTTCTCTTTGAAAAGAGACGGAAAATGGTAGGTAGTTTAGTTGATAGTTGATAGTTGATAGTTGATAGCGGACTATTGACTATTAATAATTAGGATGGCTTTTTTCTCTGGGTTGATATTTTTGTATATGTATTTGCCGATTTTTGTGCTGATGTTTTACAGCTTTAATGAGTCGGAATACAGTGCAGAATGGACGGGATTTTCTTGGGCATGGTATGTTAAGTTATTTGCCGATGGGCGCATTATCCAAGCATTAATGAATAGTCTGGCTGTGGCTACGATCGCCACTGCGATCGCGGCTATTTTAGGGACAATGATGGCGGTAGGTTTGGCCAAATATCGCTTTCCAGGGCAGACTTTATATCGTGGGGTTTCTTATTTACCTTTAATTGTTCCCGATATTGCGATCGCCATCTCAACGCTTATTTTTCTGGCGGTTTTAGGCATTCAATTAAGTTTTTGGACAATTGTTGCTGCTCATGTTGTTTTCTGTTTAGCTTATATTGCGATCGTTGTTTCTTCCCGTTTTACCCAGATCGATCGCCATCTTGAGGAAGCTGCATTAGACCTTGGTGCAACCCCTCTACAAGCCTTTCTACAAGTCTTATTACCAGAATTAAGACCTGCAATTATTGCGGGATGTTTGTTGGCTTTTGTCTTGAGTTTTGATGATTTTCTCATTTCTAGTTTTACGGCTGGAGTGCGATCGACTACACTACCTATAGAGATTTTCAGCCGCATTCGACTCGGAGTTAAACCTGATATTAATGCTTTGGGTGTTCTGTTAATTCTCTTTTCTGGTTGTATTGCTTATATTGCAGAATCAATAATTAATAAACAATGATTAATGAACAATTATCAATCAAAAAAACACAAACCCTCAAGAATTTTTGGCAGTTTTCTCGACCTCATACGATTATTGGCACAAGTTTAAGTGTATTAGCTCTCTATTCTATTGCTGTTGCGATCGCCAGAGATGTTTGGAGTATAACAAGTTTATTGGATTTGGCGATCGCCTGGGTTTCTTGTCTGTGTGGCAATATTTATATTGTAGGATTAAATCAACTTGAAGATATTGCGATCGATCGCATTAATAAGCCTCATTTGCCTTTAGCTTCGGGAGAATTTTCTCGCAATCAAGGACAATGGATTGTTGTTATTACAGGCATTTTGGCATTACTTTTGGCGACTTTTGGAGGGCATTGGCTTCTGGCAACGGTGGGGATTAGTTTAGCAATTGGTACGGCTTATTCTCTGCCTCCTATCCGTTTAAAACGTTTTCCTCTTTTAGCTGCATTTTGTATTTTTACCGTTCGCGGTGTTATTGTTAATTTGGGTTTATTTTTGCACTTTAATCATACCTTGGGAAGGTTAGATATTATTCCAGCTTCAATTATTATTTTAACCTTATTTATTTTAGTGTTTACCATCGCGATCGCAATTTTTAAAGATGTTCCCGATATGGAGGGCGATCGAGAATATGAAATTGTTACTTTTACCCTCATAGTCGGGAAAACCGCCATTTTTCAAATTTCTCGCGGCATTATCACCCTCTGCTATTTGGGTACAATAGGGGCAGTAATTATCGGTTTAGCGGGGGTTAATGCTTGGATATTAGGGACGGGTCATTGTATTCTGTTAGGACTGCTGTGGTGGCGCAGTCGTAGCGTCGATCTGGAGGATCGCAATGCGATCGCCAGCTTTTATCAGTTCATCTGGAAACTTTTTTTCCTTGAATACTTCTTATTTCCTATCGCCTCTTGGTTGGCATAGAATTAAGTTAGAAATGATTTGCGAACAATTTGTGTTAAACTCGTTATTTAATCAGAACAAGAACCAAAAATGAAGATAACAAAAAACGTTTTTATTTTTACAGCAACTTTGATTCTCGTTGTTTTTTCAGGTTGTTCGACTCCCGAACAAACTCGCGCAACCAGTCCAGATAGTATCAATGGTCGCATGAGTAGCGCGATCGCAACAGAACAATTTTCGCCGATCGCTTCTTCTCCCATTACTACCTTAAATCATACTACTCCTAAAATTGCTCAAAATCCTCTTAAGGAAGATGAAAAGCTCAATTGTGAAGAACCACAAACACAACTTGAGATGAATCTTTGTGCGACAAAAGAAGCAGGAGAAGCCGATGCAAAACTCAATAGAGTTTATGGACAATTGAGGGATAAGGTTAAAGATACTGCCCAAGAAACGCGCTTAATCGCAGCACAAACTGCATGGATTTCTTTCAGAGAGGCAGATTGCGAATACTCTCAACGGCGCTATGATGGTGGAAGCATTATGCCAGCAATTTATGCGTTGTGCGTGATAGATTTAACTGAAAAACGAACTCAAACTTTAGAGGACTATTTAGAAGAAGGATAAATATGAATAATGAATGATGAATGATCAAAATACTTGTCAGGGAAAAGTTTATTTGTTAGGTGCAGGAGTTGGCAATTTAGACTCTCTGACCCTTAAGGGCGATCGCCTTCTTCAAGCTGCGGAAGTTTTGATTTATGATGCTTTGATTAGTGATGAATTGTTAACTCGAGTTCCTGTAAATTGCCTAAAACTCGAGGTTGGTAAACGAGGAGGAAAAGCCAGTACACCGCAAACTGAAATTAATCGTTTACTCGTTACTTATTGCAGTCAAGGTAAACAAGTTGTACGTCTTAAAAGTGGCGATCCCTTTATTTTTGGAAGGGTGCGAGAAGAGGTAGAAGCCTTGCAAAAAGCAGGGTGTAATTTTGAAATTATTGCGGGTATTTCTTCTGCATTAGCGGCTCCTTTACTGGCAGGAATTCCCCTCACAGATAAGTATTTAAGCCGTTGTTTTACTGTCCTAAGCGCACATCAGCCAGAAAATCTGGATTGGGAAGCCTTGGCAAAAATTGATACATTGGTTATCTTAATGGGAGGAAGAAATTTAGGAAAAATTGTTGCATATTTATTGCAAAATGGGCGATCGCCATCTCACCCCATTGCTATTATTCGTAATGCAGGCAGTTCTCAGCAACAAATTTGGCGAGGAAATTTAGCTAATATTCAAGAACAAACCCAAGCAATTTCCCTCTCTCCTTGTATCATGGTAATTGGTGCCGTTGTCAACCTTCAAGAAATGTTTCAATCTTCTCACGCTTTACCCCTTGACAAAAAAACAATATTAGTCACTCGTGCAGCAGAACAGTCGAGTTACTTTGCGGGTTTATTATTGGAACATGGTGGGATGGTTTTGGAAATGCCTGCACTAGAAATTACTCCCCCTTCCAGTTGGCAAGAATTAGATAGCGCGATCGCCTCTCTCGATACATTTCACTGGCTCATTCTCACCTCGAGTAATGCTGTCCATTACTTCTGCAAACGTCTCGAAACATTAGGGAAGGATTTACGCAGTTTAGGGGGGATTAAAATTGCTGTAGTGGGTAAAAAAACTGCAAAAACCCTGAGAGAATATCATTTAATTCCCGATTTTATTCCCCCTAATTTTGTCGCTGACTCTCTAGCAGAAAATTTCCCCGATCGCCTCCCAGGATTAAAAATTCTCTTTCCTCGGGTAGAAACAGGAGGAAGGGAAATTTTAGTACAAGAATTGAATGTAAAAGGCGCAAATGTTGTCGAAGTTCCTGCTTATCAATCCGGTTGTCCCGATCGCATCGATCCTTATGTTTTAAAAGCCTTACAAAGTCGTTCTGTACAGATTATAACCTTTGCCAGTGCCAAAACAGTGCAGAATTGCGATCGTCTTTTTAAACAGTCCTTACATTCTCAAGAATTAGAAGAAATTCTCGCTTCTTGTTGTCTTGCTTCCATCGGACCGCAAACCTCAAAAACCTGTCTCGATTTATTTGGCCGCGTGGACGTAGAAGCTAAAGAATATACATTAGAAGGATTGACAAAGGCGATCGTAGAGTATTTTTCTGCCTAAAATGTCAGAAATGAGAGTAAATTTTTAATTAAAGTCACCCGAGTTGCTAGTGGTCTGTCAAGGATTTTTTGGCGGGTAAGGGCGATCGCCATAACCCTAATCCATTTCAATGGATTTTTTGTATGAGACAGCGCTTGGGGGATGCTGAGGTTTCCTCAGCATATCCAACCAAGTAAGAAGGGATTTTCAATCCCTGGCGGATCGGGCTATACTCGTCATTTTAAGTATGACAGACCACTAGCAGCGTAGTCCTATCTCTCTATTGTTAATACTCTAAACTCTTGTCAAAAAGCGAAATTTTGCGATACATTGATCCCATCCGGGAATATCTGAGAGAGATTAAGTTGAGGGAAGGCGCGATGAAAAAGAGAACAAAAATCTGGGGCTGCATCCTGGCAGGGGTGGCAAGTGCGGCAATACTACCCGTCTCTGGGATGGCACAGGGAAAACCTGTTGAAACCCACATCGCCCAACAGTCGCCGGACTTAGATGAGGCAAACCGGGTTCTTCAAGAGGCGGTTCAATTGCGTCAGCAAGGCACATTAGAAACCTTCCAACAAGCCATTACTCTATTTGAACGCGCTGTAACTCTCTTTCGCCAAGCAGGAGAACAACGCCTAGAAGCCTCCTCTCTTGTCAATATTGGCTTTATCTACAACTCCCTAGGAGAAAAGCAGAAAGCCCTTGAATACTACGAACGCGCTTTGCCTCTCGACCAAGTAGTGGGCGATCGCGGCGGAGAAGGCACCACCCTCAACAACATTGGCAGAGTCTACGACTCCCTAGGAGAAAAGCAGAAAGCGTTGGAATACTACGAACGCGCTTTGCCTCTCTACCAAGCCGTAGGCGATCGCGGGGGGGAAGCCACAACCCTCAACAATATTGGCGCTGTCTACGACGACCTAGGAGAAAAGCAGAAAGCCCTTGAATACTACGAACGCGCCTTGCCTCTCCGTCAAGCGGTGGGCGATCGCGGGGGAGAAGCTGCCACCCTCAACAATATTGGCTTAGTCTACGACGACCTAGGAGAAAAGCAGAAAGCCTTGGAATACTTAGAACGTGCTTTGCCCCTCATCCAAGCGGCGGGCGATCGCGGGGGGGAAGCTGCCACCCTCAACAATATTGGCGCTGTCCACAACTCCCTAGGAGAAAGGCAGAAAGCCCTTGAATACTACGATCGCGCTTTGCCTCTCCTCCAAGCTGTGGGCGATCGCAGGGGGGAAGCCACCACTCTCAACAATATTGGCTTAGTCTACGATTCCCTAGGAGAAAAGCAGAAAGCCTTGGAATACTACGAACGCGCTTTGCCCCTTCGACAAGCAGTGGGCGATCGCGGCGGAGAAGCCGCAACCCTCAACAATATTGGCTTAGTCTACGATTCCCTAGGAGAAAAGCAGAAAGCTCTTGAATACTTAGAACGCGCCTTGCCTCTCTATCAAGCGGTGGGCGATCGCGGGGGAGAAGGCACGACTCTCAACAATATTGGCTTAGTCTACAACGACCTAGGAGAAAAGCAGAAAGCCTTGGAATACTACGCTCGCGCTTTGCCCCTCAGCCAAGCTGTGGGCGATCGCGGGGGGGAATCTGCCACCCTCAGCAATATTGGCTTAGTCTACAACTCCCTAGGAGAAAAGCAGAAAGCTCTTGAATACTACGAACGCGCTTTGCCCCTCAGCCAAGCAGTGGGCGATCGCGGGGGGGAAGCCCAAATCCTCAACAATATTGGCGCTGTCTACGACTCCCTAGGAGAAAAGCAGAAAGCCTTGGAATACTACGCTCGCGCCTTGCCCCTCAGCCAAGCCGTGGGCGATCGCGGCGGAGAAGCTCGCACATTATGGAATATTGCCTCTCTCCAACGTTCCCAAGGCAACCTCGAAAACGCCCTCACCGAGATGGAAAAATCCATCGCCATCCTCGAAGACCTCCGCACCAAAGCCCCCACCACCGAA
>NZ_JACSWA010000601.1 GCF_016888125.1 Spirulina sp. CCY15215
CCTGACGCACAAAAATAGGGTCAAACCCAGACTAGAACTGAATTTGACCCCTGTTAAAATCCGAAGTCCAAAATGACACCCCCCGGTATCCGCAAAAATTGCCGATTCAGAAAATCGATCCTTAATCAGACAAAGAACACCGTCGAATCCAAAGGCGGATCCCCACCAATTCGCTCCACCTTACCCTGACAGCAACCACAAAGAAAATAGAAACGAATGCAATCCTCCTCCATCTTCAGATACTTACTTAAACGACCCCGCAACTTAGCATATTGCGCCTTCGTCAAATCGCACTCAAACACACTATACTGCACCCACTGTCCATAAGACTTAAGAATGGCGTGAATCTTCGTGCGGCGCTTATCCTCTGAAATATCATAACAAATCGTAACAAACATTGACTTTCCTCCTAGCGAATAATTAATGGTGGATACTTATCTATCTCTCCCATGAGATACTTAGCCAACAATCGAGCTTGTATCTCAAACGCCTCTCGATAAGTATGCTTGCGCTTGAGAACTGGATGCTTAAACTCGCTCTGTTTCTTTTGTTCGTACAAACGCAAGAAAATCTGCAATCCCTCCCGTGTTAAAGAAACCGCATGGCTCAAAGGCTCTGTCTCAAAATGTTCCGGTAATAACTGACGCAAATTAATTGCGCCCAAAACCATCCCATCCACAATCAACGGACGAAACTCCTCCATTAAATCCAATGCTAGTGATGGTCGCCCATAACGTTCCACGTGCAAATACCCTAAGTAAGGGTCAAAGCCAACAATATTCACCGCACTTTGAATATCGTGACGCAAAAGAGAATAACCCAAACTCAATAAAGAATTCACTGGGTCTGTTGGCGGACGGCGATTACGAGTCTTAAAACTAAAATGAGAAACACGAATTAATTGGTTAAAACAGCCAAAATAAGCCGCACTTCCCGCCCCTTCATAACCCCGCAAGGAATCGATCGCCTTAGTCTTCTCCAAAGCCGCGATCGCCTGTTGCAACTGGGCGATCGCCTCATCCACCGCCATTCCCTCAAACTTGCGCCGCGCCGTCATCAGAGCCGTGCGATAGTTCTTTAACTTCCCTCGCACAAAACCCCGCACTGCACCCACTGCTAAATCTGTTTCTCCCATAGCTGCCCATTGCGCCTTGCGGACAAAAATATTCTTGGTCATTTCCGGTTGTAACCTGCCTAAATATTTACCCGTCGTCCTCATAAAACTGAGGGGAATATTCCGCTCCAGCAACTCTATCACCACCGCCGGAGAAACTGTAGTCCGCCCTAAAGCCACTACTCCTTCCACTTTAATTAAAGGCACATCGAGAACCTTTTTTTTGTCCGCCTTGACCGTTAGCCTCTCCTCAGTTTTGCCGATAAAAGCATCCTCTTGTGTCACATAAACCGTTCCCATTTTTTAATCCTCCTGATAGGTTTTCACTTTTTTTGCCGCTTGGGGGAGACAGCGCGAATAGAGACTACACCCCCGACAGCGCTTGCTATAAAAGGGTTGGGGCATTTTGCCACTTTCGAGAAGTTCCCCGATCGCCCCAATGGTCGCGATCGCCTCCTCTCGTAAAGCCCCATCGATTTCCACCTTCTGGCGTTGGTGGGTTTGAGCGTAGTAAACATAACCCACCGTAATAGAGTGTCCTGTCATCTCCTCCAAACAGAGAGCTTGAGCGCAGACTTGTAGAGCATCATTATCCCACTCTCCTTTTCGTCCTCGCTTGTATTCCACTGGATAGAGGCGATCGCTCTCCCGTTCGATTAGATCAGATTTACCCACCAAACCATAGCGATCGGACTTGAGCCAAACCCCGCGAATTTGCTGGATTTCGCTCCGAGATTCAGCACCACTGGCATGAACGCGATCGTGTAGGTGAGTTCCTTCAATGGTGTATTGATTATCGACAAATTCCCCCGCACAAAACATCCGCCAAAAGCGATGGGGACAATAAGCATACTGGTTGAGGGCGGCAATAGGAATCAATTCTTGCATAATATTATTGTTTTTTAGTGAGAATTTACGAGTCTCCGCACCATACCCATGCCCATTGTCGTCTTGCGTCCGATACCGCAATAAAGGGCAAAATCAGCGAGAGTGTTGAGTTGTTTGATGTGTTCCGATGTACTATTACCAAAGCTGCGATAAGTTACCTTGCCCCTACAGCCGACAAATTTACTGCGGGAGTCTACGACACATTCGGTACAAATATCAAAGGAACTGGGAAATAAATCTTCAAACGTTAGGTGAGAGAAGGGCATAGAACTGCGTTTGTTCCACTGTCGCAACAGGCTTTGAAAAACGCGATCGGCTTCCGGCATGGCCGTATCCTGGGAACCTTGGCGAAATGCCGTCGGAGTGGCAAAGTAAAAGGAAAATTCTCGTTCTTGTTCCGAGGCATTTTCGTAAAGTTGCAGATAAGAGGCTGCATTCGCCCAAGGTTGAGCGGTTTGGGGAGTGCCAAGAATGCTAGTGAGATGTAAGTTGGCAGACCCTAAATGCCACGATTTCTTGAAGTCGAGTTGCAGCCAAAGGGCAGTTAAGCGAGCGAAAAGGGTATCATCTAGCAGAGAAATCCGCCACCAGCAGGGGGTTCCAGGTGCGATCGCCCGATAATGCTGACATTGCAATTGCCCGTATTTTTTACGAGGTTTATCTCCTATAATCTGAAAGGGGCTTAAAGTGAAGGCTTTGTTGCCTGTATCGCCATGCAAGCGATCGCCGAGATCGCGATCTACAGCAGTAACTAAAGTTAGAAAGAGAGCGTGGTAGTGGCGACCCGTGAGAAAGTTGGGGTAGATGGGGGTTTGGGGAACGAGGTTGAGGACGAGACTGTGAGGCATGATAGCAATTAGCGATCGCTCGCGAGAACTTGTGGACAGTGGGGGTTATAGCCCCCGAGAAAAATGGCTGGAATGCGATCGCTCAGATCGGGAGCAGCCAGTGCATGAGTACCGCAAGACCAGCATTGGTAGGCATTCAACTGTAAGGCAAGGCGATGGATTTTTGTGATATCGTTGTAACCGTTTTGATAACCTGCAACCACAACGCGAGTTTGCGGAGGAAATTTTTCTAAAAGTTTGACCAATTCTTCGATAGTCATTGTGAAAAAGGAGTAGGGAATAGGGAGTGGGAGGAAATCTAGCTTTTTACACTTCTTGACACAGAAAATAATCTTTATGTTCGACTATTTAACTAAAGCGATATTCCATGCAAGCGGGAATTTTTAATTCTTTCATTGCTTCGCAAGTGTAATATTCTCCTCGTAAATGAACGTTACGAATTAAGCTCACTGGAGGCATATTGATGACATCGTAACTCAGGACTTGATGGGTAAACATAACATCAAGAGGATTGAGAGGATAAGGAAAGGTAAAATGAATTTCTCTCGAACTTTGTTTGACTTCCCTTAATTCTTCAATTGTCACTTCTGCTTTGCTCATCCATTTTCCCAGTCGAATCCATTTAGGAATTTTCCATGGCCATTGATTGCTGCGACTACTAATAAGTTCAGATTTGAGGAGCGATCGCTCTGAGAGGATAAAACATTCAAAAATACTCTCAGGTGCGATTTCTTTCGTGCGTCCGAAACTGGGAATATTTTTCTGGGTTTTCTGCATTTCAACATGGTAGCGATTGTCTGCATATTTCCATGTCTGCAAAACCGTTGCATGAGCGATCGCCCGAGCGGGAGTTATGTAAATTCCTTGTTTGTTGAGAATAGTTAGATGTTCTGCATATTGAGGAACTTGGCGATCGCAAAAATAGCGATAAGAATTTTCTTCCGCAACCATTGTTTCATGGATTGGGCTATCTACCAATCCCAAAGCATAACAGAGGGCATAATTATGCAAAATGGGTTCAGTTTCATACAGTCTGCCTATTTCGCGAGTGGCAAAATAAAGACTGTCGTGGAGTTCGATTTGACAGCGATAAAGATGTGTCATTTTAATGACCAATAAACAATACTTTCAGCATTAGTAGGATGGGTTAGGCAAAGTTATTAGAATGCTAAGAACTGCCAATTGTTAGAATGCTAAGAACTGCCAATTGTTAGAATGCTAAGAACTGCCAATTGTTAGAATGCTAAGAACTGCCAATTGTTAGAATGCTAGGGAGCGAGACGCTCCCACTACAATATCCGACAATTTTGGTAGTGCGGGCATCTTGCCCGCTAGCTGTTACTTGGTAGAATTTCTAATTGTTAGAATTTCTAATTGTTAGAATTTCTAATTGTTAGAACTGCCAATTGTTAGAATTTCTAATTGTTAGCATTCCTCAAATTAGGTTTTAGCTTTGGTTTTTTCCTTCTTCTTAATATGTTTCCCTGCATAGGTTTTAGCTTCCGTATCTGCTTGTTGCAAAATAGAAGTAATCCCTTCTTCCGTTGCTGTTAAACCTTTCACTTCACTCAGCAGAGAAGCAAAAGATTCGCCAATAAAATCGGTATGCACGATAAATTCCTCCTGCATTAATGCTTGAATGGCTTCCGTTGCTTTCTCCATCACTAAACCTTCCTCGAGGGGATCGATAGATTGTAAAATTTCTGGAGGAATGCGATCGTAAATTGCTTGGGTCCAGCGCAAATTACTAATAATTTCACCATCAGCAAAAACCACACCAATTAATTCATTTCGGACTCGTCCCGTGCGAGTGGTTTGCGCTCCATAATGCCGAGTCCGCAAAATGTTATTAAAAACGTAAAGAAAACTGGCTTCAGTCGGGTCTTTGAGAGTGACAATACTAGGGAAGAAAACTTGCGGACGAATGTGGTCTTGTTGATTAATTCGGCTGGTCACTTCACCGGGTTTGCTTCCTTGTTCCCCTTTCGAGGCCATCGTTCCATTTTCATAAGGTGCATTGAGAGTAAATGTCTCGTGGGACTCATCAAAAGAGGTGATAGAAAAAGCAGTATCGACCACAACTTTTGACTTTTCCGAACCCGAATCGCCGATCGCAAAACCATAGATAATACAATCAGGATTATCCATCCCAAAAGCGACGTTATATTCGCATTCATCGGGTTGAACCAGATCGTATTTTCGTAACAATTCCCGACCCACTAAACGTTCTGGAGTTGATTGCTTGCGCTTAAACATAGACAAGCGACTAATGGTTGTTTTATCTTCAATTCCCGCACGAACCCGAGCCTTATTCAGTTCGCCATCGGTTTGAAAAAGAGGATAAGATTCCGTTACCCGCACCGTTAGAAAATGAATATATTTTCCCATTGGTTTGTAAGGAATTTCCGTGTGAAAGAATTTAGAATCGAGAGTTTTTAAGAAAGCCATGAATTTTCTCCTAATCAAAAAAGTTGTTTTTTAGCAATGCAAAAATTTGCCCAAAATCTGAACCGATCAAGCAATTAGAGCCTGTACGAGAATACGGAGAGCAGTTGTTCGAGAACATTCATAATTGTCAATACCTCCTTAACAAAAATTAGAGTTATCAATCTTCTGATGTTTCAGAAGGCTCATCATTTGCTTTATTTTGTTGATTTTCTTGATCTTGTTCTAAACGATAAAGAAATTCACAAGTATCGCGAATGAGATTAATTTGACGACCTGCTAAACGAGCGCGATCGCCTTTAAATGCTCCTTCAAAAACATCGGTAACAAAGTAACGCGCAAAGTCTAAAACAGCTTGTCGTTCTTGTTCTCGTTCTTTAATTTGCCAGCGACCTTCTGCGGTAGAAGAATGAACGCGATCCATTAACTTACAAACTTCTGCTGCTACAACTGCAACTAAAGTTTCGCCATAAAAAACGCTAGATTCTGCTTTAAGGATGGTTTCAGAGGCAATATCAATGGGTTTGAGAACGGCATTTGCTTTAGGATTATATCGCCGATTTGCGCGGTAAAATTTGCGATACAAATCCGTTAGTTGTTTTGGATGATTTAAGGGTGATTCTTTGGTCATTGAAAGTTCCTCCGTATGGGAATTAAATTGAACATAGGGATCGAAACAAGGATAAAAATCATAAGTGTACAATTTGATACGACTTATGCTTGGCACATCTGCATCTTTTCCTCTCGTCCACTGGTTGAGATAGTGGAAAACATAGAGAGGACTAGTTTCTAAGTTTCGTGCCAATTCTGATAGTTTTCCCCAGTTCGCATCGTAACCAGATTTGCCTCGCTTGGCATTCACATCGAGGTGAATAGAATAGGCTGCGGTGAGAACATTTAAGGGTGCTGGATACTCTTTTCCGTTGCTATCTTTCCAACCTTCCAAAATGTAATCCAAGCGAAAGCGATCGCCTCCCGTCAAGACTCGAAATGCTTGCGGTGCGCTGTCGAGAAACACGGTTTCTTCAAATTCTGCACCATCTCGGTAAGGAGGAATAGGAGACTCAGAAACGACAGTTTTAACATCCAGAATCATGGGGAAAGCAAAAGCCAACCATGCTGGCATAACCCATGATTCCGTATCCGTTGGATCGCGTCCTGGAGGCATGGCCATAAAGTAAAAGGTGAGAGGTTTATCTTCGGGATAGGAGAGTTTAAAAGTGCGATCTTGTTTTTTGTTTTTGTCATTATAGGGCAAGTTTTTCTTGTTTTGTAAATCTTCATCCATGAGAAAAGTATCGACGGTTTGATAGCGATCGCGTCCAAAATCTGCTTGCAATTCTTTGCTGACAAAATGACTACGAATGCTGGCATCAAAACGAGTTTGAGCGATATTGATGTACGCTTTTTGTAAAAAAGTGTTGGTTTCTGGGGTGAAATAATAAGTTGGGTAGAAATAAAGATAGCGATATTTTCCATCTTCAAACCGTTTCCCGACTGCTTGCGTTTGATTCATTAAAATCTGTCGCAGCATCATTTCCGTCCCTGCAATACTGGAAATATTTCGTTTGGCATTAGAACCCTGTAATTTCTGTTTATTAGTATAAACTTGGGGCGTAAATAAAACTGCTGATTCCATTTGTTCTGTCACCGTATAAGCAGAATGGGACAAAGAACAGATTAATTGACGACCGCGACCATCTTTTTTGGCTGCATTATAGTTGGCAAGTTCTTTGAGGAAAATATCTGTTTTTTGGCCAGTTTTTTCATCAGTTTTTTCAGCCAATTCTTGATTTGGTAACATGACAACTTGCTTTACCCATTGTCGCATATCTTCCCAACCATCGGCAACTTTGTAAGGAGCGATCGCTTCTGTTATTTTACCACTAACAAACTCGATTAGTTTGTCAGCAATGGGACGAATATCTTCTTGACCTGGATGTTGTTTTAAATATTGTGCGGCCAAGTAATACCATTCATAAGGAACACCCCCCGTATTGCCTTTAATTTTGAGTTCTTTATGTCGTTCGTTAATGCGTTGAATTTGCCGAAGAGGAGCAATAATATCGAGTTGCCAAAATTGTGTTACTTCAGCAACGAGATCGAGATCGGGGGGAGGAGGAAGTTTCTTATTTGTCTTGCGTAATATTTCGATTTGAGCAAGGCGATCGCCCCAAATTTTCCGCGTCACTACATCCCCAAATTCTGCCAGTTGGTCGATCCGAATATCATCTTCAAATTTAAAGTCATACTGTGCAGAAAGAACATCTTTTAGTTGGAATTTCAAGAGATTTTCACTCCGACTTTTCGCAACTGATGTTTTCGTGGGTTTGAGAATTCGTAATGTTGCATCAAGAGCCACTTCCATCAAGTCCCGATCATCAAAAAATTGACGGTAATAATCTGCGTATTTCATCCCCTTTCCATCGCGACCAAATCCTGTTTGTCGCTGTCTCAATTGACTGGAACAAAGGGTTTTAATGGTTGCAACGACGCGATCGGGTAAACCTTCAGGAGAGATGGGAATTGCATCGCGATCGCTTAAATAAATGACTCCAGTTGGCAAATACAATAAGGGTTCATAGTGCCTTTTTCCGTCCGTGTTAAGGTCTGTATGTGCCTCCATGACTGCATTATTGACCACATTGGTTAAAACACCCCGATTTTCAGCAATACTGTGATAGGTAAACTTGAGTTGACCATTGCTAAGTTCGTGCAGAACACTTCCTAAACTATTATGAAGCGCATCTTGGGGATGTTTAACAATAGATGCGAGGCGATCGGCTAAACAAGTTAATTTTGCTAAACTTTTTAAAGTGCGATCGCCTAAAGTTGGATTTAATCCATCTTCTGAGAGATTGAGATTTGTATCATTAAGAGTTTGAGCATTATAAGCAACATAAAGCAGATCGTCGAGATAGTCTCGCCATTGTTTGGGAGTATTGGGAAATAAGAAACGATCAAGTTCTAATTCAGGGACAATAATCTCAAAAATTTCTCGATGTTCCTCTGGTGAAAGACTGCGGATATCGGTGTTAAAATCTCGACAAGCTACCTTATATTTTTCAGGCATTTTAGAAAATAAATCGTAATTAAATTTCTCAAAATCATGGAGAATAAATCCTGCGATCGCAATTCTTCGCTCAAACTCTTTCACCACTCGTCGAATGGTTGTATCGAGTTTTTCTAAACGTTTCTCGATTAAATTGGCTGGAAATAAGCCATTGAGGAGATGAGTATTTAAGGACTGATCCCCAGCATTATCGCGACGTACTTTTCCTTTTCCTTCTGCTGCACGACGGCGATCTATTTCATCAAAGAATTTACCTCCTTTTGCGGTCACTCCGATCGCAACTCTTAATAAGTTTGGGAGGACATATTGAGCAAAATCTGCCATCACGGGATCGTCAGAGTTGTTCTTTTTGATTGCTTCTCGTAATAGTTTTAAGGTTAGGAGTTCTTGAGCAGTTTCAATCGTGCGATCGCCATCTTCTCCATCCAATCCTAAATCTTCATCCGTCAGTGCATCAAGGTCAATATCTTCAAATTCTAATTCCATTTCTTTCTCTAACTGTGTAGATTCAAAAATATTTAATTGTTTGGCATTACTTTGAGTTTTTTTCTGACGAGTCATAACATTCTCCTAAATTGATTGTGTAATTGATTTTGTCCGGTCTGTTACTTTTACTCAATTCCTTCTAATAATTTGGCAATTTGTTCAGGATCGGGAAGTTGATTTTTGAGTTCTTGCGGTACATTAGAGACAACTTTATAGGTTGAAACACCAATGGGACGATTAGAATCTCTGAGGGTATACTCAACAATGGTTTTATTCTTCGATTTGCAAAGAATAATGCCAATAGAAGGATTTTCATCGGGCAATTTAACACGGTCATCTAAAGCCGCTAAATAGAACTGCATTTTACCGATATATTCCGGTAAAAACTTGCCAATTTTTAACTCTACTGCAATCAAACATTTGAGATAGCGATGATAGAGAAGAAGATCGATAAAGTATTCTTCCTCATCAATTTCTAAACGATATTGACTGCCAAGAAAAGAAAACATTCCTCCCATTTCTTGCAAGAAAGGCTCAACTTTAGCAAGAATAGCTTGTTCGAGTTGTCGTTCGCTATGTTCGTCCCCTAACTCTAAGAAATCAAAGGTATATTCATCTTTTACAGCTAGTTGAGCTTGATTTTGAATAGCTTCGGAAACGGTGCGATCGAAGTTCGTTTGATTGAGTAAAGTTTTTTCATAAGTTTGATTTTCAATTTGATGAATTAGAACATTTTTTGTCCAGCCAAATTTGCGGGTCATGCGAATATAAAATTCTCGTTTGAGGTTATCTTTACACTTTTCTAAAATGACGATGTTGTGAGTCCAACCAATTTCTGCAACCATTGATTGCAGTTTTTCATTTTGATAGTATGCAAGATAAAAGTTTCGCATATTCCAGAGATTGCGAACCGAAAACCCGCTAATTCCAGAAAATTCGATTTGTAAGTCTTTAGCCAATTTTTCAACAATAGATTTACCTCCATTGGCTTCCTCTTGGCGATCGACGATTAATTGGCCAATATCCCAGTAAAGTATCATCAATTGTTGATTGACGGCTTTCAATGCTTCATACTGAGATGAGCGAATTCGCTGTTTGACTTCCATTAGTAAATCTCCATAATTCTCAGGAATTGGTTTGGTCATTTTTCTGGATTAACCTTTGATTGTGAGAGAATCTATATATTCCGTGATTTGGCAATGCACTTTAACAAATCCATACCTCACCTCCTTTGCTTTTCAAGCGATATGCTAAGGTATCCAACAGTAATGCAGCTTGACCGATCGCAATGGAATAAGGTGGATCGGCATCGTGTACGCTAGTTTCATCACTAATAGGATAAAGGGAAAAGTGCATGGGTAATTGCAAGCGATAGCGCACTTCTCTGCAACGTTGGGAGAGGACATAACAAACCAACCCTTGTTTTCGCAACTTTTGGTTAATTTCCTTCACCCAGAAATTCTCGGGTTGCCAAATTTCTATTCCTGTTAATACTTGCACTTTCCAAGTATCTGCAATGGGTTGTAAATTACCCGAATAAGTAAACTTCCAATTTAATCGCTCCTCACGGTATCTTTTTAAAGTCATAAATGCCAAACAGTGGCGAAAACGTCCTTTGGGAATGGGTCGATCAAGTCGTTTGGAGGTATCAGCAAGCGATCGCATAAATCCTGCTTCTGTCTGCATTTTAATCTCCAAATTACTGAGAATTCCAGGTAAATCGTAAGTTTTGAAGCGATCGCCTTCATATTCCTCGGTAATGTCGTATAGTCCGCACTGCAACGGACTCGATCCCCGAAAACTCGACGCATCATCAAAAATAGGATTCCCCTTTTTACCCGATAATTTTTCCCATTCTCTACCCCATTTTATTACACAGCCTACAGCCCGTTTTATACTACTTTCAAAGACTTTCTCACAATCTTTTTGAAACTTCTCTTGACTGCCAGCATATTGACTTTTTAACCTAGGTTTTCTCAGATCGTTCCATAATTTAGTTGACTGTACAATTCCCCAGCGTTTGTAATAGCCAGAAAAGTCATTAATTTTACGATAATTATCTGCGATCACCTGATTGAAATAGATGCGATCGTAATGCTTTTCCGTTTCTAAAGTCTGTTTATTTAGATTTTTTGTAGGTTCTTGTTCAGAAAATTCTTGTGGAAACAATCGTTCGACTAAAAACTTAGGCACTAACCCATAGGCAACAAAGTTTTCAAAACGAACCATTTCGCCATCTTTTTCATAACCATCGTGACGACCTAAACGCCCCAAACGCTGAATAAAGTTTCCCGTATCTGAGGATTCAAAAATCAAGAAATTAATCTTAAAATCCACACCCACATCAATCGTACTTGTCCCCAAAACTAAGTCACTATTTAGCGATCGCGCTTTTTCTTGACTTCCCGACAATCCCGTATTTTCTCCCACGGTTAACCCATGCGGTTCCAAGAGTTCTCGGAAAATGGGTAGGAGGCGTTTAATGGCAGCAATTGAATTGAGAATTACCGCTCCCTTTGTATTAGGATGAACTTTAAACTGTTGTAAAACTAAGGTTTTATTTTCCTTAAGCCAGTTTTCCGAAGCAGCAAAAGCAGACTCTAAAGGAATGAAAGAAAGTTCAATTTCTCTCGCAACCTGTCGCCATCCTTGCGATCTTAATTCTTCAGCGCGATCGCTCGTTTCAGGAAATTCATATTTTCCTTCTGCAACTGGATCAATACAGTGATAGTTAAAACCAGCTTTATTCAACTTGTCTAATAATTGAGTATCCGGAGTTGCAGACAGAAATAAAAATTTCTTCTGGCGATTGGTGCGTCGAATTAACATCATTGTATTGAGAACACTGGCAATCTGCGGTGCAGAAAAAACATGAAACTCATCAAAAATAAATAAATCAAAATCTTTATCGAGACTATTCCAAAGTTTATCGGGATTGTCCAATTTAGGAATTAAATATGCACCCCGATGCAAATAATGAAACATATCTGGGTTAGTAATTATAATTTCCGATTGGCTTATGCGTGTTGCGATCGCATTAGCTTTTTTTAAATTCTCTTGCTCTGCATAAAGTTCTAATTCTGCACTACTCAAACGATTAACTCTTGGCTTACCTTTAGGTTGAAATATCTTAATATAAGCTGTAATTTGCCCTTCCTGATCTCGCGCAAGTTCATTCGTTGGATACAATCCAATTGCATAAAAATCAGTCAGTAGTGTTTCGAGATAAGCAGCTAAACTCTTCCCATCTCCTGTCATTGCGGTGTTAAAAATAACCTCAATATTGGGATCTCGGATTGCCTCTAATGTTTCCTTCTGATGCCAAGCTAATGTCCATCCATCCGGTAATTTGACATCTTCTGGAATATCTGAAGCTGGACAAGAATAAATAGGTTTTAGTGTGATTGTGTACATTACCTTAAATAAACTCTTAATGGTCGAGATGAAACTTTTACGATCGCCTCTCTTGCGTGTCCAGTTTAGGAAGCAGGCGATCGGGAAGACTTTCTTTCATTATCAATAACCTCATAGTATTGAGAGTGCATTGCCAACCAGACCAGCCATGTCTTATCCTAGAGAGTAGAAAAATAATGCCTTCGAGGAATTGAAACGAGGAATTGAAATAGTGCTGCAATCCAAATGCTGATTACACTTTTTTGCTAATCCCTATGAGGGTTTGAGAGCCAGAGCTAGTCTCTGGCTTTTTGTTTGAGCTTCACGTGATCGCTTCCTCCAATAAATCTAGATCAGCCACGATCGCAATCCTCCTTTGCAAATTGAGATAAAATGCCAATCTACAGATATAGATATGCTGTGATCGGCGAAAAACCTTTACAATAATTACTATGGCACACCTCAGAAAAAAATGCAAGGGTTAATTGATGAAAAGGAAAAAAGAAACACTGACACTCTCCATTCCTCCCGGTACGAAAACCCAACTCGAAGAAGTTGCCCGTCGCGAGAAAATATTTTGGGGCGAAAATCCCAGCATTTCGGGATTATTGGTGGCGATCGCCCGAGGAGAAGTTGCAACGGGTAAGCCCTTCGCTTTCAGTCCCGCGCAAATTCACGCCCTCGATCGCGCTGTTAAAGTCCTAACCGATGCGGGTCAAATGAATGAAGCGAAAACCGCGATCGAATTACTCCTCGATCGCGGGCAATTGGAAGCACCAATGCGCCAAAATCTGCTGCAAACAATAACACACGAAACTGAGGCATGGCGCAGGGTGGTGGATATGCACATTGAGCGCGAGGAACCCTTTCATCTGATTTACTGTAATAGTCAAGAAGAACAAGAAGAATTTAACGTGCATTTTGGTAGCATCCAATTTTTTGAAAAGCGCTTTTATCTGGAAGCATGGTGCGAAGAAATTAATGAAAATGAACCTATTCTTGAACTCCAGCACAATCGCTGTTTTCGTCTGGATCGTATTTTGAACATCCTTCGTGCCAATGGAAGTTGGCGTGCAGAAGGGTTAGGCACGGTTAAAGTTCACTTACACTTTTTTGGAAGCATGGTTAGTGCTTACGAAGCCAAGGAGAAAGATATGGAGGAAGATATCATTAATGAATTAGACGAGAACAACAAAATTCGCAAAGTAGTCAGAAAAACCACCAATCCTTTTTGGTTGGTGCGGGAGGTAATGCGCTATGGTAAAAATTGTGAAATTGTTGCTCCCGATGAAATTCGCGATCGCTTGAAGACTAACCTGAGAAAAATGTGCGATCAATATGGTTTAACCATTGCTAATTCTTAATCAACGAATTGCGCGATCGAAAGTAGCGAAATCTTCGCGCACTTCTCGAACTTCATTTAAAGCGATTCCTTGATATTCTACCCAAGCATGAGCCTCAAATTCACCGCGATCGCATCTTACTCCAATTCTTAATTCACTCTCAATTCTCTGTAAATAGAGTAATTGCCATAAAATCAAAGATTGCTTTAAACAATTGGCAAAGGGTTGGCAATAGCGAGCGGCAATTTTCACCATTGCAGCAGTTTGAGTAACCTGTTTTTCACGTTCTGAATCAGAAACAGTGTAACGAGTCTGAGGTAATTTAATTAAAATCTTTTGGGTGCTTTTTAAGCCCAGTCGAGGTAAGGCGATCGCCACAAAAATTAACCCTAAAAAACCTCCCACAAAAAGCCAACGCTCTCGGGAAGATAATTGTTTTAATGTCGTCAATTTACGACCCAGTGACTTTAACCAGCCCATGTTCAGCTAATTTTTCAATTAACGCTAATAAATCTTGTTTTAACTCTATCCCATCCACCTCATATTCTACTAATAAAAGTTGATAAGCAGCTTGAATAGATGGAGCATCATTTAAAACAGAGATCATCCTCGTACCCATTTCATTCAAGCCAAAATACTTTTCACTATCAAGATTGAGCAAAACAGATTCTCCCCCCAAATCTTGGAGGAGAACATCTTCAGAGAGAGAAACTTTTTGAGTTAGACTTAAATCGGACATTTAGGAGAAAAAAAGAGGAAAAGGGGAAGAGCTTTCAGACCTCGGCAATTGAATTCGTCAAGGTAATACTGACGAATATAGGGAGGAAAGAATTAACTCGTTCCCTTGATTTCAGGATGTACCCCTCTCGATCGCAATGCCAACTGAAAAATCAACTTACAACCAATTGACCCTCAGTGGTTAAACCAATAACGCCATCTAATTTAGCATTATCTAACTGCGTACCAATTAAATTCGCACCAATTAAATAAGCCCCCACTAACAACGCGCTGGTCAAATTGGTATTGAGCAAATTAGCATTAGAAAGATTAGCATCCGTTAGATTCGCTCCGATTAAATTGGCATCGCTGAGATCTGCACGCACTAACTTGGCTTCACTAAGATCGGCACTCAAGAGTTTAGCCGAGATAAGATTCGCCGTACTTAAGTTCGCTCCGCCCAGATCGGCACTGCTCAAATTAGCACTATTAAATTTTGCCCCAATCAGATTTGCGCCAACCAGTTTAGCTGCGCTTAAATTTGCCTCGCTCAAAGTAGCATTAACTAAAGTGGCAAAAGTCAAATCAGAAGCACTTAAAACCGTCCCGTTGAGATTAGCATCAAATAAGTTAATGCCTTTGGCATCCGCGCCCCTAATATTAGCTCGGGTGAGATCGGCATTAACGAAATTGGCATAACTCAGATCGGCACCACTGAGGTTAGCCCCGCTAAGATTCGCCCCGCTAAGATTCGCACAGTACAAATTAGCACCACTGAGGTCAGCGCCACTGAGGTCAAAATTGCTCAAATTGGCGTGAATCAAGTCTCCGCCTTGGCATTTCTTCGTTTCGAGTAATCTTTCGATATCTCCAGTATTGTCAGCCATATTTCTTTGTTGAATGGGTGGGGGTGCAAGTCAACCAAAATGATAGCAGGAATAGGTTTTCAATACATCAATCCCCATGAAACCAAGCCGTCAGCGCTACGGCGATCGCATCTGCTGCATCGTCGGGTTGGGGTAAAGACTCCAAGTTTAACTCTCGCGCTACAGCTTCCTTGATCTCCTGTTTGTCGGCATTGCCATATCCAGTTAAAGACTGTTTTACCTGACCTGGAGTAAATTCCACATAAGGTAACTCAGCTTGAGCCAATACTAACATCACTACCCCCCTCGCTTGCGCTACAGCAATGGTATTGCCCATACGATAAAAGAATAATTTTTCAATGGACACCAAATCCGGTTGAACTTCCCGGATCAACTCCTGTAGGTCATCGTAGATCGTACAGAGTCGTTCTCCAAAGGGTGTTTTTGCTTGCGTTTCGATAATGCCACAATCGAGTAACTCGATTGTGGCCTCCTTCATCCCCACAGGACAAGCGATCGCCCCAAACCCCAAACTTGCCAAACCTGGATCGATCCCTAAAATTCGTATTGGTTTTGCGTCCAAAGTTTGCCCCTTTCTTTCTTTTTCTTCTACCATTATCTTTTATTCTTGGATTCCTAGCGATCGCTCGTCGGAGTTGCTAAAATCCGCCCTCGACTTTACTTAATAAATAACCGATTACAAAAACCAAATATCGTTATGGTTGGTCTAATAGAACAAGCCCTACGCTCCCTAAAAATGGAAAAACCGAGTTTTGCGACGGTCAGTCGAAGGACTCCCAAGCGCATGAATCACTGGTTTAAATGGCTGGCTCCCGGTTTGCTGATCAAACGTTGGTTGTTGATCAGTACAACAGGAATTCTCTGTGCTGTTTTGGGTTTGGCCATTTGGGTAGGACTGACCCCCATTTACCGTTTAATGGGGTTTGCTTCGGATATTTTAGAGAGGATCGCCCGCATTCTTCCCAGTTATATTTCTGGCCCCCTGGCGATCGCCTTGGGGCTTTTCCTTGTTTTTTGGGGACAAAGCCGCAGTTTTGGCTCTATTGCTGGAGTCCTCAAACCGGAAAGCGATGAAGAGTTGATCGATGTCCTCACTGCCCATCGCCGCTTGAATCGGGGACCGAAAATCGTTGCCATTGGCGGTGGAACTGGTCTTTCTACCCTATTGAGAGGATTAAAGGAGTATAGTGCTAATATTACCGCTATTGTCACCGTTGCGGACGATGGCGGCTCCTCGGGACGATTGCGCCGAGAAATTGGCGTGCTTCCTCCTGGGGATATTCGCAACTGTGTCGCAGCCCTCGCAGCCGAAGAAAAATTACTGACGGAGTTGTTTCAATATCGTTTTAATGCGGGGGATGGTTTATCTGGGCATAGTTTTGGGAACTTATTTCTCACAGCTATGAGCGAAATTACCGGAGACTTGGAGACGGCGATCGCCGCCAGTTCCAAGGTTTTAGCCGTTAAGGGGAGTGTACTGCCCGCGACCCTCGCCGATGTGCGCCTATGGGCAGAATTAGAGGATGGACGGCGCATTGAGGGGGAATCTAACATTCCCAAAGCGGAAGGGAAAATCGTGAGGTTGGGTTGTCTCCCTGCCAACCCTCCTGCCCTCCCTGCGGTCATTAAAGCCATTAAAGAGGCGGATTTTATTATTATGGGGCCGGGGAGTCTTTACACCAGTGTTATCCCTAATTTGCTCGTTCCTGACATCCGCGACGCGATCGCCAAAAAGAAGGTCCCTCGCATTTATGTTTGCAATATTATGACTCAACCTGGGGAAACTAATGGCTATACCGTATCGGATCACATTCGGGCGATCGATCGTGTTGGCGATCGCCGCTTATTTGATGCGGTTATCGTGCAAGGGAGTTATCCTTCAGCCCAATCTCTGATCCGTTATGCTCAAGATAATTCCCATCCAGTTTTCCTCGATCGCGAAGCGGTGACTCAATTAGGACGACGGATTGTTCTTGCTAATATTATGGACGAAGATCGCGAAACGGGATACGTGCGCCACGATCATCAACGTCTTGCTAAAGTTTTATTACGCTGGTACGAAAAGACTCATGGGTTTAAGTTTCAACAATCATGATTGAAAAGGCACAATTAGAGAATGCAGAGGAAACTTTAGAATTAGGGCGAGAGTTGGGGCGATCGCTACCCGTCAATACAACAATTCTCCTATTTGGAGATTTGGGAGCAGGTAAAACAACCTTGGTGCAAGGGTTAGGCGAAGGTTTGGGGATTTGCGATCCCATTGTCAGCCCGACTTTTACGTTAATTAATGAATATTTAGAGGGACGTTTACCCCTTTATCATCTAGATTTGTATCGTTTAGAACCTTTGGATGTGCGGGGCATTACCCCAGAAATTTATTGGGAAGGAATCGAAGTCACTCCTGGGATAGTGGCGATTGAATGGCCGCAACGCTTACCCTATAAACCCCCCACCTATTTAGAAATTTATCTCGAATTTGTGGGCGATCGCGCCAGACAAGTTCGGACCAATATTATTTGATATGATATTCCCGATATTTTGCGACGGTGGGAGGAGAGTGATCTGCTGAAGGATACCGATCGCAAGGATAAGGCGTTTTTTGTACCCAAGGAGGAGATTGTGGGGAATGGTTACGATCTCTCGATTAATCGCTATAAGGAGATTGAATATGAGGAGGTGGAATATGAGCCGCCGAGGGTGATTTTGGGGCGGTTGAAGGCGATCGAGGATGAAATTAGAGCAGATTTGGATGAGTTGGAGGGGATGCTGTTTGATTGACTTAATTTCTATAACATTAAAGATTATTGGTTGATGGGATAGGGTTCAAAAAATTATTGATAAATAAACATTTTGTTTGGCAAGAAGTTAAAAAGATTACTGTAAATTATCCAGTGATGGAGTGCGATCGCTGTGCTATTGCGGTTTGTAATTGGTTGAAAACACAGAAGATTCCTTATAAGATCGTTAGGTTGAAGACGAAGCGAAGAAGTGATTATTTTATTGTCAGTCAACGGTATGGAATGAATGATACAATTACAGAAAATGGAACGCATTATGGGGTAGCGGTGTTTGATTTGATTTTTGATAATTTATCAGGGGAGGGTTTAACCCGAGATGATTGGCTGGCGGATTTTAGTTGTCGCAGCGGCCAGTTTATTATAGATGAGTTGGATTCTTTGGGAGATTGAATCATGTCTAATTTATATACAGTGCTTCAGCAAATACAGGAAGCGCCGGGGATGTTTTTAGGTCGTCCTTCAGTGAGCGATCTGTTTATGTTTTTGAATGGTTATGAGTTTGCAAGGTCGCAAATGGGGGTAGAATTAGATGAGGATGAGTTACTATTTTTTGATGGGTTTCAGCCTTGGTTGCAGGAGCATTTTGGGGTACAAAGCGCAGCCAGTTGGGCAAAGTTGATTATGTTATCTTGTGCGGATGAGCGATCGGGATTCCATCGCTTTTTTGGCTTGTTGGATGAGTTTCTGGGGCGATCTGAACAACAAGAAGGGGGTTTGAATGTAGTTGAGGAGGTTTTGAGATGAAATACAAATTACTCAAGGTGATTTTGGGGCAGTTGAAGGCGATCGAGGATGAGATTAGAGCAGATTTGGATGAGTTGGAGGGGATGTTATCTTAGTTTGGGATCGTGATATGGATTTATTTGGGCGATCGCCATACAATTAAGTCAAATT
>NZ_JACSWA010000602.1 GCF_016888125.1 Spirulina sp. CCY15215
TTCAGAAACAATTTATTTCTCCTATCTCAGAAACAGTTACAACTCCAGATTCAACTCCAATTAATTCTTCTGACACTAAACAAGAAACACCTTCTCGTTCTGATGTAGCGCCAAGTGAACCTATTCAGAAACAATTTATTTCTCCTATCTCAGAAACAGTTACAACTCCAGATTCAACTCCAATTAATTCTTCTGACACTAAACAAGAAACACCTTCTCG